>JAICVB010000081.1 GCA_025935545.1 Gemmatimonadales bacterium
CGTCGCGGCCGCCTCGGTGGCGCGATGCGCGCCCTGGGCACCACGATGCTGGCGTCGGGACTCCGCGACCTGGAGGGGGCGCCGCACGGCATGCTCCGCGAGCGGCGCCGCACGCTGCAGGCGCGTCGCTCCATTCATATCGCGGCCGATCCCGAAACGGTGTACGGCTTCTGGGCCGATGCCGCGAATGCGCCGCGGTTCCTGGCGGGCGTCACCGCCGTGCGGGACCTCGGCGAGGGGCGGAGCCGGTGGACGGCGGAAAGTGCGGCCGGCGTCCCGGTGAGCTGGACCGCGCGGGTGGTCGAGCAGGTGCCCGGGCGGCTCCTCTCCTGGCGCAGCGACCCGAACGGCGCGGGAGAGCAGACCGCCACGTTCCGGTTCACGCCGGCCGGCCGCGGCACGCGGGTGGACGCCCGCGTGACCTACACCCCGCCGCCGGACCAGAGCGACAAGGCCGCCGCCGCGGTCTTCGGCGACGACCCTTCCGCCCGACTGAGCGCCGAGCTGGAGCGCGCCAGGACGGCGATCGAATCCGACGGAGGAGTGTGACCATGGCCCGCAATCTCGGAAAGACCTTTGCCACGATGCACGAGGACGAGCGCAACCGCCTGGCCGGCGAGGGCGGGGAGCAGGACGAAGGCGGCGCGCTCGCCTTCGCCGATCCCCGGGACCCGGACCGCATGGGCCGCCACTTCGCCGACCCGTCGGACGAGACCGCCAATCCCGATGCTCGCGACGGCACCGCCGCCGACCTCGATGACGCCGCCCACGACCGCGCGGTGACCCGCCGCCGCGCTCAACAGAAACGGAAGAAGTGAGGATCACGCCATGGCATCACGCATGAGAGGGTCATCGGGAGTGAACGTGGGCCGCACCGAGCGGATCGCGTCCGGCGTCGCGGGGGCCGCGCTGGTGGCGCTGGGGCTGCGGCGGCGCGGACTCCGCCCCTTCCTCGTGCCGCTCGGCGCGGGGCTCGTCGCGCGGGCGCTCACCGGCCGTTGTCCGGTCAACCGCGCGCTGGGCCGCAACACCGCGCTCGACGATGAGCCGGTGAGCCCGGTGGCGAGCGTGGGGCGGGGGCAGGGCGTGAAGGTGGAGCGGGCGATCACGATCGACCGCCCGGCGCACGAGCTCTACGCCTTCTGGCGCGACTTCGAGAACCTGCCGCGCTTCATGGAGCACCTGGAGAGCGTCACCGTCATCGACGCCACCCGCTCGCACTGGATCGCCCGGGCACCCGTCGGCCAGCGCGTCGAGTGGGATGCCGAGATCCACAATGAGGTTCCCGATGAGCTGATCGCGTGGCGGTCGCTGCCGGGCTCCGAGATCGCCAACGCGGGCTCGGTGCACTTCACGCCGGCGGGCGGCGGCACCGAGGTGCGCGTCGTGCTCAGCTACGAGCCCCCCGCCGGGCGGCTGGGCGACGCGGTGGCCCGCCTCTTCGGCGAGGCGCCGGCGCAGCAGGTGCAGGATGACCTCCGGCGGTTCAAGCAGGTGATGGAGGCCGGGGAGGTGCCGCTCCGCACCTAGCGGCCGCCCATGACCTGGGACTGCATCATCGTCGGCGGGGGCCCGGCGGGGCTCAGTGCGGCGCTCACGCTCGGCCGAGCGCGCCGCCGGGCGCTCGTCATCGACTGCGGCACGCCCCGGAACCACCGGTCGGCGGCCATGCACGGCTACCTCACGCGCGATGGCGTGCCCCCGGCCGAGTTCCTCCGGCTCGCCAGGGACGAGCTCACGCCGTACGAGAGCGTTGAATGGTGCGACGACGAAGCCGCCGCCGCGGAACCGACCGCCGGCGGCTTTCGCGTGCTCGCGGGGGGCGCCTGGCTCGAGGGCCGCACCCTCCTGCTCGCGACCGGCGTGGTGGACGACGTGCCGGTGCTCGAGGGGATCGAGCGCTTCTACGGGCGCACGGTGCATCACTGCCCCTACTGCGACGGATGGGAGCACCGCGACAGTCCCATCGCCGTGTACGGCTGCACCGAGGCCGCGGCGCGCTACGCGCTCGCGATGAAGGTGTGGAGCGAGGACGTGGTCCTCTGCACCGACGGCTATCCCGGCATGGCCCCGGAGCTGGGTGCCGAGCTCGCGGCCGGCGGGGTGCCGGTGTATCCCCAGAAGATCGTGCGTCTGGAAGGCGAGGGTGACCGGCTCCGGCGGATCGTCTTCGAGGACGGCAGCACGCTGGCGCGCACGGGGCTCTTCTTCTGCACCGGCCAGCGTCAGCGAAGCGGGCTCGCCGCGTCGCTCGGATGCCACTTCACCGAGGCGGGCGCCGTGGCCACCGGAGACTCCGAGGCGACCGACGTGCCCGGCCTCTTCGTGGCGGGCGACGCCTCGCGCGACGCCCAGCTCGTGATCGTCGCCGCGGCGGAAGGCGCCCTTGCGGCGGTGGCGATCAACACCCTCCTCACGAGCCGGGACCGCCAGGCGGCGGCGCCGGCCTAGAACAGCAGCTCGAACCCGATCCGGGCGATCCGCGGCGGCCCGTAGGCAAAGATCGGCTGCGTGTAGTCGCGGGCCGCCGCCTGGTAGAGCGGCAGCAGCTCCTCCTGCCCCGCGACGAGCCCGTCCCCATTGAGATCAGCATCGGCCCGGTACCGCGGCGATTCGTACGGAATCGGCTCGGGGTGCGCCGTGTACGCATTCCGGGCCATGACGGCGATGATCGTGTCGCTGGCCATCGGCGAGCCGGTGTCGCGCCGCACGGCGACGACATTCCGGTGGTTCAGGAGGTTCCGCGCGTCGAGGTAGACGCTGCCGGCGATGCCGCCCAGCCGGAGCGGGCGCCGCACCAGCAGGTCGATGGTGGACGTGGCCGGGAGCCGCGAGCCGTTGGGGCCGCCCAGGAGCGTATCGGTGCCGAAGTCGTGCCGCGTGTAAGGCAGCCCCGAGAGGTACCGGCCGATCACCGCGGCCTCGAGGCCGGCCAGCGGCCGTACGCCAAGGAGGCGGGGGCCCGCGAGCGGCGTCGTCTGCCCTCGCAGTATGAGCGTCAGGCTGTGGCGGCGATCGTAGTCCAGCGGGAACTCGACCTTGGCGGGGAAGGTCGTGTCGTGCGTGAGCGGGTCGACGGTGATCGTGCGGCGGAGGAGGAAGGCGCTGGTGGAGGTGGCCTGCGCCCGCTGCAGGGCGTAGGACACCTTGATGCCCCAGCCGTCCCTCATCTCCCGGTCGAGCAGCAGCTCGCCGCCCTGCACGGTCCCCACGTCGTCGTTGCCGAAGAAGGAGGAATCGGGGTCGGTGCCGAGGGGGACCGACGACACCAGGTTCTGGAGCCGCTTGACGAACACGCCTGCGCGGACCGAGATCCCCGGGCGCGGCCGCGCGCGCACACTCAGCTCGTACTGCCACGAGCGCTCGAAGCCGAGATCGGGGTTGCCCTGCCGGAACCGGCCGGTGCGGGTGGTGTCGTCGAAGGCCGCATCTACGAGGTACTGATAGTCGGGCGGCTGGGTGAAGCTCCCGATGCTGGCGACGACCGTCGCTCCCCGGAGCACCGTGGATACCGCGATGCGGGGATTGAGCTTCTGCGACGCGCCGCCGGTGCGGCCGGGGAGGTCGGCGCGGGTGTCGAAGCGATCGTAGCGCACGCCCGCCGTGAGCGCGACGTCGCTGGCGCGGAACTGGGTCTCGACGTACCCCGCGGCGGCGAGGGGCTTGAAGGTCGAAGCCGTCGCCGCCGGCACGCTGTCACTCACCGGCAGATACCCGAGCACCCGCTGGAAGGTGCGCACGCTCTGGCGCACGACCTGGCCCCCGAAGAAGAGATCGGCGCGCGACCCGAGGCCCAGGGTGAAGTCGAGCTGGCTCCGGAGCTCCCCGAAGCGATTCCATGCCACGTCGCCGCGGGAGGCGCCGCCCAGGAAGAAGGCCGGCACGCCCCACGGGGACTTCTCGCTCGCCTCCGGCCGGCCGAAGCCGGCGATCCCGCCGCGCGCGTCGGCGGTGTCCTGCGCGCGCGCCACGTCCTCACCCACGAAGTGGAAGGTGCTCCCGGTGAAGGCCCCCACCTTGAAATCGGGCTGTTCGGCCAGCTCGCCTCGCAGGAATTCTCGCTGGAACCACGCCACGCGAAGGTCGGCCACCAGCGGCGTGCGGGCCGACGGGCCGCTGGTGTGCTGGAGGTGAACGCTCCCCAGCGTCCCGGCCGTGCGGCTGCCGGGCGCGAACGATTCGTCGTACTTGAACGCCGGATCGTACAGCAGCCGCTGCTCGATCGAGCGCAGGCCGAAGAGCCGGAGCGTCTCGTGCCCGCCGAAGGGAATGGTGAGCTTCCCGGCGAAGTTGAGCTGCTCACCGCTGTTGTGCGGGAGCATGTGGGGGTTGTCGTTCCGGGGATCCAGCGGATCGGTCGGCCGGGGCGCGTTGACCGGATCGGCATCGAGCCGCCCCGTCAGGTCCACCGACGCGAGGGCGGTCACGCCGCCCGCGATCGGCCCGTCGGCCTCGAGGACCACGCGATCGAGGCCCAGATCGAGCGACTGGCCGAACGGCCGGTCGGTCTCGTACGCCGCGCGGCCGGCCCAGCGCCGTCCGCCATCCTTGGTGACGACGTTGATCATGCCCGACAGCGCCTGGCCATAGCGCGCCGAGAAGCCGTTGGTGACGAGGGAGGCCTCGGTGAGGATGTCGGGCGGGATGCGCAGCCCGAGGCCGCCGGTCGAGGCGTCGAGCTGGTTCTTCACGCCGAGCCCGTCGATGATGAACGACTCCTGTCCCAGCCGCCCGCCGCGATAGCTCTCGCCCACCGCGCCGGCCGAGAGCGCGACCGCCTCCTCGAGCGAGCTCACCGGCAGCTGCCGGAGATCCTGCGCCGTGATGGTCTGCTCCGTGGCGGTCGCGAGGGGGTCGAGGATCGGATCCTTGCTCTCCACGACCACGGGCGCGAGCTGCACCGCATCGGGCCGGAGGGCGGGGTCCAGCACCGTGGTCTGGCCGGCCAGGATCGCCACGCTGTCGCGGCCGAAGGGCTGGTAGCCGATCGCGCGCGCCTCCACGCGGTAGCTGCCGCTCCGAAGCTCGCGGATCCGGAAGGCGCCGGCGGTGTCGGTGGTGGCGCCGCGCCGGCCGCCTTCCACCGTCACCAGCGCGTTGGCGATGCCGCGACCCGTCGCCGCGTCGCGCACGTGACCGCTCAGGGCGCCGCTCGCCTGCGCGGCCAGCGGAAGCGGGGCCACCACCAGCAGGGGCACGAGCAGGGTGCGCATGCGCATCATCGCGAAGCTCCGGGCGGTCACGGGAGATCGAACAGCCACAGGTCGGGCCGGTGGTTGATGGCGGTGAAATCGGACTGGGCCTGCTGGTGGACCGGCACGCGGGGCGACGCTTCGACGACGAAGCGGGTGCCATCGGGCGCGATCACCGGCCGGCGGAACAGCGTTTCAGCCAGGCTCACGGTGCTCACGGTGCCGGCATCGAGGTCCACGATCGCGAGGTCGCCGCCCTCGTCGCGCTGGACGAAGCCGTGGGCGCCCTCGAAGCCGTACAGCACGCTGCCGTCGATCACCGCGACGAGGTGCCGGCCGTACACCTGCGGGTCGCGGACGATGTGGCCCGCGCCGAAGTCGAAGACCACGTCGCGCGCGCCCGTGGCCAGCGACTGGCGATAGACGCGGGAATCGCCGCCCAGCGTGAAGTAGATGAGGTCCGGGTCGGCGTGGTCCACGCTCACGCCGGACGCGTAGTCGGTGTTCGGCACGACGGTGAGCGCGGCGGAGGGCCCGCGCACATCGCCGACGACCACGTCGAGGCCGGTGTAGAAGGTGTCGGGGAGGAAGGTCGACCCCTCATAGAAGAGCATCTGGCCGAGGTACACGATCCGCCCGGGCCCGGCCCAGCTGATCTCCGCGATGGAGGAGTGGGTGCGGCCGTTGCTCGCGAAGTAGGGAATCGGCGAGATCTCGCGGGCGCCGGCGAACGGCTCGGCCACCGTGCCGAGCACGAGGGCCTGTCGCGGCCCCTTCTGGAGGCCGATCCACGAGCGCGCGAGGGTGTACACGAGCGACCCATCGGGCCCGGCGGCCGGCGCCTCGTAGCGGTCGGTGCTGTCGTCCAGCGCGACCGGCTGGAGATTGCAGGCCCGCCGGACGACGCGCCCACCGGTGGGCGGCAGGAACTGGAGGCAGCGGTCGTGGTCCCGGCGGCCGAGCTGCTCGCTGGAGTAGACGATGGCGCTCCCGTCGGGCAGCCAGCTCGCCGTGCGGTCGTCGCCCGCGCTGTAGGTGATGCGGGTGGGCGAACCCGCGGTGAGCGGCGTGGCGGTGTGCTGGTCCGCGGGCGCGAACGGGGCGGCGTGGTCGCACGCCAGCGCGCCGGCGACGATGTAGGGGAGGACGCGCGCGGCGCGCG
This sequence comes from Gemmatimonadales bacterium, assembly GCA_025935545.1. Classification (GTDB taxonomy): domain Bacteria; phylum Gemmatimonadota; class Gemmatimonadetes; order Gemmatimonadales; family GWC2-71-9; genus JAICUF01. The sequence goes on from JAICVB010000081.1 coordinate 6,355, forward strand.
GGCCGGACCTCACTGGAGCGGGAATCTCCAGAGCGTGGGCACGCCCGTGACGGCGGTGTCCACGAACTGCACGCCGCCCGACGTGAATCTCGTGATGGTCAGTGCGTACCCTTCGGCCACGACGCTCGAGCCGTCGGGAGCGATGGCCGGGTGGCGGAAGACGGTGGCCGGGATGGCGAGCTCCGCGCTCGTCCCCGCCGCCAGGTTCACCACGAAGAGCCGGCCGCCGAAGTCCTGCTGGAGCGGGGCGCCCGATCCGTCATCGAGCAGGCGCAGCACCCCGCCCGCCACGGCGACGAGGCGGTTCCCCGCCGCGTCCACGTCGCGCGCGATGCCTTCGGCCCCGAAGTCATGGACCACGCTGCCGCCGCCGGTCAGCGGGGCCCGATAGACCTGGCTCGCGCCCGCGACGGTGTAGTAGATGTCGGTCGAGCCGGACACCGGGGCGACCGAGCTCGCCCAGTCGGTGCCGAGCACATCCACCACCGTCGGGGCCCCGGGCGCGAGGGTGGCCACGAGCACCCGCCGGCCGCTCCGCACCAGCACCGGGTCTCCGGTGCAGGCCGGCGGGTCCGGGCAGCTCACACTGTTGTCCTGCTCCCCCAGCATGACCAGCTGCTCGGGGCCGAGCCACGACAGATCGGCGAGGGAGACGTAGAAGGTGCCGTCCCCGCCCTGGAACGGCAGCGAGCGGACCGGCGTGAACGAGGCGGGGGCCGCGAGCGGAGCCACCACGAGGGTGGACCGCTGGTCGGTCTGCGCCGCGCGCGGGCGCGACGAGCGCAGGTAGGCGAGCCGGGTTCCGTTCGGCGACACCGCGGGCCAGGCGAAGGTGTCGGTGGAATCACCGCTGAACGGGTTGACGTTGCAGATCCGGCCGGTCAGGGAGCCCCCGGCCGCCGGCATGATCCCGATGCACTGATCGTGATCCAGCCGGGCCTCGAGATCGCTGAAGCCGTAGGCAAAGGCGGAAGCATCGGGCAGCCAGGCGGGGGTGACACTGGCGGCCGGATTGTAGGTGAGGCGGGCGGGCGTGCCGGCGACGAGCGGACCGGAGCGGCTCGTGTCGTGGGGTGCGAAGGCGTCGCTGTGCGAGCAGGCGGCAAGGAGCGTGATGCAACCGGCGAGCGCCAGTCTCTTCATGGGCGGTCCTCGTCGTAGCCGGAATGTTTCGTGGGTGACGCCAGGGCGGGCCGGGCACGCACAGCACCCCGCTAAGAAGCCGCCGAATCTTCCCGCACGCAAGCAGCAGCTCGCCCCGCCGCTCCGGACGGTTAGATTCCCGGTCCATGATCTTTCGCCGATTCTACGATGCGAAGCTGGCCCAGGCGAGCTACCTGATCGGGTGCGCGCGCACCGGCGAAGCGCTCGTCGTCGATGCCAACCGCGACTACGAGCAGTACGTCGAGGCCGCGCGGGCCGAGAACCTGCGGGTGTCGTGGGTGACGGAAACGCACATCCATGCCGATTTCGTCTCGGGCAGCCGGGAGCTGGCGGCCCACACCGGCGCGCAGATCCTGCTGTCCGACGCCGGCGGCCTCGCATGGCGCTACAGCTACGCGAAGGAGGCCGGCGCGCGCCTGCTGACCGAGGGCAGCCGCTTCGACGTCGGCGCCATCCGGATCGACGTCCTGCACACCCCCGGGCACACCCCCGAGCACCTCACCTTCCTCGTCACCGACACCGCCGCGGGCGACCGGCCGATGGGCGCCTTCACCGGCGACTTCCTCTTCGTCGGGGACGTGGGGCGCCCCGACCTGCTGGAACGGGCCGTGAAGGTGGCGGGCACGATGGAGCAGTCGGCCCGCCAGCTGTTCGCGTCGCTCCAGCGCTTCCGCGGGCTGCCGGGATACCTCCAGATCTGGCCGGGTCACGGCGCGGGGTCGGCCTGCGGCAAGTCGCTCAGCGCGGTGCCGCAAAGCACGCTGGGGTACGAAGCCCTCACCAACTGGGCGTTCGGCGTCGAGGACGAGGATGCGTTCGTCCGCCTCGTCCTCGAGGGCCAGCCCGACCCGCCGACCTACTTCGCCGTGATGAAGGCGCTCAACCGGATGGGCCCGCCGCTCCGCGGCGCGCTGCAGCATCCGATCCGCGCGAGTGTCGAGCGCCTGGCCGACGCGGTGGCGGCCGGCGCGTTCGTGATCGACACCCGCGCGGCGGCGGCGTTCGCGGCGGGCCACCTGCCCGGGTCGATCAACATTCCCCTCGACCGGAGCTTCAGCACCTGGGCCGGCTGGATCGTTCCCTACGACCGCGACATCTATCTCGTCGCCGACGAGCGCGGTCGCGCCCTCGACGACGCGCTGCACGACCTCTCGCTCATCGGGCTCGATCGCATCGCCGGCTACGCCGGCAGTCAGGAGCTGGAGCGCTGGGCCGGCGGCCACGCCGCCGGGACGGTGCGCCAGGTGACCGCGACCGACCTGGCGGAGCGGCTCCGCGCCGGCGACGTCCAGGTGCTCGATGTGCGGGCCGAGAGCGAATTCGCGGGCGGTCGGGTCCCCGGCGCGCTCAATATTCCGGTGGGCCAGCTCCGCGGCCGCCTCGATGCCGTGCCCCGCGATCGCACGGTGGTGGTGCAGTGCCAGTCCGGGGCGCGCTCGGCCATCGCGGCGAGCGTGCTCGTGGCGAGCGGGTTCCGCAATGTCGTGAACCTCGCCGGCGGGCTCAACGGCTGGAAAGCCGCCGGTCTTCCGGTCGCCTCCAGCGCCGCCTGAGCGGCGCCGCGCGACCATCCTCTGGGGAGGAGGGTCCGATGCTCAAGGAGTTCAAGGCGTTCGCGATGCGCGGCAATGTGCTCGACCTCGCCGTGGGCTTCATCCTGGGCGGCGCGTTCGGCACGATCGTGAAGTCGCTGGTGGACGACGTCATCATGCCGCCGATCGGGCTGGCGCTCGGACACGTCGACTTCAAGAACCTCTTCACCGTGCTCAAGGCGGGCAAGACGCCGGGCCCGTACGCCTCGCTCGCCGACGCGCAGGCCGCGGGGGCCGTGACTGTCAACTACGGCCTCTTCATCAACAGCATCATCACCTTCCTCATCGTCGCCTTCGCGGTCTTCCTGATCGTCCGCGCGGCCAATCGCCTGACCCCGGCCGAGGCCGCGGCGCCGACCACCAAGGATTGCCAGTTCTGCCGGCGGCCGATTCCCATCGGGGCGGTGCGGTGCCCGGAGTGCACCTCGCAGCTCGCGGCCTGAGCCGGGCGGGGACGGGGGCGGGGCTTGCGCCGGCCGCGCATCGGCTTTACAGTACAAAGTGACCATGGCATCCCCCCGGCCCCTCCCCCCGCCCGTCGATCCGCCCGCGCTCCACGCGCGGGCGATGGACAACCTCACGTTCATCCGGGACGCCATGGAGCGGGCCACGGCCTTCACGGCCGTACCCGGCTGGGGGGCCGTCGTGATGGGGATGAGCGCGCTCGCGGCGAGCGCGCTGGCCGCCGGCCGGGGCGGGGATCGCTGGCTCGGGGTGTGGCTCGCGGAGGCGGTGGTCGCCGCCGCGATCGGCGCGGCAGCAGTGGTCCACAAGTCGCGCTCGGCCCGCACCGCCGTGCTTTCCCGCCCGGCGCGCCGCTTCTTCCTCAGCTACCTCCCGCCCATTGCGGTCGGCGCTCTGCTCACCGGCGTGCTCTACCAGGGCGGCCTTTGGCGCATGCTGCCGGGCACCTGGCTCCTGCTCTACGGCACCGGCGTCGTCACCGGGGGGGCGTTCTCCGTGCGGGTGGTGCCGATCATGGGGCTCTGCTTCATGGCGGCCGGCGCCCTCGCGCTCCTGCTGCCCGCCTGGGGGACGGCGTGGATGGCGCTCGGCTTCGGGCTCATGCACATCGTCTTCGGCCTCGTGATCGCGCGGAGGTACGGTGGCTAGGTCCGGCGCCGCGCGGCGCGAGGGGGACAAGGGGCCGCGCCCGCCGCGCGCGCCGGCGCTGGCCGGCGTGGCCGGGGGCGGGGAGGGGGC
>JAICVB010000125.1 GCA_025935545.1 Gemmatimonadales bacterium
GATGGCGCTCACCGCCTACGCGGAGGGCGCGAGCCCCCTCTCGGCCGTGCTGGAGGCGCGCCGCGCGGCGCGCGACGCGCTCCGCCAGTACATCGACGACCTCGCTGCCGCGAACGACGCGGCGGCCGCGGTCCGGCTCTTCACCCGCACCGGCGACGGCCCATGATCCGCACCGCCTTCGTGGGCCTGCTGGCGCTCGCCGCGTGCGGCAGGCGCGGCTCCGATGACGAAGATGCGGCCCCTCCCGCGGTCGTGAGCGTCGGCACCGCCGTGGCCGGGCGGGGCGTGTTCCAGGAAACGGTGGACGCGACCGGCGAAGTCGCCGCGCGCCCCGGCAGCGTGGCCGACCTCGGCGCGCCTGGGCCGACGCGGGTCACGCGGGTGATGGTCGCGGTGGGCCAGCGGGTGCGCGCGGGCCAGCCGCTCGTGACCTTTGATCAGACCGCCTTCGCCGCCGAGGCGCGGACGGCTGCGGCGGCACTCGCGAGCGCGGAGCACGCGTACGAACGGGCGAAGCGCCTGTCCGACGCCGGGATCGTGCCGCGGAAGGAGGCCGAGCAGGCGGCGGCCGACCTCGCGGCGGCGCGCGGCAGCGCGCAGGTGGCGCGGCATACCGAGGCGCTCGCCACCCTCCGCTCGCCGATCGCCGGCGTGGTGACGCGGATGGACGCCGTGCTCGGCGCGTCGGTGGACGCGGGGACGCCGCTCGTCGAGGTGGCGGATGCCTCCGCGCTGGACGTCCAGTTCACCCTCTCCCCGGCCGATGCTGCGCGCGTACGCCCCGGCTCGGTCGTGAGCCTCCTCGAGGGCCCGACCGCGGGGGGCGCGACGATCGGCACCGGCATGGTGGCGGATGTGGGCGCCGCGGTGGACTCGGTGTCGCACGGCGTGCCGGTGCGGGTGCGCGTCACCGCGCCATCGCGGCCGCTCCGGATCGGCGAGACCGTGACCGGCCACATCACGGCCGGCGAGCGGAGCGATGCCGTGACGGTGCCGGTCGCGGCCCTGGTGCCCGCCGGGGACGATGTCACGGTCTTCGTGGTGGACAGCGCGGGGATCGCCCACGCGCGCCGGGTCACCGTCGGCGGCCGCTCGGCTACCGCCGCGGAGATCCGGTCGGGCCTCGCCGCGGGCGAGCGCGTGGTGACGGATGGCGCGTACGGCGTGCAGGACAGCGCCCGCGTGCGGGCGGCGGCCCGGTGAAGCTGTTCGACGTCCTCGTCGGGCAGCGGCGATTCGTCTATCTGGCGATCGGGCTCCTGAGCGCCGCGGGCATCTGGTCGGCGCTCCGGCTTCCGTCGGCCATCTACCCCGAGCTGGTCTTTCCCCGCGTCACCATCGTGGCCGAGGGTTCCGCGCTCGGCGCGCGGCAGGTGATGTTCAGCGTCGCCCGGCCGATCGAGGAGGCGGTCAGCATCGTGCCCGGCGTGCGGCGGGTGCGCACCAAGGCGATCCGCGGGGCGGTCGAGACCACGATCGACTTCGCCCCGAATGCCGACATGATCACCGCCCTGCAGCTGGTGCAGGCGCGGGTGAACCAGGTGCGGCCGGAGCTGCCCGAGGGGCTCGACATCGAGGTCGAGCGCATGACGCCCTCGCTCTTCCCCGTCATCTCCTACAACCTCGAGGGCGGGGACCCCGCCGCGCTCTACGACCTCGCCCGCTACCAGATCAAGCCCGTCATCTCGCGCATTCCCGGCGTCGGGCGCGTGGACGTGCAGGGGCAGGACGTGCACGAGATCGAGGTGGTGGCGGACCCGGCGCGGCTCGTGACCGCGGGCCTCGACTACGCCGGGCTCGCCGACGCGATCCGCCAGGCGACCACGGTGCAGGCGGTGGGCCGGGTGGCGCAGGACTACCGCCAGTATCTCGTGGTCACCGACCAGGAGGCGCATACCGTCGCCGACATCGGAGCGGTGGCGCTCCCCGGGGGCCTGCGCGTGCGCGACGTGGCCACCGTGACGCTGGGCACCGAGGACCACGTCCGCGCCATCGCGGGCGACCGCGGCCGGCCCGCCGCGCTGATCAACATCACCCGGCAGATCGGCGGCAACACCGTGGCCCTCGCCGACAGCGTCGCCCGGGTCATGGCGTCGTTCCGCCCCTCGCTGCCCGCGGGCGTCCGGCTCAAGCCGGTGTACGACCAGGCCGTCCTGGTGCGCGACGCGGTCCGCTCGGTGCGCGACGCGATGCTGATCGGCGCGGCGCTCGCCACGCTCGTCCTCCTCCTCTTCCTCCGCCACGGCCGCATCACCGCCATCAGCGCGGCATCGATCCCGCTCACGCTCGCGATCACGGTCTTCCTGATGCGGCTGCTGGGGCAGACGTTCAACCTCATGACCCTGGGCGCGATGGCGATCGCCATCGGGCTCGTGATCGACGACGCGGTCGTGGTGACCGAGAACATCGCGCGCCATCTCCGGCTCACGCCCGACCGCCACGCCGCGATCCGGGAGGCGGTCCAGGAGCTGATCTGGCCGGTCACGACCTCGACCATCACGACGGTGGTCGTCTTCCTGCCGCTCGGCATGCTGCAGGGCGTGGTCGGGCAGTTCTTCAAGGCGCTGTCGCTCACGCTCACCATCGCGGTGCTGGTGTCGCTCCTGATCGCGCTCGCGCTCGTGCCGCTCCTCGCCGAGCAGTTCCTCCGGCAGGAGGCGGAGCCGCCGGAGCCGCGCGGCGTGCTCGCCCGCATCGGGCGCGGGATCGACGGCATCGCCGCGCGGTACGGCCGCGCCCTCGGCGGCGCGCTGCACCACGCGCGCGCCGTCGTGGCCATCGCCGTCGCGCTGGTGGCGGCGGGGATCGTGGCGCACCGCTTCGTCGGCAGCGGCTTCCTTCCGGAGATGGACGAGGGGGCGTTCGTGCTCGACTACTTCACGCCGGGCGGGACGGCGCTCGCGGAGACCGACCGCGAGGTGAAGGTGGCGGAAGGCATCCTCGCGGCGACGCCCGAGATCGAGGGCACCTCGCGCCGCACGGGCGCGGAGCTGGGCCTCTTCGCGACCGAGCAGAATACCGGCGACATCGTGGCCCGGCTCCGTCCGCGGAGCCGGCGCTCGCGGAGCGTGTTCGAGGTGATCGACGACGTGCGGCCGCGGATCGAGGCCGCGGTGCCGCGGCTCCACATCGAGTTCGTCCAGATCCTGTCGGACGTGGTGAACGACCTGGCGGGCAATGCCCGGCCGGTGGAGATCAAGCTCTTCGGGGAGCAGCTGGACACGCTCGAGGCCTATGCGCGGCGCCTGCAGCCGGGGATGGAGCGGGTCGCGGGGCTCGAGGACCTCTTCAGCGGGGTGAGCGAGCCCAACGCCGAGCTGCTGCTCCGGGTGAGCGAGGCCGACGCTGCCCGGGCCGGGCTCACGCCGGAGCAGGTCGGCAGCGCCGTGAGCGCGCCCCTCCTCGGCGTACCGGCGGGGGAGGTGCGACTCGACGACCGCACCGTCGCGGTCCGCGTCCGGGCGCCCGATGCCGTCCGCTACGACCCGCTCCGGCTCGGCGCGCTTCCCGTGATGAACGCCGGTCACGAGCCGACCCCGCTCTCGGCGCTCGCCACGTTCACGCCGGCGGAATCCCGCGCGCAGCTCTTCCGCGAGAATCAGCAGCAGATGATCGCCATCACCGCCGACGTGAGCGGCCGCTCCCTCGGCGGCGTGATGGCGGACGTGAAGGCGCTGCTGGCACGGACGCCGCCGCCGGCCGGCACCCGCGTCGAGCTGGGCGGGCAGTACGCGAGCCAGCAGGAGGCGTTCCATGCGCTGCTGGTCGTGCTCGGGCTCGCCGCGGTGAGCGTCGTGGCCGTCATGGTGGTGCAGTTCGAGTCGTTCACCGAGCCGCTGGTCATCCTGCTCGCCGCGCCGCTCTCATTCGTGGGCGCGCTGCTGCTGCTGCTCCTCACCGGCACGCCGCTCAACGTGTCGTCCTTCATGGGATTGATCCTGCTGGTGGGCCTCATCGTGAAGAACGGGATCATCCTGCTCGATTTCACCCGTCACCGCATGCGCCAGGACGGCCTGGCCCTGGAGCCCGCCATCCGCGAGGCCGCCACCGTGCGGCTCCGGCCGATCCTCATGACGACGCTCTGCACGCTCTTCGGGCTCCTGCCGCTCGCGCTCGGGCTCGGCGCGGGGAGCGAGATGCAGCGCCCCCTCGCGCTCGCGGTGATCGGCGGCCTCAGCCTGTCCACGCCGATCACCCTCTTCGCCATTCCCACCCTCCTCGTGGCCCTGCGCGGCCGCGACTACACCCTCCCGCGCACCCGGCGCACGTAGCGGATCAGCTCGCTGGTCCGGTCCACGATCACGATATCGGCCAGGGCGAGCGCACGTTCGCGCGGCTCGCCCCGGAGATCGAGGTGCGGCCAGCGCGGATTGGCCAGCTGCAGCGCGGCCGCCGGCGCGCCCACCCGGAGCCGGAACGCGTCCAGCTCCCCCACGTCGTTCGTGGTCGAGACGACGTGCGACCAGCCCTTCGCCAGCAGGTTCTCGCGGTCCATCACGATCATGGGATGCCTCCGCCCCGAAGATAGTCCTGCATGGTGCCCGGGCTCACAGTGCCCGGACCACCGCTCCGCTAGGATGGAGGGGCACCATCGAGGAGGACCCATGAGGCACCTGATCGTGATCGCGCTGGCCGCCACGCTGGCGGCCCCGCTTGCCGCGCAGGTGGCCCCCACGCTGCCACGCGACACCCTGGGCGGGCGCAAGCTCCCGCCCGAGGCGAACGTACCGCGCGGCGTCGTGGCCCCCACGCTTCCGCGGGACACGCTGGGCGGCGCCAAGCTGCCTCCCAGCGCGAACGTGGTGCGGAGCTCGGTGCCCGAGACGCCGTCCGACACCCTCAACGCTAGGAGCCAGGACAGCGTCGCCGCCGCGCGCGAGAGCGCCGACTCGGCCCGCCGGCGCGCCGCACCCGCGCGCCGCCGCGTTCCCCGCTGACTTTTCGACAACCGGGAGTGACCAATGCCTGACAACAGCTTCGTGGATCCGTCCAACCCGCTGCGTGACGACTGGGCCGCGGCCTGGGAGACGGAAGACAACTACTGGACCGAGAACTTCTCGAGTCGCCCTTACGCGATCGGGCCCGACTACTACGAGCGGTTCCGTCCGGCCTACCGCTACGGCTTCGAGTCGGCGCGGCACAACGCGGGACGTACCTGGGAGGATGCCGAATCGGACCTCCGGACCGGCTGGGATCGCTACGAGCACCGCGGCGACAACCGGTCGACCTGGGACGAGATCAAGGACGCCGTGCGCGATGCCTGGGACCGGGTGACCGGCCACGTCCGCGCGCCGGACACCGCGACCCGCCGCGGCGACGTGCGGCCGTGACGCTGCAGGCCTAGAGGACCTCGCGGGGCCCGGCCTCGACGCGAGCGCCGGGCCCGCGCATCTTCCGGTGCCCCGCACCGGACTCCACCATGACCGAAGCACAGAGGATCACGGAAGACCTCCGACGGGCGTGGGACGGCAACCCGTGGCACGGGTCGTCGGTCTCCGCCATCCTCGCCGGCGTGACCGCTGCCGGCGCCGCTGCCCGCCCGATCCCGTCCGCCCACACGATCTGGGAGCTCACGCTCCATATGGCTGCCTGGGCCGGCGAGGCCACCCGCCGCCTGGGCGGAGCCGAGGCCGCCGAGCCCGCGGACGGCGACTGGCCCGCGATGCCGCCCGATCCGACGGACGCGGCGTGGACCGACGCGAAGCTTCGCCTGGCAGAGGCGCACGCCGAGCTCACCGGCACGGTCGCGGCGCGCGCGGAGCTCTCGGACCTCGAGGCATACACCGTGAACGGGCTGCTGCAGCACCACGCCTATCACGCCGGGCAGGTGGCGCTCCTCAGGAAGCTCGTACAAGGAGGCAACTGATGCGACACATGACACGGGCACTCGGCCCGCTCGCCCTGCTGGCCCTCGCCGCCTGCGCCGGGGGCGGAGCCTCCTCCCCGGGGCCATCGCCTGCACCCTCCGTCGGCGCCGCGTCGGCGCCGGCACAGCTCTCGGTCACGATGGGCCAGCAGTTCTCGCTCCGCGTCGGCCAGGCGGCCAGCGTCGCCGGGGTGTCGTCGGTCGTCACCTTCCGAGGCGTACGGAGCGACTCGCGCTGCCCCGACGGCGTGCAGTGCGTGCAGGCCGGGAACGCGGAAGTGGTGCTGGGCGTCGCGACCGGCGGCGCCGCGCCGGCGGAGGTGCTGCTGAACACGACGGCGGCGCCGCGGGAGCGCACGCTGGGCAACGGCATTCTCCGGCTCATTGCGCTGGCGCCGGCGCGCACCGCCCAGGGCACGATCGACCCGGGCGCCTACGTCGCCACGCTCTGCGTCTGCCGCCAGTGAGCCGGGGCGTGGACGACGGTGGGCGGGCCGCCGAGGGGCCGGCGGCCGCATTCCTTCGCGAGAGCATCGCCGGCTTTCACGCGCTGCGGGACCAGGCCGAGCGCGCGCTGGCGCAGGCGGACGACGCGGCGTTCTTCGCGCGGCTCGACGACACGTCCAACAGCCTGGCGGTGCTCGTCGCGCACATGGCGGGGAACGCGCGCTCGCGCTGGACCGATTTCCTGACGAGCGACGGCGAGAAGCCGGACCGGGACCGCGACGGCGAATTCGATCTCGACCCCTCGCTTACGCGGGACGACCTCATGCGGCGGTGGGAGGCCGGGTGGGGCGCCGTCTTCGCCGCCCTGGAGCCGCTCGCTCCTGCCGACCTCGCCCGGACGATCACCATCCGCGGCGAGCCGCATAC
>JAICVB010000115.1 GCA_025935545.1 Gemmatimonadales bacterium
CGAGATCGGTGAGATGGTGGGGCGCCACGAGGACCTCGCGACGCTCTGCAGCGCGCTCATCGACCTCGCCAACGCGCGGGGCGGTCCCGACAACATCACCGTGGTCGCGGCCCGCTTCGGCGGCGACGGCCTGGGCGAGTCCAACGGCGACACCGACGTGGGCTACCGCACCTTCCCCTCCGAGGCGGACGAGGTGGACCAGGTGGACACCCCGATGCCGGAGCCGATCGTGCCCGGGGTGGTGGCGCCGACCGGCAGCGGCATCCGCCCCGCCACGCTGGTGATGCTCGCGGGCGGGCTCGTCCTGCTCGCCGCCCTTCTCCTCTTCCTCCTGTAGGCGCCCATGAGCATTCGCCTCGAGATCCGGGCCGGTGAGCGCGTCGGGCAGGCCGTCACGCTCGACAAGACCTACATCACGATCGGCCGCCATCCTGCCGCAGACGTGCGCTTCGAGGCGTACTACGAGGCGCCCATCTCGGCGCGCCACGCGGCGGTGGTGCGACGCGAGCCCGGCTGGGTGGTGCGCGACCTGGGAAGCGCCGCCGGAACGTTCGTGAACGGCGAGCGCGTGGTGGGCGACCTCATGCTCGAGAGCGGCGACGTGATCGAGCTGGGCCGCGGCGGCCCGGTGACGCAGGTGAGCTTCCTGCCGGAGCCGGTGACGCGCGACCGCGAGGCGCTCCCGGTCCAGCGGGTCCGGCCCACCGCCGCGGAGCTCCGGCTCCGGCCGGCGCCCTCGAGCGGGATCACGGTCGCGTCGATCGAACAGGCGACGCGCCGCCGGCAGGCGGCGATCCGCCGGCGCGGTATCCTCGCGGGGATTCTGGTGACGGCCGTGGCGACGGGCTGGATCTGGCACGCCGGCCGGAGCGGCCAGCGCGAGGAGCTGCTCCGCCGCCAGATGCGGGACACGGCGCAGCGCCAGCGGGAGATCATCTCGACGGCCATGCTCGACCTCGCGCGGATCGCGCGGGAGAACCGCTCGGCGGTGGCGCTCGTGGTGGCGCAGTTCGACGACGGCAGCTCGTTCAGCGGGACGGGGTTCGTGGTGCGCTCGAGCCGGGGCGAGGCCCTGATCGTGACCAACCGCCACCTGGTCACCACCGCCGGCGCGCGCTCCAGGCGACTGAGCGTGGTGCTCGACGGCTCGTCGCAGACCTGGCCGGCAGAGATCGTGAGCGTGCATGGCGTGGCGGACCTGGCGCTCCTCCGGGTCAAGACGCCGTCGCGCCTCCCGGCGGTGCGCGCGATCGCGCCCTCCACCGCGGCGATCGACGAGGGCGCACCGGTGGCGATGCTCGGCTACCCGCTGGGCCTCGACCTCCAGATGGGCGGCGACTGGCGCGAGGTGGGCGTCTCGGCCACCAGCATGCAGGGCACGGTCTCCCGCGTCCTGCCCACGCTGGTGCAGGTGGACGGCTACGGTGCGCAGGGATCGAGCGGGAGCCCCATCTTCAACGCCCGGGGCGAGGTGGTGGCGGTGCTGTACGGCAGCGAGCGCGACAGCGCGGGCCGGATCATCTACGGCGTGCCGGTGCGCTTCGTGCACGAGCTCCTGCGGGACGCGCCGCGGCTCAAGTGACCCGGAGCCCCGCCGAGGGGCCGCTCGCCGTCCGGCTGGGGTGGATCGCGCTCGTCGCGTTTGCGTCGGGCTTTCCGTACGGCTTCGTCAACGACGCACTCCCCATCTACCTGCGCTCCGAGGGTGCCGGCCTGGTGAAGGTCGGGCTCGTGGCCGCGGTCAGCTTCCCCTGGACATTCAAGTTCATCTGGTCGCCGCTGGTGGACCGCGTGGGCACGCGGCGCCAGTGGATCGTGGCGTGCCTCGCGGCCCTGGCGGCGCTCACGCTGCTCGTGGCGGCGGCGGACGTGCACGCGCTGGCGCCGGGGTTCTGGTTCCTGCTCGTGGCCATGACGACCCTCTCCGCCACGCAGGACGTGGCGATCGACGCCTTCACCATCGAGTCCACGAGTGAAGCCGAGCTGGGTGCCGCGAATTCGGTGAGGATCGCGCTCTACCGCGGCGCGATGTTCGTGGCGGGGGGTGCGGTGGTCTGGCTCGCGGGCCGCGCGGGCTGGCGCGCGGCCTTCACGGCCGCCGCGGCGATCGTGGGCGGGCTCGCGGTGGCGGCGCTCTTCCTTCCATCGGTGCGACGCGTGCAGACCGCCGACCGCCAGCCGATCTGGGAGCCGGTGCGGGCCCTGCTCCGCCGGCCCGGCATCTGGCTGGTGATCGCGTTCGCCCTGATCTTCAAGCTCGACGTCGCGGCGCTCGAGCCGATGATGCGGCCGTTCTGGGTGGACCGCGGGCTCAGCCTGGAAGAGATCGGCGGCGCGCTCACGCTGGCGCGCACCCTCGCGACGGTGGGCGGCGCGGTGATCGGCGGCGTGCTCACCACGCGGTGGGGAATCCGCCGCGCGCTCTGGGCGTTGGGCGCGGTGCAGGCCTGCTCCGCGCTCGGCTACTGGGCGGCGGCAACGTTCTTCGCCGGGCAGGCAGCGGTCTTCGGCGCCGCCATCTTCGAGAACTTCGCGGCGGGGCTCGCGACGGCGGCGTACCTCGCCTACCTGATGTCGCTCTGCGAGCGGCGCTTTGCCGCCACGCAGTTCGCGCTCCTCTCGGCGCTGCTCGCGGTGACGCGGAGTGTCGCGGGGGCCGCGTCGGGCACGCTGGCCGAGCACCTGGGCTACTCCACGTACTTCCTCATCACGTTCCTCGTCGGGCTTCCCGCCTTCCTCCTGATTCCCTTCCTCAGCCGCGTGGCGCGGCCCCCGGAGCCGGCGGCCGGCTGAGCCAGCGGGCTACCGCGTGCTGCATGAGCCGCTGGCGGTGCCAGGCCACCAGCACGGGAACCCCGCGCGGCAGCTCGGCCGTGAGCCGCGGGTGACCGAAGAGCACGATGAGGTCGAGCGCGCCCGCCTGGCCGAGTGCCGCGCGTGACGCGTCGCCGAGGCCTGCCCTGCCCTTCCACGCGCGCGGCTCGGCAAACACGAGTGCCATGCGGGAGCCGCCCGGGCCGAGCGGCACGCCCGCGGCGTCGAGCGCCTGGTTCAGGCAGTCGCTCGGGCCGGGCGGGTAGGGGCCGCCCAGGTCGTCGTCAACCGTGATCAGCTCCAGCGGCGCGGTGAAATTGCCGAGGGGAAGGTTCGCGACGCCCGCCTCCACCAGCCGGTCGGCGATGGCCGCGGAGAATTCGCCGGGGGCGCTGGTGGGCAGCTCCGGCAGCGCCTCACCGGCGCGGGCAAGCGCGCGGCCGTAGCGGGACAGCGCGTCCTCGACTCGCTGGGCGCCGATGCGTCCGCTCGCCGCCGCGTCGTTCAGGGCGCGGACGACGTTGGCGGTGTCGTTCGGGTAGAGCAGGATGTCCACGCCGGCGGCGACGGCGTCCACCACGCCCTCCACCTCGGAGCGGCCGGTGGTCGCGGCGTCCATGATGAGCGCGTCGGTCACGACGAGCCCGCGGAAGTCAGGATCGGCGCGGAGCGCGCCCAGGATGCGACTCGAGCGCGTGGCGGGAACGCCGGACGGGTCGAGCGCCGGGAACGCCACGTGCGCCGTCATGATCGACGCGACATTGGCGGCGACCGCCGCACGGAAGGGAGCGAGATCCGCCTCGAGGATGTCCGCCGATTCGCTCACGACCGGGAGGCCCGCGTGCGAATCGGTGGCGGTGCGCCCGTGCCCCGGATAGTGCTTGGCGCAGGCCAGCGCGCCCGCGGCCTGGCAGGCCTCCACCCAGGTGCGGACACAGGCGGAGACCAGCGCGGGATCGGCGCCGAACGATCGGGTCTGCACGATGGGGTTGGCCGGCAGGACGTCGAGGTCGGCGTCGGGCGCGAAGACCCAGTTGACGCCCACCGACCGGGCCTCGCGCGCGGTGACCGCGGCCGCGGTGGCGACCGCGGCGAGGTCGTCGAGCGACGCGAGCGCGAGCGGCGGCGGGAACTCGCTGAGGCCCGCGAACTGCTGGCCAGCGCCGCGCTCGAGGTCGCTGCCGATGAGGAGGGGGCGGCCGGCGCGCCGCGTCAGCTCGGCGGTGAGGCGCGCGACGACGTCGGGTGCCCCGCCGAAGATGATGAACCCGCCGACGCCGAGCGCCAGCGCTTCGTCAATGCGGCCGCGCTCGTGCTCGAAGTCGCCCGTGGCGGATGCCCGAAGGGCGGGAAGGACCAGCCGGGCGAGGGTCACGCTCAGGCGGGCGTGACGGCGCCGAGCACGCGGCCGCCGGCCGCGCCGGTGGCGCCGGGGAGGTTCCCCGGCTGGCCGTGCATCGTGAGGTAGCCCAGGAGCGCAAAGGCGACGGCTTCCTTGGCGTCGCCGGTGAAGAAGAGGTCGTCGAAGCGGCGCAGCGTGCGGGAGGGACCGAGGGCCCGCTCCAGTGAGGCCATCAGCGCGGGATGATGCACGCCGCCACCCGAGACGACGATCTCGCGGGCGTTGCGCCCCCACTCGGCGATCGCGCCCGCGATCGAGCGCGCGGTGAGCTCCACCGCGGTGGCCACGGCGTCGGCGCCCGGCGCGCGCGCGGCGAGGGCCCGGGCGTAGGCATCGCCGAAGCGCTCGCGGCCGGTGCTCCGGGGCGGCGGCGCGCGGAAGAAGGGATCGGCGAGCAGCTCGGCGAGCACCGCCTCGTTCACCTTGCCGGCGGCGGCCAGGCGCCCGTCCACGTCGTACGGCAGCGAGGGATCGGCCAGGCGTGCGGCCGCGTCAATGATCGCCATGCCGGGCCCGGTGTCGAAGGCGAACGCTCCCTCGTCGCTCGCGCGATGCTTCACCCAGGTGAAGTTGGCCATCCCGCCGATGTTGAGGAGGATGCGCGGCGCGTCGCCGCCGAAGAGGAGGACGTCGGCCACGGGCACGAGCGGGGCGCCCTGCCCTCCCGCGGCCACGTCGCGCGCGCGGAAGCCGCTCACCACCGGCACGCCGAACTGCTCCGCCAGGATCGCGGGCTCGCCCAGCTGCCACGTCACCGCGGGCGGCTCGTGCCAGATGGTCTGGCCGTGGAAGCCGATGCAGGAGAGGTCCGACGCGCGCGTGTGACCCGCATCGAGCACGGCCTGCACCGCATCGGCGGCCCAGACCGCGAGGTCGGCGTGGAGGAGCGCGGTGTCGCGGGCACCGGCGCCGTCGAGGACGGCGCGGATGCGGGCGCGCTCCGGCTCATCGTAGGGGCGCGTGACGAAGGCGAGGAGGGTCGCGTGGGTGGGGCCGGTGAATCGGACGAGGGCGGCGTCCACGCCGTCGAGCGAGGTGCCCGACATGGTGCCGACGGCGAGGGTCGGGCGCTCCGTCATGCGGCGGGCATCGGCGGCGGGTCGCCCACGATGGCGCGGAGCCGGCCGTCCTGCTCCGCCAGGAGCCGCTCGGCCTCCTCGCGGGTGATGCCGCGCCGCGCCATCACGATCGCGGTCTTCACGCGGCCGCCGGCGGCGGTGATCACCTCGCCCGCGGCGTCGCGCGAGAGGCCGGTCGTCTCCATCACGATGCGGCGGCTCCGGTCCACCAGCTTCTCGTTCCAGGCGCGGAGATCCACCATGAGGTTCCCGTAGATCTTGCCCAGCCGGATCATGGCGCCGGTGGTGATGGTGTTGAGCACGAGCTTCGTCGCCGTACCCGCCTTCATGCGCGTCGAGCCGGTCACCACCTCGGGGCCGACGAGGACGGTGATGCAGACGTCCGCGGCGATCCCCTTCGGAGGCTCGGTGCACGAGAGAAAGACCGTGCGCGCGCCGCGCTCCCGCGAGCGGCGGAGCGCGGCGCCCACGTACGGCGTGGTCCCGCTCGCCGCGATCCCCACCACCACGTCCCGCTCCGAGATGCCCAGCTCATCCATCGCGGCGCCGCCGGCGGCTTCGTCGTCTTCGGCCCCCTCGACCGAGCGGACCAGCGCCGGCGGCCCGCCCGCGATCACGCCGACCACGAGCTCGGGCGGGCTGCCGTAGGTCGGAGGGCACTCGGTCGCGTCGAGCACGCCGAGCCGGCCGCTGGTGCCCGCGCCGACGTAGATCAGGCGGCCGCCGGAGCGGAAGGCGTGCTCGACGAGGTCGATGGTCGTCGCGATCGCCTCTCGCGCCCGCGCCACCGCGGCCGGCACCGTCGCGTCCTCGGCGTTGACGAGGTCCACGATCTCGAGGGATGAGGCGGTGTCGATCGATTGGGTGCGTGGATTGCGGCGCTCGGTGAGCCGGGCATCGCGGAAATCGTCGGCCATGGGCTCGGGGGCGGAGGAGTATACAGCGGCCGCGGACGGGCTAAATTAGGAGGCGTCCAATCCCGGGGGCAACCTCCCGGCTCCCGCTTCCACAACCCGTCGAGGACCGCGTGCGCATCCGTCCCGCCAGCCTCCTCCTGCTCGCGCTCGCATCCGCCTGCTCCAGCCATCCGGCCGAGACGACCGCGCCGGCACCGGCCGGCGCCGCGATCATTCCGTCCAGCTGGCCGCTCACCGGCAAGTCGCGCGTGACGGAGGGCGGCTCGGCGATGGTGGTATCGGGAAGCCCGATCGCGAGCGAGGTGGGCCGCGACATCATGCGGAAGGGCGGCAACGCGGTGGACGCGGCGGTGGCGGTCGGCTTCGCGCTCGCCGTGGTGCACCCGGAGGCCGGCAACCTGGGTGGCGGCGGCTTCATGGTGATCCGGCTCAAGGACGGAACCACCCAGGCGCTCGACTACCGCGAGACCGCCCCGGGCCGCGCGACGCGCGACATGTACCTCGACGCGTCGGGAAATCCCACCGAGAAGAGCATCACGGGGCATCTCGCGGCCGGGGTGCCGGGCTCACCGGCGGGCCTGGTGGAGGCGCAGCACCGGTTCGGCAAGCTGACGCTCGCGGAGGTGATCGCGCCGGCCATCCGGCTCGCGAGCGAGGGGTTCGTGGTGGACTCGCCCCGGTTCCGCTCGATCCGGGGTGACAGCGACCGGCTCTCGCGCTTCGAGGGGTCCCGCGCGTCGTTCCTGCCCAACGGCGCACCGCCCGCGCCCGGCAGCACCCTGGTCCAGCGCGACCTCGGCCACACCCTCGAGGCGATCCGCGACAGCGGCGCGGCCGGCTTCTACCGGGGGCGCGTGGCGGACCTGATCGTGGCGGAGATGGAGCGGGGGGGCGGCATCATCTCGAAGGCGGACCTCGCGGCCTACCAGCCGATCTGGCGCGACCCGATCAAGATCGGCTACCGCGGCTACACCATCTTCTCGATGCCGCCGGCGTCGTCGGGCGGGGTCACGATGGCGGAGATCCTCAACATCATGGAGGGGTACAAGCCGCTGCCGCCGTTCGGCTCGGCGGAGCTGGTCCACCGGGAAGCGGAGGCGATGCGGCGCGCCTTCACCGACCGCAACACCGAGCTGGGCGATCCCGCGTTCGTGAAGATGCCGCTCGACCGCCTCCTCTCCAAGACCTACGCCGCCACCCTCCGCTCGCAGATCGGCGAGCGCGCGTCGAAGACCGCCGCCTTCGATCCCTCGCTCCCCACCGGCTCCTCCACCACGCACTACTCGGTCGTGGACGCCGACGGGAACGCGGTCAGCACCACCACGACGCTCAACAACAGCTACGGCAGCGCGGTCACCGTGACCGGGGCCGGCTTCCTCCTGAACGACGAGATGGACGACTTCGCCACCGCGCCGGGCAAGCCCAACATGTTCGGGCTGGTGCAGGGCGAGGCGAACGCCGTGGTGCCGGGCAAGCGGATGCTCTCGGCCATGACG
>JAICVB010000068.1 GCA_025935545.1 Gemmatimonadales bacterium
CCTTCACGTGCAGCACGCAGGTGAGCCCCTCGCGGATGTCGTCGCCCGAGAGGGTGAACCCCTCCGTCTTGAGGGCGCTGGTCTTCTTCGCGATGTCGTTGATCGTGCGCGTGAGCGCCGACTTGAACCCCGTGAGGTGGGTGCCGCCCTCGTGGGTGTTGATGTTGTTCACGAAGGTGAACGTGTTCTCGTTGTACCCCTCCTCGTACTGGAGCGCGACGTCCACGTCCACGTCGTCCTTCGTGGTCGAGAAGGCCACCGGCTTGGGGTGGATGGCCTTCTTGTTCCGGTTGAGCCACTGCACGAACTCCACCAGGCCGCCCTTGGCGAAGAAGGTCTCGGTCCGGACCGGCGTCTCCCGCTCGTCCTTGAGCGTGATGCGCACGCCCTTGTTCAGGAACGCCAGCTGGCGCAGCCGGTCGGCCAGGGTCGTGTAGTTGTACTCGAGGACGGTGAAGATCTCGGGGTCGGGCTTGAAGCGGATCGTGGTGCCGGTCGTCCGTGTCTTCCCCATCACCGAGAGCTTCTTCGTGGTCTTGCCCCGGACGAACTGCATGTGATGCCGCTGGCCGTCCCGCTCCACCACCACCTCGAGCCGCTCCGAGAGGGCATTGACCACCGACACGCCCACGCCGTGCAGGCCGCCGGAGACCTTGTAGCTGGTCTTGTCGAACTTGCCGCCGGCGTGCAGCACGGTGAGCGCGAGCTCCACGCCCGGCATCTTCTCCGTCGGGTGCACGTCCACCGGGATCCCGCGGCCGTTGTCGACGACGGTGATGGAGTTGTCGGCGTGGATGGCGACGTCGATCGCGTCGCAGTGCCCGGCGAGGGCCTCGTCGATCGAGTTGTCCACCACTTCGTACACCAGGTGGTGCAGCCCGTTCTCCGAGGTCGAGCCGATGTACATCCCGGGCCGCTTGCGCACGGCCTCGAGCCCCTTGAGGACCTGGATGGAATCGGCCTTGTAGCCCGTCAGGGTGGCGCTCATGTGTGCTCGCTTCCGTTGCTGCGGTGTCTGCGGTCCTCTGGTGTCAGGGGCGGCGGCCCAGCGGGCCCGCCACCCAGCGGATTTCCTTCACGCGCCCCTTCCGCCCCTCGTTGAGGAGCCGCAGGATCCGGGGCGACATCAGGCTCAGTTCGGTGGCCCACGGCGCCGTCGCGACGCGCACCCGGAGCACGCCGTCGGGCGTGACCGACTCCGGCTCCGTGACCGCCGCAATCTGCGGCCCGACCAGGCCGGCCCAGTCCTCGACGATTCCCGCCTGCTCGACCCGGCGCTGGAGGCCCTTCTGGCTCAGGAAGCTCGCCAGTGCGTCGGCCAGTGGTGTCGGGCGGGATCCCGGGTTCTTCACGCGCTCACCTTTCCCCCTTCCACCGTCCAGCGCGGCAGGTCCACGCCGGCCGGCAGCTCGTCGGCGCGGGGCGCGGTGACGAAAACCTGGCGCACGTCGGGCCGGACCAGGCGCGCCGCCAGCCGCCGCTGGCGCTCGCCGTCGAGCTCGGCGAAGACGTCGTCCAGCAGCAGCGCGGGCTCGGTGCCCCGCGCCTCGGCCAGCGTCTCGAGCTCGACCAGCTTGAGCGCGATGGCCGCGCTGCGCTGCTGGCCGGTGCTGCCGTAGGCGCGTAGCTCGCGGCCACCGACCTCGAGCACCAGGTCGTCGCGGTGCGGTCCCGCCGTCGTGAGGCCCCGGGCCAGGTCGCGGGCCCGGCTCCGCTCCAGCGCATCGGGCCACGCGGCGGGATCGGCGAGCGCCGCGCTGCCGTGATAGCGCACCGTGCCCTCGCCCGGCTCGCCGAGCGACGCCAGCTCCGTGGCGAAGCGCGGGGCCGCCCGCTCGAGCCAGCGCAGCCGCCGCTCCACGATGAGGGCTCCGGCCGAAGCGAGCGGCGCGTCGAACATCGTCACCAGGTCGCCGCGGCCCTGGCGGAGGGCGCTGTTCCGCTGGGCCAGCGCCGCACGGTACCGGCTCAGCGCGGCGAGGTAGGCGCGGTCGGCGAGTGACAGCATCCGGTCGAGGTAGTGCCGCCGCTCGGACGCGGGCCCCGAAGCCAGCGCGACATCGCCCGGGAGGAACGCCACCGCCGCCCATTGCCCCACCGCATCCGCCAGCCGCGCGACGTCGGCGCCGTCCACCACGATCCGCTTCCGCTTGCCGGCCGTCTGGTACGTCGCCGCGATATCGAGCGCCGCGGTGTCCGAGGCCAGCCGCGCCGCCACGTGAAAGCCGGCGCCGCCGAACATCACGACCTCTGCGTCGGCGCTGCCGCGGAGCGAGCGAAACAGGACGGGGTAGTAGATGGCTTCCAGCAGATTCGTCTTGCCCTGGCCGTTCCGGCCGAGCAGCGCCGCACCCTCCGCCGGAACGTCGCGTTCGACAGCCTCGAGGTTCCGGAACCCCCGCGCGGTCAGCCGCTCGAGCCGCACTACGGCGTCACGACCACCCGGCGCACCGCCGTGTCTCCCCGGTTGCCCAGCTGATCGGTGCCGAACACCAGGACGATCATGGTCTTGCCCGCGAGGCCGCTGGTGCTGATGCTCACCCCGAACCGCGCCGTGTCGCGAGCGACGGCGAACGGATGGAAGGTTTCGTTCCCCCCCAGCACCACGATGTAGACGCTGTCCACGCCGTCGGGGTCGATCGTCTTGCCCGAGAGCGGCATCTGGGGCCCGGCGTGGACCGTGGTGTCGCCGGTGCCCGGCTGGTCGATGAAGGTGATCGGCCCGCGCTGGTCGCCCTCGGACGGAAAAGTCAGCCGCTCCCGGTCGGTGCAGGCGGTCGCGAGGGCCGCCAGCAGGAGCGCTCCAACCCCTTTTCGTATCGCTCGTTGCGCGCCGCGCGGGGCGGGGAATTCCATCCCCTCAAAATAGCAGGTTCGGCCTCCGAAATGGAGGCCGCTAAGCCGGGAAAACCGCCCGGTCAGCGACCCGTGAAGGCCGCCTTCCGCTTCGCCAGGAACGCGGTCGTGCCCTCCCGCATGTCGGCCGTGGCGGAGAGGAGCCCGAAGTGGTTGGCCTCGAGGAGGAGCCCGTCCTCCACCGAGAGCTCGAGGCCGGCGTCCACCGCCTCGATGACGAAACGAAGCGCCAGCGGACCGTTCTCCAGGATCTTCCGCAGCAGCGCCTCCGCCTCCTCGAGGTGGCGGTCGGCCGGCACCACCCGGTTGACCAGCCCGATGCGCCACGCCTCCGCCGCATCGATCATCTCGCCGGTGAGCAGGAGCTCCAGCGCGCGTCCCTTCCCGACCAGCCGCGGGAGCCGCACCGTGCCGCCGTAGCCGGGCCCGATCCCCAGCTTCACCTCCGGCTGGCCGAAGCGGGCCCCTTCCGCCGCCACACGCAGGTGGCACGCCATCGCGAGCTCGCAGCCACCGCCCAGGGCAAACCCGTTGACCGCCGCCACGACCGGCTTGCCGCAGCGCTCGAGCCGGCGGAAGACGGACTGGCCGATCTGGGCCCGCGCCTTCCCGTCCACCGGGCCCTGCGAGGCGAGCTCGGCGATGTCGGCGCCCGCCACGAAAGCCTTGGGGCCGGCGCCGGTGAGGAGGACGCCGCGGATCGCGTCGTCGGTCTCGACGGCGGAGACCGCGTCACCCAGCTCCCGCATGACGGTGGCGTTGAGCGCATTCAGCTTGTCGGGCCGGTTGACGGTGATCCGCGCGATTCCGTCGGCCACGTCGAAGAGGAGCGTCGTGTAGGGCATGGCGATCGTGGGGTGGAGGTGGACCGGAACATAACGGGGCGACGGGCGGCGTACGACGGCTTGCCGTGCTACCGTCACGGATATACTATATCCGTAACCGATATATCACCCTTCGGGAGCCACCCATGGCGCGACGTTCGGTGGACGGCATGCTGCCCCTCACCCCCGCGGTGCTGCACATCCTGCTCGCGCTCGCCGACGGCGATCTGCACGGCTACGCCATCGCGCGGCGCGTGGACGCGGCGACCGACGGGCAGGTGCGCATGGGCCCCGGCACCCTCTACGGCTCGATCCAGCGTATGCTCGACAGTGCCCTCGTCGAGGAGTCCACGCCCCGCCACCGGGAGGAGGGGGCGGAGCGGCGGCGCTACTACCGGCTCACCCCCTTCGGCCGGCGCGTGCTCGAGAGCGAGCTGGGCCGGCTGGCCGCGGTGGTGGACGCGGCGCGCGCGCGGCAGATCCTGCCGATGCCGGATCCCGCGTGAGCGACCATCCGCGGCCCAGTCGCGTCGCGCGCCTGGTGGCGCGCTGCTATCCCCGCGAGCTGCGCGCGCAGTACGCGGAAGACATCGCGCGGTTCATCGATGACCAGCGGCATGATCCCGCGCGCGGCGGCACCTTCCGCCGCCTCCAGCTGGCCGCACTGCTCTCGGCCGACGCCGCGCGGAGCCTCACGGCCGCCCTGCTGCGCCGCCGCCCACCCGAGCCCCCGGCTGCCGCCAGGTGGGCTCCTCCCCTGCCACCGCCGCCTTCGGAGCCGTTCATGGAGACCCTGCTGCAGGATATCCGGTTCGCCTGTCGCACCTTTCTCCGCCGGCCCGGATTCACCGCGATCGCGCTCCTCACCCTCTGCCTCGGCATCGGGGCCAACAGCGCCATCTTCACGCTGGTGAATGCGGTGCTCATCCGTCCGCTTCCCTTCGCGCATCCGGAGCAGCTGGCGGTGATCTGGGGGATGAGCGGGGGACAGCGGCAGCTGCTCAGCATCCCCGACGTCGAGGAGATGCGCGCACGCACCCGCGTCTTCCAGGAGATCGGGCTCATGCGGACGCAGAGCGTGAACCTGACCGGAACCGGGGAGCCCGACCGGCTGATCGGCTCGTTCATCTCCGCCGCGACGCTGCACCTGCTGGGGGCCCGTCAGGCGCTGGGCCGCCTGTTCACGCCCGACGAGACGGCGCTGGGACACGGGCAGCCGGTGGCTGTGCTCTCGTACCAGGCCTGGAAGTCGCGGTTCGGCGGGGAGCCCGACGTGGTCGGGCGCACGCTGGTGCTGAATGGCAGGCCCCACCAGGTCATCGGCGTCGCGTCCGCCGGCCTGCTCGACTCCTATCAGTCGGACGTCTGGCTCCCGATCACGTCGGCGCCGAACCCGGCCTGGTTCACCCGGCCCGCGACGACGGTGTGGGCGCTCGGGCGCATGAAGCCCGGCTTCACGCCGGCCGACGGGGAGCGCGACCTCGGGGCCATCGCCGCCGACCTGGCCCGGACGTACCCCGTGCCCGGCGGCAACCCGACGATTGCGGTGGTGGACCTGCACGAGTCCATTACCGGCGGCTCGCGGTTCATGCTCATCGTGCTGTTTGGGGCGGTGGGCGCGGTCCTTCTCATCGTCTGCGTCAACATCGCGAACCTCCAGCTCGCCCGGGCGACGACGCGCGACCGCGAGATGTCGCTGCGCGCCGCGCTCGGTGCCGGTCGCGGCCGGCTCATCCGGCAGGTGCTGACGGAGAGCCTCCTCCTCTCAGTCATCGGCGGCGCGCTCGGCCTGCTCGTCGGGCGGTGGGCACTCGGCGTGCTCGTCGCGTCGCTGCCGGGCGGTCTCCCGATCACCACGCCGCTGACGCTCGACGCGACGACCGTCCTGTTCTCGATCGTGGTGGCCGTGGCCACCGGCGTCTTCTTTGGCGCGCCGGCCGCCTGGCACGGGGCGCGTGCGGGCCTCCAGGACGCCCTGCGCGGCGGGGCCCAGACCGGGAGCGTGCGCAGGATCGACGCGCGGAGCGTGCTGGTCGCGGCGGAGCTGGCGCTCTGCATCGTCCTGCTCGCGAGTGCCGGGCTCTTCACCCGTTCGCTCGTGGCGCTGCAGCGGGCGCGCACCGGCTTCGATCCCGCGCACGTCCTGACGGCGGAGTTTCGCCTGCCCTCGGTCAAGTACGACGACAGCGTCAAAGTCATCAACTTCATGTCCACGGTGCTCGAGCGCCTGCGCGCGATTCCCGGCGTGCAGTCGGCGGCGCTGGTGGACGCGGTGCCGCTGAGCGGGAACTTCGGCAGCATCGCGTACGTGCCCGAGGGGGAGCCGCGCCCGGCGCCGGCCGACGCGCCGAGCGCGGGGATCAATCTCGTGAGCGACGGGTACTTCCGGACGCTGGGCATCCCGCTGATCGCCGGACGCGACGTGGCACCGACCGATCGCCTGGGCACCGAGCCCGTGATCGTGGTCAACCAGGCGTTCGCCGATCGCGTCTGGCCCGGGCAGCCCGCGGTCGGGCACCGGGTGGTGCTGATCGGCCCGCCGGACATCACCGCGCGCGTCGTCGGTGTGGTGGGCACCACGACGCAGATGACGCTCTCGGAAACGCCGCTGCCCCAGATCTTCGCCCCGAAGCTGCAGGCCGGCGGGATCTTTGCGAGCAT
This sequence comes from Gemmatimonadales bacterium, assembly GCA_025935545.1. Taxonomy (GTDB): domain Bacteria; phylum Gemmatimonadota; class Gemmatimonadetes; order Gemmatimonadales; family GWC2-71-9; genus JAICUF01. Next base: position 6,342 of record JAICVB010000068.1, read on the forward strand.
CGCGCTCCGGGGGATGGGGGACGAGGGCGCCCTGACCCGCGGGCTGCAGCAGGCGGTCTGGTCGGTGGATCGCGACCAGCCGGTGTGGAAGATCCGCTCGCTCGAGTCGCTGGTCGAGCGCGACCTCTCGCCGGCCCGCTTCACGGTCGGGCTGATCGGCGCCTTCGCGGCGCTCGCGCTGCTGCTCGGGATCGTCGGGGTCTACGGCGTCATGTCGTTCGTCGTGACGCAGCGAACCCGCGAGGTCGGGATCCGCATGGCGCTCGGCGCGGAGGCGGGTCAGGTCGTGCGGCTCATCGTGCGTCGTGGTGCGGCGGTGGTCGCCGTCGCCGTCGCGATCGGTGTCGCCGGCGCGCTGGCGGCGGGCCGGTGCCTCGAGTCCCGTCTCTACCAGGTCGGCGGGGCCGACCCCGTGACGATGGTGGCTGTCCCGATCGTCCTCGCCGCGGCCGCCCTTGCGGCGTGCTGGCTGCCGGCGCGCCGGCTTGCACGGGTCAATCCGGCGGTCACGCTGCGGACCGAATAGGCCCGCGCCGGGGCCCGAACCCGGTTACGATCCAGCGTGCCTTCCATTCTCGCCCTGGATCAGGGCACCACCGGTTCCACCGCGCTCGTCGTCAACCACGACGGGCGCGTGCTGGCATCGGCCTCCCGCGAGTTCACCCAGCACTTCCCCGCGCCGGGCCTGGTGGAGCACGATGCGGAAGAGCTGTTCCGCGTCACCATGCTGGCGGCGCGCGAGGCGATCGCCGCCGCGCAGGACATCCCCGTCGGTATCGGGATCACCAACCAGCGGGAGACCGTCGTCCTGTGGGACCGGGCGACGCTGGCGCCGGTGGGCCGCGCGATCGTGTGGCAGGATCGGCGCACTGCCGGGCGCTGTCGCGAGCTCCGGGACGCGGGGCACGAGGAGCTGCTGCGCGCCCGCACGGGGCTCGTGGCCGACCCGTACTTCACCGCGACCAAGCTCGAGTGGATGCTGCACGATCCGCGGGTGCGCTGGCGGGCGGAGACCGGCGAGCTCGCCGCGGGGACGATCGATGCCTGGCTCATTGCGCGGCTCACCGGCGGCCGGGTGCACGTCACCGACCACACCAACGCATCGCGCACCCTCCTCTACTCGCTCGAGCGGCGTGACTGGGATCCCGATCTGCTGGAGCTCTTCTCGGTCCCGCGCCTCCTCCTGCCGGACATCGTCCCGTCCAGCGGGGTCGTGGCGGAGAGCGATCCTGCCCACCTGGGCGCGGCGCTTCCGGTCGCCGGCATCGCGGGCGATCAGCAGGCCGCGCTGTTCGGCCAGGGGTGCGTCAGCGCGGGCACCGCGAAGAACACCTATGGCACCGGCGCCTTCCTGCTGATGCACGCCGGCACGGAGCGGCCGGTGGCGGCCCCCGGGCTCCTCACCACCGCGGCCTGCGGGCCACGTGGGGAGCCGGCGTTCGCGCTCGAGGGCAGTGTCTTCATCGCCGGCGCCGCCATCCAGTGGCTTCGGGACGGGCTGGGCCTGCTTGCAAACGCCGCGGAATCGGAGTCGCTCGCGCGCAGCGTGCCGGATACCGCCGGCGTGAGCTTCGTGCCGGCGTTCGTTGGGCTGGGGACGCCTCACTGGGAGCCGGCGGCGCGGGGAACGATCACGGGCCTCACCCGCGGCACGACCCGGGCCCACGTCGTCCGCGCGGCGCTCGAGTCCATCGCCTTTGCGTCGGCCGACCTCCTCGCGGCGATGGAGGGTGCGGGGCACCAGCGTGTGGCGGCGCTGCGCGTGGACGGCGGCGCCACTGCAAACGACTGGCTGATGCAGTTCCAGGCGGATGTGCTGGGCCTTCCCGTCGAGCGGCCCGATGTGGTGGAGACGACGGCGCTGGGCGCGGCCGCGCTGGCGGGACTCGCGCTCGGAGTGTGGGGCTCGGTGGACGAGTTCGTCTCGGCCCGCCACTTCACTCGTTTCGTGCCGGCGATGGGGCGGGAGGAGCGGGAGGTGAAGCTGTCCGAGTGGCGGCGGGCGATCGGGGCCGCGCTCGCGTGGGCGCGGCCTCAGGCCGCGACAGCGGTCCCGCAGAGCTCGCAGTAGCGGCCGTCCGCCGGCAGGGCCGCGCCGCAGCGCGCGCAGTCGTCCACGCTGCCGAGGCGGGTGCCGCAGGTCGAGCAGAAGAGGGCATCGGGCTCGGGCCGGGGGCCGCAGGTGGGGCAGGCGGGTGGACCACCCGCCATCGCCTTTGCGCGCGCCGCGATGAGCTGCTCGATGTCGGATTCCCCGGCGGTGGCGTCCTCGGCGCGGAGAGCGGCGACGGCTTCGCCGGTGTAGCGCGCCTTGAGCCAGGCGTAGTCGTCGTCGGACAGCTTGCCGGTCTCCCGGTCGAGCTCGAGGTCGCGGAGGGCGGCGAGCGCGACGCCACGGCGGGTTTCCTCGGGCTCCGGCGGGATGTACACCGCGGGCGTCGGCCGCGCCGGCCGCACCAGCGGCTGCAGCACGAGCCAGATGATGCCGGCGCCGAGCACGACGGCGGCCGCCATCTCCCAGATCATGCGTCGCTCTCGGCGAGGGCCTGACGAAGCCGCGCCAGCTCCTCGGGCGTGGCGTCCACGGCGGGAGCGGAGGGGAGGGTTTCGGCCGCGTCGTGCCTCCGCGAGCGGCGCCCCAGGATCCAGAGCATCGCGCCCGCGGCCACCGTCACCAGCGTTCCGGGAACGAGGTAGCCGGCCAGGTTGAAGCCGTGCGGCTCCGGTGCCATCAGGGCCTGCTCGCCGTAGCGCTTGACGAAGGCATCCACGATCTGCTGCGCCGTCATCCCGCTGTCCCGGAGCTGCAGCACCTCCCGGTGCAGCTGCGGCGAGTAGGTGCAGGAGAAGTCGGTCGTGCGGCAGGTGTACACGTCGAGCGTGCAGCCGCAGGTGCAGCGGAGCCGCTTCTCGATCGCCTGGATCCGCGCGTCATCGTCGCGGGGGGTGGTGGGGGCCTGCGGGCGTCCCGCAGCCGTCGGGTCGCCCAGCGAGCCCGCGGGCCCCGATCCGGGCAGCGTGCCGGGGGCCTGCGCGCTCAGCGCACCGGCCGCGGCGGCGCCCGCGACCCCGGCGATGGCCGCGAGGAATCCGCGGCGGTCCAGCGTTTCGCGGCCGCTCACGAGGGCTCCGCCGCGCCCGCGAGCGCCGTCCCGTATGTCGCAGGGGTTCGCCGGGCTGCCGGCGCGGGGTGGCCGTCGCCCGGCCACATCGTGATGATCCCGCCCAGCACCAGCACCAGCCCGCCGTACCAGATCCACCAGACCAGCGGATTGATGGTGAAGCGGTACACGGCTTCCTCGGTGCCGTTCACCGGTCCCGCGAAGACGATGTAGAGGTCCTCGCGGAGGCCGCTTCGGATCGCGACCTCGGTCGACGGCTCGAACGACGGCACCTTCTCCCCGTTCTCGACCGTGAAGTGCTGGCGCTTCTCCGAGGTCATGACCCCTTCGGCCTTCCCGTCGCGGGCCACCTGGACGGTAGCCGCGCTCACGATCCGGTTGAGCGCCTGGTACTGCGAGATGCCGACGTGGGTGAAGCGGTAGGTGTGGCCGTACGGGCTTCTGAGCTCGACCGACTCGCCGGGCTTGAGCGTCGCCTCGCGCTCGCGCTTGAAGGCCATTCCCGCGAAGCCGACACAGTAGATGAGGATGCCGACGTGGACGATGTAGCCGCCGTAGCGGCGGCGGTTCCGGCCGACGAGCCGGATGACCGCGCGCGGCAGCGGGTCGCCGTGGATCCGGCGGCGGGCGCGGATGCCGCGGAAGAACTCCTGCGCCACCGTCCCCGCCACGAAGCCCGCCAGCGCAAAGGCGATGAGGGCGTAGCCGTCCCGCATGCCGGCGACGAACAGTCCCGCCCCCACAATGGCGCCGGTGGCGAGCGGCATGGTGAACTGACGGCGGAGGTTCGACGCCGAGGCCCTGCGCCAGGCGATCAGGGGGCCGATCCCGGTGAGCGCGAGCAGCATCAGTCCGAGCGGCACGTTCACCCGGTTGAAGAAGGGCGGGCCGACCGTGATCTTGGTGCCCCGCACCAGCTCGGAGAGGATCGGGAAGAGCGTCCCCCAGAGCACCGAGAAGGCGATGCCGACGAACAGGAGGTTGTTGAAGAGGAACGCGGCCTCGCGGCTCACCATGCTCTCGAGCCGCGCCTCGGGCTCGAGCAGGTGCCAGCGGGTGTGCAGCAGCGTGAAGCCGAAGGCACCGGCCAGGATGAGGAAGGCCAGGAAGAAGTAGCCGACGTTCGACTGGGTGAAGCTGTGCACGCTCGCGATGACGCCGGAGCGGGTGATGAACGTCCCGAAGATGCTGAGCATGAACGTGCCCACGATCAGCCCCAGGTTCCACCGCTTGAGCATCCCGCGCTTTTCCTGGATCATGACCGAGTGGAGGAAGGCCGTCATGGTGAGCCAGGGCAGCAGGCTCGCGTTCTCCACCGGATCCCAGGCCCAGTAGCCGCCCCAGCCCAGCTCGACGTAGGCCCACCACATGCCGAGCGTGATGCCGATCGACAGGAACATCCACGAGACGATGGTCCACTTCCGGATCGCGTGGATCCAGCCGGTGTCGAGCCGGCGGGAGAGGAGGGCGGCGATGGCGAAGGCGAACGGGATGGTGATGCTGATGTAGCCCAGGTAGAGCATCGGCGGATGGATCGTCATGCCGACGTTCTGCAGCTGCGGGTTGAGCCCTCGGCCGTCGAGGGGCGTGAAGGCGAGGCGCTCGAACGGATTGGCCGCGAACAGCATCACGCTCACGAAGAAGGCGACGACCGACGAGGTGGCGGCGGCCACGTAGGGGAGCAGCGCGGCGTGGCGCCGCGAGCTCAGCGCCTGCGCCGCGGTGGCGAAGATCGAAAGGACCAGCGCCCAGAAGAGCAGCGATCCCTTCTGGCCGGCCCAGAAGGCGGAGAGGACGTAATACGTCGGGAGGTTCCGGGAGGTGTAGGCCCAGACGTACTCGACGCTGAAATCATGGGTAAGGAGGGCCTTCCAGAGGCAGGCCGCCGCGACCAGGAGTGCGGCGCAGATGCCGTACACCGCCCGCGTCACCGACTGGGTGAGGTCGGGCCGGCCGCGCCAGCGCCCCGAGAAGCCGACGACCGCGCACCACAGGCCGAGGAGGAACGCGGTCCAGAGGGCGAACTGGCCGAGCAGGGTCACGCGTCAGGCCCGCGCGGTCTTGGGGACGGCCTCATAGCGGGATCCGCACTTGGCGAGGACGTCGGTGGCCCGGAAGACGCCGTCGCGTCCCAGCCGCCCCTCGACCACGACTTCGATGTCGTTGGCGTCGGTGAAGGTGTCGGGCACCAGTCCGCGGTAGGTGACGGGATAGGTGTGGCGCCCGTCGGAGACGCGGAAATCGATCTCGCGCGACGCGGGGTCGCGGCGGATCGAGCCCGGCACGACCTTGGCCCCCATCTTGAGGCCCACGTCGTAGAAGCTCGGATCGGTGGCCGTCTTCGAGGCCAGCTCGGTCGGCGTCAGGAAATACACGCCGGTCTCCTTCACCCCTTCGGTGATGAGAAAGCCGACGCTCGCGACGATCACCGCCGCGCCGATCAGGAACTTGGTGCCTGCCTTCATGGGGTCGCTCCGGGAGTGTGCCGCCGCTCCGCAGTATAGCCGGGGCGGACCGCTGCTGTCACCGCTCCGAGGCGGCGCGCTGCCGCATCTCGTCCAGCATCGTGCGGTGGGCCGTGTACTCCGGCCGCGCCGCCCGCATCTCCGCATCGTCGTGCCGGGAGACGCGGGCGTCCGCGGTGCGCACGGCCGCCGAGTCCTGGCGCCACCGTCCGACGGGGGCGCGGACCACATAGCCCAGCAGGTGGCCCGGGTCCGCTGCGAGGATGCTGTCGCCCAGCGCGGCGGCCCCGGGGACATCGCCCGTGTGGAGGCGGAGCAG
>JAICVB010000073.1 GCA_025935545.1 Gemmatimonadales bacterium
GCACGAGACGGGGCATGCCTTCGGCCTCCCCGATCTCTACGACACCGGGTCCGCGTCGAGCGCGAGCGAAGGCATTGGAGAGTGGGGACTGATGGGGAGCGGGAACTACTCCATGCCGTACAGCCCCTCGCGCATGGAAGCCTGGTCCATGGCGGAGCTCGGGTGGGTGGACGTGGATGAGCTGAGCGCGAGCGGCACCTATCGCCTCGGCCCGGTGTCCAGCTCGCATCGTGTGGTGCTCGTCGGCATCCCCGGCACCGACGAGTTCTACCTGCTCGAGAATCGACAGGACCTGGAGAGTGATTCGGCGCAGATGAACCCGGCGCGCGGCGCGCGCGCCAAGCTGCCGGGCCTGCTGGTCTGGCACATCGACGAGGGTCAGATCGAGGCGCATGGCTTCCGGGGCGACAACGCGGTGAACGCCGTGTCGCCGCATGGCGTCGAGCTGCTGCAGGCCGACGGCCTCGGCAACCTCGATCTCGACGGAACCGCCTCCGCGAGCAACCGCGGTGACCCCGGCGACTCCTATCCCGGCTCGACGGTGAACCGCCGGATCACGCTCACCACCAATCCCGCGGCGCTCGACAACCAGCGCCGGTACGTCGGCTTCGTGATCGACTCGATTCACCAGGTCGCGCCGCACGGCGACGTGGTCCTGCGCCTCACGCTCAAGCAGCCGGACACCTTCGCCGCCTCCGCAGGCGGCGCCAGGATCCGGGTGAACGGCGTGGCCGTGGCGAGCTTTTCGGACGCGATCCCGCCCGGAGATTCCGTGTTCCTCTCGGCCGACTCGCTGCAGGCGTCCGGGGATGGGCGGAGCCGCTTCGAGTTCGCCGGCTGGTCCGACGGCGGGGCGCTCAGCCACCTGTACCGCGCGACGGCTGCACCCGGTACCGTCACCGCGAACTTCGGCGCGCAGTATCGACTGGCGGTGGCCCTGGTGAACGCGCAGCCGGGCGCGGTGACGATGACGGCGCCGCCGCCCGGCGCCGACCTGTCCGGCGGCGTCTTCCTCGACGGCGGTACCGCCGTCACGCTCACGGCGGTGCCGCCTCCGGGAACCGTGTTCGCGGGCTGGCGCGGCGACACCACCGCGGCGTCGCCCACGCTGCAGCTCGGGATGGCACGCCCGTACTCTCTCACCGCCACGTTCGTGGGCCAGGTCGCGGTCGGCGTGGACGCGGCGGCCAATACGCTCCTCGGCACGGGTGGGCTCAGCGCCGAGCAGTCCGCGTACCTCGATGCGCGGGGGAACCGGAATGGCGTGTACGACCTGGGAGACTTCCTGGCGTACGTGAAGGCGAGCGGCGCCACGCCCAGCGCGGCGGTGATGCAGCAGCTGCTCACGCAGGCGCCGCCGAGGAAGGCGGCCCGATGAGCCGCTCCGGGATTGTCGCGCGTGCGCGTCTGGCGGCGGCGCTGGCCGCGGCCGCCCTGGCCTGCGGCGGCGATCACGGCACGGAGCCGAGCGGCCCGGTGCCGGGCGTGCTCACCCTCGAGCTGGTCACGCCCCGCTCGGATGACGGCGCCATCCTGCTCACGGTGTCGGGCGGGCCGGTCGCGTCGATCGAGGCCGCCGGCTCGGGATATCAGCTCTTCTCGGTCATCCCGGACACGCTCACGGCGCGGGTGCTGGTGACGGGGGACCTCGCCGCGGGGGCGCTGCTCCGCCTGCACGTGGCCGACACGCGCCGGGCGGCGGCGTACCGTGCGTCGGTCGCCCAGGCAGCGTCGCGCGATACCTTCGCGCAGCAGCCGCTGGCCGGATACGCCCTGCGCGTGGTGCCGCCCGCGTCGGAATGACGGGGTCGTTTGGCGGCGCGCCGCGCCGACGCTAGTTTTCCGCGGTGACGGGGCGTTAGCTCAGCTGGGAGAGCACCGCCTTTGCAAGGCGGGGGTCAAGGGTTCGAGCCCCTTACGCTCCACTTCTCGCCGTTCTTCCCGTCTACGCGCTCACTACCGGTTGGGGCCGGCCCGCGTATCTTACGGGGCTCATGGCCGACGCATCGCCGCATCCGGCGACCATTCTCGTGGTCGACGACGAGCCGCAGGTTCGCCGGCTCGCGAGCCGCGCGCTCGAGCGTGAGGGCTACCGCGTGATCGAAGCGACCGATGGCCTCGAGGCGCTGGGCCTCTTCACGCAGGACGCCCGCATCGACCTGCTGGTCACCGACGTGCGGATGCCGCACACCGACGGCATCGTCCTCGCCGCGGCGCTCCGCCGGCGCTTTCCCGCCATCCCCGTCCTCTTCATGTCCGGCTACCCGCGCGGCTCCGAGCCGGCGCCCGAGCCGTTCCTTGCCAAGCCCTTCGAGATGCGCGCGCTGTGCGACCGCGTGCGCGAGCTGCTGGACACGCGCGAAGGCGCGGGGGCGCCGGACGTCCTGAACTAGTCCAGGAAGGTCTGGACGTCGAAATGCCCCGCGTCCACGACGCGGTCGCCGTCCACGGTCACCAGCACGAGGGCGAGGTCGGTGGACCATCGTGGGTCCACCAGGTACCACGCGTCGGGCTCGAGCATCCGGTAGCCCCAGGCGAAGGCGGGCTTGACGCGCGCCTCCGAGCGGAGCCCGCCCGGCGGATGCGCTTCACGCACCTGGCTCTCCAGCAGCTCCAGCAACTCGCCATCCCCGAGGGGGTCGAGCGTCTCCACCGTGAAGCCGGGGACCAGGAGGTAGCGACCGTCCTGGCAGACCAGCCGCAGGTGGCGCGACGCCTCCGGGTCCGGGGCATCGGGCACGAGGGCCGCCAGCCAGCGCCGCCCGTCGCAGTCGAGCAGGTGCCGGCTGCCATCAGACCCGCCCAGCTCGAGCAGCCCGCGAGGGACCGGCACGTGGCTTGCCGGATCTTCCCGAAGCGCATCGTCGGGCCGCAGCAGTACCCGGCCCCCCGGCCCGAGCCGCGCGGCCTCGCCGCCGAAAACGTCATACCACCGGCCGGGCGCCAGGCCCTCGAAGTCAGGAGCATCAAGGCGCAGCCGCGCGCGCAGTCTCGATCCGGGAAAGCCGCTCAATTCCACTCCATGCTGATTTTCGACTCCATGCCGCCTCCGATCGTGCAACTTAGCGTACTTGCTCTGGCGGGCCCGGCGCACCAGCTTTTTTCATCCTCGTCAAGCGCCGCCAGGCGGCGTTCAACCCCGGAGTGGCTCGTGCGCAGCTTACCGTGTCCGACTTGCCGGCCGGCGCCGGCGTCCTCGTGAGCGCCCCCCGCGAGGCGCGGCTCAAGCCGGAGTTCGCCGGCCTCTATCCCGACGTCGCCGCGGGAGTGTGGCTCCTGGCGGCGCATGTGGCTGAAACGCTCGCGAACCTGGCGCGGAAGGACCCGGAGGGCGATCTCCTCCGCCGCGTCCTCGACGAGCGGCACTTCGAGTTCCGGGGCGGACCACCGTCGGGGGCACCGCACCTCGTCCGCGACCGCGAAATGCGGGCCGCGCAGCCGGATCAGCGCACCCGCGGAACCTGGAGCTAGACGCAGAGTGGCGCCGCAGCGGGAGGCGCGGCTCAAGCCCGAGTTTGCCGAGATCTATCCGGGCCTCGAGGCCGGGATCTGGCATCCGGCAGCTCGCGTGGCGGAATATTTCCTCGCCCGGCCGGACGCGGCTCCGCACGCAGATGTGCAGCATGTGGAACGGATTCTCGACGAGCGGCACTTCGAGTTCAGGGGTGGGCCGCCGCGGTCCGCCGCCGACAGCGATCGGCGGGGCCGGGCCGGGGACTGAACGCCCGCCCCTGTGGGCGCCCTGCGACAATGTGCCGCCGCCGACCCGCAGGGTTTTCCTGACCCAGCCCGGACCGGCACCTCAGGCATTTTCTCACGGTACCTCCGCAACTCCTTTGTAATCCAGTAACTTGAAGCTGACAGCTCCAGCGCCTTCGCGGTGGTGGTCCGGCCCTTGCCCATGAGGCCGGCACCTCCATCAGAGATGGCCTATGCGATCCCGTACTGCCGCGGCGCTCCTTGCCGTGGCCACGATCCTCGGCGTGCGCCCGGCTCACGCCGCACCGGTGGACCACGCGCTCGGCATCCTCGCCGACAACGCCGCGTACTTCCAGACGATGGTCAGCGCAATTGACGGGAAGCGGGCCGGCCGAGACTCGAGCGGCGCCGCGCTGATCCCGGGCGGGGGCGACGATCGGCTCTACGTGGCAGGCGGCGCGGTGCTCCTCGGCGTCGTGGCGGCCTTCCTCCTCGACGGGCACAGCTCGACCGACGCGCTGATCGAGGATCCGGTCGTGCCGGGCCCGGACGGCCCCGACGGGAATGACGGCGGCGTGCACGACATCGTGAATAACGATCAGCCCGACGTGCTCATCCCCGGTGATACGACCGTGACGCCCGAGCCGGGCTCCCTCCTCCTCATCGGCACCGGGCTCTCGAGCCTGGGGGCGATGGGGTTCCGGCGCCGGCAACGCCACTAGCGGGACCCGGACACCCTGCTCGCGACGACGCGCCCCCGCACCGGGGCGCGTTTCGTTTGGGCCGCCGCGATGTCGCGGGTAGACTCCAGCGATGAACCCCATCGCCGTCGCCCTGATCGCCGCGCTCGCCGCATGTACTCCGCTCACCCGCTCCTCCCGGGCGCGGCGGGTCATCGGCGGAGCGCTCGTCGCACTGGCCTTCGGCGCGGCCAGCGCCGTGATCGGGCTCTCGCCGGAGCGGGCGGGCACGCCAGGAATCTCGGACGCGATCGATGGCGGCCTGGTGCTCGCCGGAATGCTGGCGCTCCTGCTGGCCGCGTTCGACGAGTGGCGGGCCGGCGCCCGTGTCACGAGCATTGCGCTCGTGTCCGGCGTGGTCGCCTTCGCCTTCCATGAGCGCAGCGTGCCGCTGGTCGCCGGGCCCGGGGCGGTGCTCGTGGCGGCCGCCGTTACGGGAATCGGCGCGCTCGGGGCCCGCCGCCGCGGAGCCCCAAGTCGCGCAGGTCCGCCTGCGCGGCCGATCCTCACACCAGGGAGAATCGCGACGGCCCTCGGCGGCGTTGGGCTCGCCGCGCTGGCGCCCAATGCGTGGCTCGTGATCGCGGGTGCACTGGCGGCGGCAGCGGCGGTTGCCCCCGTCTCCGCCGCCCTGGCGGCGGTCGGACTCGTGCCGCTGCTCTGGTTCCTGCATACGGTGGCGGGGCCGGTTGGGCTCTCCGTTGCCACCCTCTCCGCCATCCCGCTCAGTCCCGCCGCTGAACCCGTGGCGGCCGCTCTGCTCGCGCTTGGCGCCTTCGCGCTGTTCGGCCTCTGGCCGGTTCGACGGTTCGCGTCTCCGCTGCTGGGCGTAGCCGGCGCGGCGGTCGTCATCCGGCTCGGCGGGCCACTCGCTCCAGCGCTCGCAGACTGGCGGACCGTGCTGGTGCCGCTCGGCGTGATCGGGCTCGCGCACGCGTCCCTCGCCCGGGATCAGGAGGAGGCGCTCGCCGCCTGGGCCTGGCTCGGCGCAGTGACCGGCGCAGCGCTCGGCGGCTGGCTGCTCGCGGTCGGGGCGGCGAACAGGGCGGTGTGGCACGCGCGTACAGCCGATGCGGCGGCCGGCGTCGGCACTGGCCGGGTGGTGGCGAGCGCCCTCTGCGCGGTGGTGGCCGTCGGCGCGACGCTGGCGCTCTCGTCCCTGCTGCGGGTCGAGGTGGTGTACACGGTGCTCGCGGCGCTCCTCAGTGCGGCGCTGCTGCTGCGCCTCGAGCCGCGTCCTCGTTGATTACCTGCGCCGGCATTCCCATATTTCGCCGCGACTATCACCGAGGAGCACCGACATGGCCTACACTCTCCCGCCGCTGCCGTACGACTACAATGCGCTCGAGCCGTCGATCGACGAGCAGACGATGCGGATCCACCACGACAAGCACCACCAGGCGTACGTCACCAACCTCACCGCAGCACTCGAGGGCCACGCCGATCTCCAGAACAAGCCGGTCGAGGAGCTGATCGCGAACATCGACGCGCTCCCCGAAGCGATCCGCACGCCCGTGCGGAACAACGGCGGTGGCCACGCCAACCACACCTTCTTCTGGGAGATCATGCGTCCGGGCGGGGCGCGGGAGCCGGAGGGCGCGCTCAAGCAGGCGATCGACCAGGCCTTCGGCGGGCTGACGCAGTTCAAGGAGCAGTTTGCCAAGGCGTGCGGCGGCCGGTTCGGCAGCGGCTGGGGCTGGCTCACCATGGCGAAGGGCGGCGGGCTCGCGATCGAGAGCACCCCCAACCAGGACAGCCCGCTCATGGCGGGCAAGACGCCGATTCTCGGCTGCGACGTCTGGGAGCACGCGTACTACCTCAAGTACCAGAATCGCCGTCCCGACTACGTGGCCGCGTGGTGGAACGTGGTCAACTGGACCGAGGCGGGCCGCCGCTTCGAGCAGGGGCGACGCTAGCATCGCCCTGCCGTCCTTCGCCGGCGTCTGGCCCGACGCCGATTCCCCGCTTTCGCTGAGATTCGCCTCGTCGGCCGGCGTCCCGTGGACGTCGGCCGGGCGTCGCGCCTCCGTGGCGGTGAGCGCGGAGGCCGGGTTGCTCGGCGCGTTCGCCGATGGGATGCCGGTGGTCTCCGCTCCACGCGTCCGGGTCGATGAGACTCCACTCCCGGCCGGAGAGCTCGTGGCGAGTCCGGTGGATGTACTCCGCATTTCTGCGACGCCGGGCGTGCGTGAGCGCTGGCTTACCGCGCTGGAGCTGCCGATCGCCATCTGGGAGATCGCGGCTGATCCGGCGCGCGCGCTGACCGTGGAGCTCGAGCCGCTCGCCGGCCGCCGGGTGTGGATCCAGGCCGACGGCGGGACGGTGGAGCGGGCCGGGGCGGGCGGGAGCTTCAGGGTGCGGCGCTCCGGTGGTGCGCCGGCGGTCCGCATCTCGATGGTCGCCTCACACGACGACTCCGACCTCGCGAGAACGCTCGATCTCGCCGGCCGCCGCGGGTTCGCCGGACTGCTCGCGCAGCGCGCGCAGCACGCGCGCGTGATCGCGGAGCTCGGCGCGGCGCTCGAGACCCCGGACGCCGCGGTGAACCGTGCGTTCGAGTGGGCCAAGGTCCGGGCGGATGAGCGCGCCCGGAGCGCGGCGGATGCGTCCGCCGCCGCCGCGCTTCTTGCCGCCGGTCTCCGCGAATGCGCTCGCGATCTGCGTCGCGGCGGCGCCGTGCCGGCGCTGGACGTGGCCTGGAGCCGCTGGGTCGGCGCCCCGGCGCCGCCGTCGGCCCCGGCTCGGGCCGCGCGGGACCTTGCCGCCGGCTCGCTCGGCCGGAACGTCGAGATGGACGCGGCCGCGTCGCCCGCGGAATTCCTGACCGGCGTGCTCGGCGGTGTCTGGGGCGCCGTGGCCGATGCGGCCCGCGGCCATCTCGAGCTCGCCCCGGAGCTGCCGCCGTCGTGGGATCGGATGGGGGTGCACCGGCTGCGCGTCGGTGAGACGGTCCTCGACGCCGTCCTGCGGCGGCGGCCCGGCCGGCTCGTCGCTCGTTTCCGCCGGCGGCAGGGTCCGCCCATCGTGGTTTCGTTCACTGCTTCCGGCGGCGTGGAATCGCTGGACCTGGACGGCGTGCGGCTCGCGGGGCGAACGGCGCGGTTCGAGCTCGCGGGCGACCACGAGCTGACGGCGTTGACCGCGGGGTGACGGGACGGGCCGAAGGCGGTCGTGGTATCTTATCTGCGCCAACAACCCAGGGATCGTGATGCTCCGCCCGCGCCTCGCCGCGCTCATCGCCGCCGCGCTGCTCGCCGGCTGCCACATCGAGGACCGGACGCCGACCGGCACCCGCCGGGACGACGACGCCATTCGCGGGCTGCTCGCGACCTACTACAAGAGTCTCGGCGCGCGGGACTGGGCGCGGAGCCGCACCCTCTTCTGGGACAGCGCGACCGTGGAGCTCCGCCACGCCGCGCCGGATTCGGCGTGGCGCGACTTCCGCAGCGCGGACGCCTATCACCAGTACCTGGCCCGCACCTACGCGGGCGACCGCAACCGCGCCATCGCCGTCCGGATCTTCCGTCTCGACACCCGGGTCCAGGGTGATCTCGCGAGCGCGTGGGTGATCACGCGCCGGCGTCCGCTCGCGGGTGAGGGCCGCGAGGAGGTCGGTACCGCCGACCAGCTCCTGTTCCGTCGCCGGGGCGGAGCGTGGCGCATCGTGAGCTTTGCGTCGGTTCCCGACCTCTCCTCCGCGTCACGCTGACGAGGCATGGACCCGATCGACACCCTTGCCGAGATCGCGCGGCTCCTGAACGCCGCGGAGGCGCCGAGCGATGTCCTGGCCGGGGTGGCGTCGGCCGTGCGTCGCGGGACCGGCGCTGCATCGGCCGCGATCTGGCTCCCGACGCCCGGAGGCGCCACCGTGGAGGCGGTGAGCGCGCCGCCGCTCCCACCGGGACGCGACGTGGCCCCCTCGCTCGACCTGGCCTCGTCGGGGGCGGACGGCGTCCGGACGCCCATCGTGCGCGCCGGCCGCCCGGTGGCGCTGCTCGAGACCCGCGGCGGCGCCGGCGGTCCGGTGCTCGGCATCGTCGCCGACCTCCTGGCCACCTGGCTCGCCTCCCAGGAGCAGGCCGCGGCGCTCGGCCGCCAGGTGTCGGAGCGCGCCCGCGAGACCCACGGTGAGCGGCGGTTCACGGCACTCCTCATCGACAGCCTGCCGGTGGGCCTCTACGTGGTGGACCGCGACTACCGGATCCGCGTCTGGAACCGGAAGCGCGAAACCGGGACGCAGGGCCTCCGCCGCTCGGACGTCGTCGGGCGGACGGTCTTCGAGGTGCTGACGCGACAGCCGGCCGAGCAGCTTCGCGCGGAGTTCGATGCCATCTTCGCCACGGGCCAGGTCAGCGAGACCGACCTGGAGGTGCCCGGCCCCGAGGGAACGCGGCACTACCGCATCTCCAAGGTCCCCATGCGGCTCGACGGCGACGAGGTGAGCCACGTCATCACCATCGGTGAGGACGTCACGGCGCGCCGCGCCATGCAGCAGCGCGCGCTGCAGACGGAGAAGCTCGCCGCGGTGGGCCAGCTCGCGGCCGGCGTGATGCACGAGATCAACAACCCGCTCGCCACCATCAGCGCCTGCGTCGCCGCGACCGAGATGCGCCTCGCGGACCTGAGCGGCGACGCCGTCGTCCCGCTCCGCGAGTACTGCGAGATCATCGACAAGGAGGTGCAGCGCTGCACCCGCATCGTGGACGGCCTCCTCGACTTCAGCCGGCCCAAGGGCGCCGCGCGCGTTCCCTCGGACCTCGCGCCGGTCATCGATGACGCCCTCTTCCTGCTCAAGCATCACCGGCGGTTCCGCTCCCTCACGCTGGTGCGGGACGTCGCGGCCAATCTCCCGCGGGTGCTCGCCAACGGGGAGCAGATGATCCAGGTCTTTCTGGCCGTCATGCTCAATGCGGTGGACGCGATGGAGGGCGGCGGCACGCTCACCGTACGCGCGCGGCGCGGCGCGCGGGCTGACGAGGTGGCGGTCGAGATCGAGGATACCGGCGTGGGGATTCCCGTCGGCGAGCAGCAGAAGATCTTCGAGCCGTTCTACACCACGAAGCCGCCCGGCCGGGGCACCGGCCTCGGGCTCTCGATCTGCTACGGCATCGTGCAGGAGCACCGGGGCCGGCTCGAGGTGACCAGCCATCCGGGCCGCGGCTCGACCTTCCGGATCGTCCTCCCCGTGCTGCAGGAGTCCGCATGAAGATCCTGGTGATCGAGGACGACCGGACGGTGGGCCAGTACGTGAAGCGGGGACTGGAGGAGCAGCAGTATCACGCCGACCTGGTCGGCGACGGCATGGAGGGCCTCCGGCTCGCGTCGGGTGGACAGTACGACCTGCTCGTGCTGGACCTCCGGCTTCCCGGGATGACGGGCCTCGAAGTGCTGCGGACGCTGCGCGACCGCGGCAGCACGATGCCCGTGCTGGTGCTGACCGCCCAGGACGCCGTGGACTTCAAGGTGCAGGCCCTCCGGTCGGGGGCCGACGACTACGTGACCAAGCCGTTCGCCTTCGAGGAGCTGCTCGCGCGGGTGGAGGCGCTGGGCCGCCGGCCGCAGCAGCTCCGCTCGCCGGTGATCCGGATCGCCGACCTCGAGCTCGATACCGCGACCCGCGAGGTGCGCCGGGGCGGCGAGCCGATCGAGCTCACCCCGAAGGAGTATGCGGTCCTCGAATACCTGATGCGGCACTCGCCCCGGGTGATGTCGCGCACCCTCATCACCGAGTACGCCTGGGACTATCACTTCGACCCCGGCACGAACATCGTGGACGTGGTGATCAACCGCCTCCGCAAGAAGGTGGACTCGGGGCAGGCGCAGAAGCTGGTGCACACGGTGCGCGGCGTGGGCTACGTGATCAAGGCGTAACGTGCGCGGCATCCGCGGCCGGCTCACCGTCTCGTTCACCATTGCCCTGCTGCTCGCGCTGGCGGGTTTTGGCGCGGCGCTCTACTACGAGCTGAAGCAGCCCAGCGTCATCGCGCTGGACGAGCGAACCGACCTCGAGATGAAGTTCGCGCTCAACTGGCTGCAGGGCTCGTACCGCCTCGTGGGTCCGCTGGTGGTGGCGCGGGACAGCATGCCGCCGACGCTCAACGCCGGGATCAGCGCGGCGTTCGAGAGCTCGCGTGACTACCTCGTCATCATCGGCGAGCGGCAGCAGCCGCTCTTCCTGTCGGAGGCGGCGCGGAGCCTCGAGTTCGGGGCGATCGATCGGCTCCTCGCGGAGGCGGGGCATGCCACGTCGGGCGGCCGGACCGGCAGCCTCGAGCTCGACCCGGCGCTGTCGGTCCGCTATCGCGTGACCCAGACCGACAGCGCGGGACCGGGTGTAAGCTCGGTGCTCGTGGCGACGCCGCTCGACAATCTCACCTTCGATCCCGCGCTCATCCTCCGCGCCATGGGGGTCGTGGCACCGCTCGTCGTCCTCCTCGCGGCGGTCCTCGGCTACTGGCTGGCCGGGCGGGCCCTCGCCCCGGTGGAGAGCATCACCGACGAGGTGGATGCGATCACCGACGGCCGCAGCCTGCATCGGCGGCTGGCGGTGCCGCTCTCCGCCGACGAGATCTCGCGCCTTGCGCTCACCCTCAACCGGATGCTGGCGCGACTGGAGCAGAGCTTCGGGAGCCTGCACCGCTTCACCGCCGACGCGAGTCACGAGCTCAAGACCCCGCTCATGGTGCTCCGCGCCGGCGTGGAGCGTGCGCTCACCCACCCGGGCACGCCGCCCGACGCGCTGGGCGCGCTCGACGAAACGCTGGAGCAGATCAATCAGATGTCGGAGATGGTGGACAACCTGCTGACCCTGGCGCGGGCGGACGAGGGTCGGGCGCCCCTCGCCGTGGAACCGTGCGACCTGCGCGACCTGGTGGCGGAGGCTTCGGAAACGGCGGGCATGCTGGCGGAGGCCGGCGAGGTGTCGGTCACCACGACCATCCCGAAGGATCCGGTGCCGCTGCCCGTGGACCGGCACCGCATCCGGGAGCTGCTCCTCAACCTCGTGACCAACGCCGTCAAGTACACGCCGCCCGGCGGCCGGGTGGACCTCGAGCTCGCGGATGGCGGCACCGACGTCACGCTGCTGGTCCGGGACAGCGGGATCGGGATCGCCCCCGGTGATCTGCCTCACATCTTCGACCGCTTCTGGCGCGCCGACCCCGCCCGTTCCCGCACCGGCGACCGCCCCGGCGTGGGTCTCGGTCTCTCTATCACCAAGTGGATCGCCGAGGCGCA
>JAICVB010000031.1 GCA_025935545.1 Gemmatimonadales bacterium
CCCCCGCCGCCTTCCCGGCGAGCAGGATGCGCCGCGCCTCCTCCACGGAAAAGGCGCCCTCCTCCACGAAGACGTCGCACGCGCGCGCCAGACCGTCGCGGGCCGCGGTGGGGATCAGCTCGTCGACGAGCAGCGCGATGTAGCGCTCCCGGTCTTCGCGATACTCCGGGGGCACGACGTGCGCACCCAGCAGCGTCGGAACGACCGTCGCCGCCGATTCCCGTGCCAGCCGCTGGTAGACCCGGAGCAGCTTGAGCTCCTGGTCCACGCTGAGGCCATAGCCGCTCTTGCACTCCACCGTCGTCACGCCGAGCCGGACCATCGCCTCGAGGAAGGCGCGGCTACGCGTGAAGAGCGCCTCCTCCGACGCCCGGCGCGTCTCCCGCATGGTGGAGGCGATCCCGCCGCCCGCGCGCGCGATCTCCGCGTAGGTGCGCCCGAGCGCGCGCTCGGTGAACTCGCCGGCGCGCCAGCCACCGAAGGCCAGGTGCGTGTGGCAGTCCACCAGACCGGGAATCACGAGACGGCCGCCCGCGTCCTCGGTCCCCGCCGCGCGGTACGCCTCGGGCAGGTCGCGCTCCGGCCCCGCCCACGCGATGAGCGGCCCGTTCCAGGCGAGCGCGGCCTCGGGAACGGCATGCAGCTCGGCCTGCGGGCCCTCGCCGCGGCAGGTGGCGAGCAGCCCGATGTTCCGGAGCACGGCCGGCATCAGTCGATCATCGGCAGGTCGATGCCCCGCTCGCGCGCCGTCGCGATCGCGAGGGGGTAGCCGGCATCGGCGTGACGCATGACGCCAGTGCCCGGATCGGCCGTGAGCACGCGGCGGAGGCGCCGGTCGGCCATGTCGGTCCCGTCTGCCACCGCCACCATGCCGGCGTGAATCGAGTAGCCGATCCCGACGCCCCCACCATGATGGATGGACACCCAGCTCGCGCCGCATGCGGTGTTGAGCAGCGCGTTGAGCAGCGGCCAGTCGGCGATCGCGTCGGACCCGTCCATCATTCCCTCGGTCTCGCGGTTGGGCGACGCCACCGACCCGGTGTCCAGGTGATCCCGCCCGATCACGAGCGGTGCCTTCACCCGGCCCGTCCGCACCAGCCAGTTGAACCGAAGTCCCATCTCGGCACGCTCGCCGTACTCGAGCCAGCAGATGCGGGCGGGCAGGCCCTGGTAATGGACCTTCTCCTGCGCCTGCCGGATCCAGCGCTCCAGGGGCTCATTCGAGGGAAAGGTCTCCAGCACGGCGCGGTCGGTGGCGGCGATGTCCCCGGGGTCGCCGGAAAGCGCGGCCCAGCGAAAGGGCCCGGCGCCGCGGCAGAAGAGCGGACGGATGAATGCCGGCACGAATCCGGGGATGTCGAATGCCTGCCGCATGCCCCGATGGTCCGCCACCTGGCCCCGGAGGTTGTTGCCGTAGTCGAAGGTGACGGCACCGCGGCGCTGGAGCTCGAGCATCGCCTGGACGTGCGTGACCATCGAGTCGAGGACACGCTCCTCGTAGGCGACGGGGTCGCGGGCGCGGAGCGCGGCGGCGTCCGCCAGCGAGAGGCCGACGGGGATGTACCCCACCCGGAGGTCGTGCGCCGACGTCTGGTCGGTCAGCACATCGGGCACCACGCCGCGGCGCGCCAGCTCCGGCAGGACCTCGGCGATGTTGCCGACGAGGCCGACCGACAACGCCTGGGCGCGCCCGCGGGCCTCGTCCACCAGCGCGAGCGCCTCGTCGAGCGATCGGGCGAGCCGGTCGCAGTAGCCGGTCTCCACCCGCCGCCGGATCCTCGACTCGTCAACGTCCACGCCGAGGAAGGCGGCGCCGTTCATGGTGGCGGCGAGGGGCTGTGCGCCGCCCATACCGCCCAGGCCACCGGTCACCACGAGCCGGCCGGCGAGGGTACCGCCGAAATGCTGGCGGGCGCACTCCGCGAAGGTCTCGTAGGTGCCCTGCAGGATCCCCTGTGTGCCGATGTAGATCCACGACCCGGCGGTCATCTGCCCGTACATCGTGAGGCCGAGCGCGTCGAGCCGGCGGAACTCGTCCCAGGTGGCCCAGCGCGGAACGAGATTGGCATTGGCGATCAGGACGCGCGGGGCCTCCTCGTGCGTCCGGAACACGCCGACCGGCTTTCCGCTCTGCACCAGGAGGGTCTCGTCATCGGCCAGGCGGCGGAGGGTGCGGACGATCGCCTCGTAGCATGCCCAGTTCCGCGCGGCCTTCCCGCCACCGCCGTAGACGATGAGCTCCTCCGGCCGCTCCGCCACCTCGGGATCGAGGTTGTTCATGAGCATCCGGAGGGCGGCCTCCTGCTGCCAGCCCCGGCAGGAGAGGGTGGTGCCACGGGGAGCGGTGATGGGGCCGTGAAGGGTCGCGGGCATGCGCCGGGCGGGGTTGGGGTGCCCCAATATATCCCGGCCGCCCTTCCGGCCTGCAACCTTCGGGTCGATCCTTCCATCCAATCCCGTGCATGCAGACGCCGATCCCCGGAGCGCCGCCGCTGACCCCCACGCCCGGCTCGCCACAGATCCCCTCGGACGCGGTCGAGGTCGCCCTCGCCGCCAGCGGCGACGCCCACGCCTTCGAGCGGCTCTACCGGGCACACTCGGCGCGCGTCCACAGCCTGGTCCGCCGCATGCTGGGCGACGATGACGCGGACGAGGTGACGCAGGACGTGTTCGTCCGCGTCTGGCAGAAGCTGGGGACGTTCCGGGGTGAGTCGGCCTTCAGCACCTGGCTGCACCGCCTGGCGGTCAACGTGGTGCTGGCGCGGCGGGCCGAGCTGGGGACCAGGCGCCGGCGGTTCCACGACGATGACGCGCCGCTCGAGCTGGTGTCGGCGCGGCCACGATCGCCCGAATCGGTGATGGACTTCGAGCAGGCGCTGGCTCGGCTGCCGGAGGGAGCGCGACAGGTCTTCGTGCTCCACGACGTGGAAGGCTACCGCCACGAGGAGATCGCGGAGATGCTGGGCCTCGCGACGGGCACCTCGAAGTCCCAGCTGCACCGGGCGCGCATGGCGCTCCGCAATCACATGGACCGGTAACGACGATGACCACAGGCCACTGGACCAGCCGACTCTCCGAGTACCTCGACAACGAGCTGAGCGCGCCCGAGCGCGCGGCGGCCGATGCGCACCTGCGCACCTGCGCCGCCTGCCGCGGCACCCTTGACGAGCTTCGCGCGGTGACCGCCCGGGCCCACGCCCTCGCCGATCGCGCGCCCGCCAACGACCTGTGGCCGGCCATCGCGGCCGCGATCGGCTCGGAGATGAGCCCGCTCGCGCCGCGGCGCCGGCCCGCCGGCGGGCGGCGGTGGAGCTTCTCCCTGCCCCAGCTCGCTGCCGCGGCCCTGCTGCTTGTCACGGTGTCCGGCGCCGCGGTGTGGTCGCTGGCGGCCGGTCGCCCGCCGGCGGTCGCGACGGCGCCGGCCGCGGGTCGCCCCGCCACGACGTCGGCGCCGGGTTCGTCGCTGCCCACCACGCGCTTCACCACGTCGCGTCCCACGGCCGAGCAGAGCTACGATGCCGCGGTGGCCGACCTGCAGCGCGTCGTCGAGGCGGGCCGGGGACGGCTCGACGAGAAGACCCTCCAGATCGTGCGGAAGAACCTGGCCGCGATCGATACCGCCGTGGCCCAGGCCCGGCGCGCCGTCGAGCAGGACCCGGCCAACACGTACCTCAACACCTATCTCGCGCGGACCATGCGCCGGAAGATCGACCTCCTGCGTCAGGTCGCCGCGCTCACCGCCGCCGAGAGCTGAAAGGACCCGATACCGTGCTGCTCGCCTCTCTCACCCTGCTGTCCCTGGCGGCCGCGCCGCCGACGGACACGACGTTCACCGTCCAGCGCGGCGAACGGCTCGAACTGAGCCGGCAGAACGGCGACATCACCGTGCGGGCCTGGAACCGGAACACCGTCCAGGTCCAGGTCAGCGGCGGCGACGACGACGATGAGGATCGCGGCGGCGTCACCGTCCGGCGCCGGGCCGGGGTCATCCGCTTCGACGACCGCGGCCGCCCGGGCGACGACGCCGACTACACGATCATGGTGCCGGCCTGGATGGACCTCACCCTGGACGGCGTCAACACCACGATCCGCGTGACCGGCTCGGAGGCCGCGATCTCGGCCCAGACGGTGGAGGGGGACGTCGTCGTCGAGGGCGGGAACGGCGTGCTCAACCTGCAGTCGGTGGACGGCGAGGTGACGCTCACCAACGGGCGCGGCAAGATCACGCTCGGCTCCGTCAACTCCGATGTGAGCGTGGACGGCGCCAGCGGCCAGCTCTCGATCGAGGCGGTGAACGGCGAGGTGCGGCTCCGGGGCATCGACTCCGACGACGTGGACGCCAACACCGTCAACGGCGACATCACCTTCGACGGGCCCATCCGGCCGCGGGGGAGCTATCGCTTCGTGACGCACAACGGGGACATCACGCTGGGCGTCCCCGAGGGAGTGGACGCGGTGGTGGGCATCTCCACCTACGCCGGTGACTTCGAGTCCGACTTCCCGGTCACCACCCGCGGCTCCCTCAAGAAGCGCTTCAGCTTCACCCTCGGCGCGGGCCGCGCCCGCATCGAGCTCGAGTCGTTCCAGGGCACCATCCGGCTGAGCCGGGCCACCCCCAGCCGCACACGGAGGTAGTCATGCTGGTCATGCAGCTCCTCGCCATCGCCGCCGCGCTCCAGGGCACACAGGACTTCCACTGGAGCGGCACCCTCGCGGCCGGCAAGACCATCGAGATCAAGGGCGTCAACGGCGACATCCGGGCGGTCGCCGCGACCGGCAACGCCGTCGAGGTGCGAGCCTCGAAGCGCGCACGCCGGAGCGATCCGGAGAGCGTCGAGCTCCGGGTCGTGACCGGTGCGGACGGCGTCACGATCTGCGCGGTCTACCCGTCCCGCCGGCGGGCGAACACCTGCGAGGCGGGCGACGGCGGCCAGTCGAGCGACAACAACGACGTGGTGGTGAACTTCGAGGTGTACGTGCCGGCCGGAGTGGAGTTCACGGGGCGGACGGTGAACGGGAGCGTTTCCGCGACCGGGCTCCGCGCCGACGCCTACGCGTCCACCGTGAACGGCAGCGTCGAGGTGGAGACCACGGGCGAGGCGGAGGCGCAGACCGTCAACGGCGACGTGCGCGTGGACATGGGCCGGATCGGCGGCAGCGGGCCCATGCACTTCAGCACGGTCAACGGCCGCGTGGATGTATCCATTCCCGAGAGCGCGGCGCTCACGGTGAGCGCCAGCACGACCAACGGCGACATCTCGACCGACTTCCCGCTCACGGTGCGCGGCCGCTTCGGCCCGCGGCACCTCTCGGGCACCATCGGCGGCGGCGGCCGCTCGATCTCGCTGGAAACGGTGAACGGCGACATCGCCCTGCACAAGGGAAGCTGAGCACGGTCAGGGCCCGGGGGCGAGCAGCAGGTCGATCGCGCCCGGGCCGTCCCCGGATGCCGTGATGGTGAGGTGCCGCGGCTCGGCCTGCATCCGGAGCAGGTCGAGCACGCGGCGATCCACCGACAGGGTGTAGTCGCCGGGCCGCACCCCCAGGAGGTAGTAGCTCCCATCGGTGAACGTGGTGACGCTGCGCTCGCGTCCCGTGCGGTCATCCCTCAGCGTCAGCGTCGCGCCCCCGACGCCCTGCGTTCCCCCCCCGAAGGTCCGCAGCACGCTGCCCTCCACCACGCTGCCGATCACCACGGGCAGGTCCACGACGGTATAGCGATTCGGCCCCGGCGCAATCGTCAGGGCCGGGTACGCCGGGACCCAGAGCGGTGACTCGAAGCTGAGCGAGTCGGCCGCCACCACCACCGGCTCGAACGGGATCACGTCCCACAGCCGGTAGCGGCCCAGCGAATCGGAGACCGCGTTGCTCGCGCCCGCCTGCACCCGCACGTTGGCCAGCCCCTCCTCGCCGTCATCGAGACGCCCGTTCCCGTTGGTATCGAGAAAGACGCGCCCGGCGATCCCGGCCCGCTGCAGCGACGGCCCCGGCGCGAGCTGAAGCGCCCCGCGCGAACGGTTGTAGAGCACCGACCCCTGCACCAGCTGGCTCACTTCCGACGGCGCGCCCTTCTGCGCGCTCGCGGTGGTATACGAGCGGAACGACGCGGTGTACGACGAGAGCGCGAGCGTGAAGGCGGGGCCCGGGAAGCCGCGGCTCCAGCTCACCCCCATCTCGAGCCGGACGCGAGGGGTGATGGGACGCGCCACCGTCAGCGCCGCGAGTGTGACGGCCGACGCGCCCTGCGCCTCGAGCGCGCCACGGGTGAACACCTGCCCCAGGAGGCGACCCCAGCTCTGGCGCGGCAGCACGGCGGCGCCGAACCCGATGAACCCGCGGGCCGCCGTCGCGCCGCCGGGCGATGACTCGCGCTCGAGGCGGCCGTAGGGCGTGAGCCGCACCGGTCCCGCCTGGAACGACATGCCGAGCCGGGCGCGATCCACCGTGAGCCCGACCGTGACGGCCCGCTCGGCCGCGCCCTCGAAGTAGAAGAAGTCGCGCTCCCGGATCGGGCGGTAGAAGCCGCTGAGCTGCCACAGCGCCCGGCGGCCCGGCACCGTGAGGATGGGGTCCTCGGTGGCGTCGTCGAAGCGCGTGTACTCCGCGCTGAGCCGCGTGTCGAGGGAGGGCTCCCAGGCGAGACTCGAGCGGACCAGCGCGTGCGCGACCGCCTCCACCTGCGCCGTCACGGCGTTCGTGACGCTCCCGGTCACGGACCCGTACGGGTGGAAGAGGTTGCCCAGGGAATCCCGCCAGAACCGGTCGGCCCCGGCCTGCACCGTCCAGCGCCGGGTGATGCCGTAGCGGAGGTCCACGTTGGCCGTCGCATCGCAGGCGATGAAGCGGCATTCGCCCCCGGAAAGCCCGTATTCGAACCGCCCCGCCGGAAGGAGCGCGCTCGACACCCGATAGGTGCGCCCGAAGACGCGGGTCTCGCCGTACGGCCCGTACGCGACGAACTGCACCGGGTTTTCCCCGTAGAGGACAGGCAGGTGGACGGCGAAGTCGCCGGCGGCGTCCGTCGAGTCGTAGGCGATGAGCTGGCCGCCGCGCCAGGCCTCGAGCTGCCAGCCGGCGGGAAGGTGGCCGGCATAGGGCACGAGGCCGAGCAGCGACGGCCGCACGAAGGGCGCGTTGGTGACGGAGAGGCCGCGCATGCTGCGCGCGCGGGGCCCGGTAGCGAGCCCGTCGCCCAGGCGCAGCTGACGGATCACGGGATTGCCGCGCCAGACGCCAAGCCACGAGGCGTCGAGCCGCACCTGCCCGGCGTCGGCGCGGCCGAGGCTGCTGGCGCCCAGCTCGAGCGAGCCGCCCAGGACGTCGGCGCCCGCCTGCACCGCGTAGGAGCTCCCGCCCAGCGGATCCGCGCTCGGCGCGAGGAGCGAGTAGTCGAGCACCAGCCCGTCGATCGGAGTCCGGTCCGTCGCGAGGTGGACGGTTCCCTCGAGCGAATCGGTCGCCTGTCCCAGCCGCGCGCGGGCCGCGCGGCGCCGGAGCTGCTCGGCCACCGGGAGCGGTCCGGGGTCGCGCATCACGACCTCCAGGTCGGCCCAGTTGGCGTAGATCGGGGAATCGAGCAGCTCGCCGAGGGCGGTCGCGGAGAAGTAGAGCTCGCCCTTCACGAAGCGCTTGCGGTCGCGGGTGACGATCACCTGGCGGCGGCCCAGGGTCGCCGCGTCGCGGTCGAGCGCGATGACGAGCGGGATGTTGCCCGGCTGGAGGGTCCCCTCGAGGCGGCCCGCCGGGGAGACCGTCGCCCGGACCGCGGCCATGTCGAAGAACTGCGAGAGCGGGATGAGCGCGTCATCGCCCGCGCGAAAGGCCTCGACGGTCCGTACGGCGATGCGCCCGAGCCGGAGCTCGACCACCGCGTCGGGCGTCGTGTCGCTCGCCGGCGGTGTCTGGAGCAGCGCGAGGAGAGCGACGGCAATCATGGAAGTCAGGGAAGCTGCAGCGACACCGAATCCCGCACGGCCTGGAAGGGGACGATCACCTCGGGCGCGAGGTCGGCCCGTCCCGGCGTCACTTCGAATCGCAGCCGGTACCCGCCGGCCGGCAGGCTGTCCCGCGGGACCGTGAAGCGCGGATCGATCGCGTAGTACGCGGACACCGGGGCGGTGAACGAGGCGCGCACCGTCCCGCCCGAGTCCACGAGCTCCCCGCGCGCCGTCCCGAGGGCGGCCGCCGTCCCCGTCCGCTCGAGGTGGGCCCGCACGACCACCGAATCTCCGTCCGGCTCCGCCGTGAGCCGCGTCAGCCGGAGCGCCCCCTGCTGCCGCCCCTTCCGGTACAGGAGCGGCAGGATCGTGCGCACTTCCACCGAGAGTCCCACGCGCACCTGGCCGCTGTCCGCCGCCTGCGTGAGGGGCACCTGGCCGCCGCGTGCGGTGATCACGAGCCGCGACCAGTACTCGCCGTCGGGAAGCGAGGGGGGCGGCGACACGAGCAGCCGGACGGTCTGCTGGGCATGGGGCGCAAGCGTCATGCGGCGCGGGAAGGGCCGGACCCACGCCGCCGCCGAGGGAGCGGTGGAATCCGGGGCGTCAACGGTTCTGAGAATCAGCTGCCCCGTCGAGTCGGTCACCGGGTAGCCGAAGAGCGTCGAGATCTCGACCTCGGCCACCTGCTCGTTGGGATTCACGATCATGAGCGACGCCGTGCGGCTGCGCGCATCGATGAAGACGGCGGTCGGCGCGATGAGCACGCCCTGGGCGGGCAGGCCGCCCGGACTCAGGGCGGCAGCGAGTACCAGTGTTCGAAGCATCTTCACTGGAGGTACGCCACGGTCAGGGTGAGCGTCGCGGAATAGTTGCCTGCCGACTGGTTGGCGGCGGGCGTCGCGCGACAGCCAAGGAAGACGGAGCCGCGGCCCGGACCGGAGAGCGTCGCCGTGTAGGCGGTGCGGGGATCGAATCCGATCTGACTGGCCACGCTCTGCTCGGCGGAAAAACCTCCGTCGCCAGCGGTGTAGGACAGCGGCAGGGTTGCCCCGC
The DNA here is from genome assembly GCA_025935545.1 of Gemmatimonadales bacterium. Taxonomy (GTDB): domain Bacteria; phylum Gemmatimonadota; class Gemmatimonadetes; order Gemmatimonadales; family GWC2-71-9; genus JAICUF01. The sequence goes on from JAICVB010000031.1 coordinate 8,994, forward strand.
CTGGTCCCGAGAGAGCGGCCGGAAGGGTGAACCGGAGCTCGACGATGCGCGAATTCCCCGCGCCCTTGATGTCGAAGCGCGCCGCGCGAAGGGCGTCGGTGCGGGAAACGATCGTGCTCACGCCGGGGAGCATGCTCCCGAAGCTCACCCCCTGGATACCCGTGACCTGGATGTTCTGGGCCCGCCCCGCGGCGAGCGGCGCGGTCAGCAGCAGGACGGCGGCGAGCAGCCGGCGGCGCATCAGTTGTAGGTGACCGTGAGCGTGATCGGCCGGCTGTAGCTGCCGACGCCGGCGCTCGTGGTGGTGACGGTGGCGCCGACCCACAGGTACAGAGTGCCCGTGGTGGTGGTGGCGCCGAAGGATCCGTTCCCGGACGAGACCGGGATCGCCTGCGCGCTCGCGGGGTCGTTGAGGACGTTGCTGAGCAGCTCCCACGCGCCCAGCCCGACTCCGGGGCCCAGCGTCGCCGGGAGGGCATACGTGATCGTGACGGGCGCGGATGCGGCCATCGTGATGACGAACCGGCCGCCCATCGGGGCGGCTACCCGCTTCGAGCCGGTGGGGAGGACGTTACCGAAACCGAGGTCGCTTCCGCTGATGGTGATCGCGCTGAGCACCGTCCCCGTCATCGTCGCCGATCCCGACGACTGCGCGGCCGCCCCGGCCGGGCCGGCGGCAAGGCACACGAGTACGGTCAGCGGGCGCAGGTGCATGGAGTCCGCGGCAAGGGCGATCCGGATTTTCGGTGGAGTCGCTCAATTATACACCACCGTCACGACAACAGGCGAGGTGTAGCTCCCGATGGGTGCCGCCGTCGTCACGATGGTGCCGCCGATCCAGAGGAAGAGCCGCCCCGTGCCGCTCAGCGTCATCGTCTGGGCCGCCGCCGACGGCACGAACGGGTTCGCGGAGCCTGCGCCGGGGGCGGTCCCGCTCAGCCCGGTCCAGCTGCCGACGATGACCGCCGGGTGCCCGAGATTGGCGGGCAGCGCGAAGCTCACGCTCACCGGCTGGTTGGCTGCGCCGGTCACGCTGAAGCGGCCGCCGGTCTTCGCCGGGACCACCTTGCTCGAGGTCGTGGCCACGATGCCGAAGGCGAGATCGGCCGTGCCGGTCACGCCGAGCGCCGACAGCACGGTAGTCCGCGCGGCCAGGCTGCCGCTCGTCTGCGCGTGCGCGCTCGCTGCGACGAGCAGCCCCGCCAGCATCGCCAGTCCAGGCACCAGCATGGGGAATCGCACAGGTCCTCTCGGACGCGCGGCCGTGAAGGCAGGAGCCCCCACGGCCGCGCAGATGCGAGGAGTCGTTGGCGTCAGTTGTACACGACCGTGAGCGTCACCGGCGCGGAGTACGACCCGACCGAGGCGGCCGTGGTCGTCACGGTGGCGCCGACCCACAGGTAGAGCGAGCCGGTGCCGCTGAGCGACAACGTCTGCGCGCTGGCGGACGGCGTGAGCGCTGCCGCGCCCGCGGTGGTGTTGGAGGTGTTCGAGAGGCCGGTCCACGAGCCGATCGCGACCGCCGCGTTGCCCAGATTCGCGGGAAGTGCGAACGACACGCTCACCGGCTGGCTCGCGGCGCCGGTCACGGTGAAGGTACCGCCCGAGGCGGGCGCCACGGTCTTGAACGACGTCGGCGCGATGTTGCCGAAGACGAGGTCGGTACCGTTCACGGTGAGCGCGGCGACGACCTGCGCCGTTGCATTGATGGAGCCCGAGGTGCCCTGGGCGCTGGCGCTGCCGACACCCACAGCAGCAAGCGCGACGACCAGCGAGAGTGTACGACGCATGGCTACGACCCCTTGTCGAGTGGTGGTGGACGGCCGCGCCGGGCCGGACGGCCTCGGCAACCGGGCAGCGGGAAGGCAACGGGCGTGCCAAGCGACGGCTCCGCGAGGCGTCGGAAGGCCGGCTCCGGGCTCGGCGCACCGTTCCCTGAGTGGCGGGTGATCTTGCGGCCAATCAGCGAGTTAGAATGGTTGCCCACAGGCCCGGAAGGGTCTGTCGGCCAGGGGGTGCGACGGGGTCGAGACTCGGAAGGCCCCGGTCCGAAAACCGGGCCGCAACTGGCGGATTGCTCGTCCGGACAGGAAAACGCCCCGCGGTGCTCCGCGGGGCGTAAGCCTGCCGGATATGGCCGAAATCAGTTGGCGGACGACACCGAGGCGGGGGCCGCCGTCGAATCCATCGAGGCATCCTCGATGACCAGCGAGACTCGGCGATTCTGCATGCCTTCATCGCCCGGGCCACGGGCGCCCGGCACCACCTGGCGATTCGTCGCCTCGCCGTAGCTCACGGCGCGGAGGTTCCCTGCCAATGCCCCCGTGCCCTGCAGGTAGTCCCGCACGGTCTCCGCGCGGCGCAGGCCCAGGCGCTGGTTGAACCGCGTGCCACCGGCCGGGTCGGCGAAGCCTTCGACCGTGATCGTCGCGTTCGGATAGTACTCCTTCACCACCCCGGCGAACCGGTCGAGCACCGGCCGATTGGCTTCACGCAGGTCGGCGCTGGCGAACTCGAAGTGGACGGGGACGTTGAACTTGAGCATCCCCTTCATCCGCTCCATGCTCACGTTGTACTCGCCGCGGAACGCGGTGAGCTCCTTCTCGAGCGCATCCAGGCGGCTGTTGGTCGAGTCGATGCGGGCGCCCAGCTGGCGATCGCCGGTCTGCATCTCGTCGCGGATCTTCGCGACTTCGCTGTCGAAGTCCTTGCGGGTCACCTTGGCGGCGCAGGCCGACAGCCCCACCGCCAGCCCCATCGCCAGAGTAGTACGGGTCCAGATCATCTTCCCTCCTTGTCCAACGAGGTCTCAACGCTCAGGCACGGCTGAATGTGGCCCGCCGGAGCCGCTCGCGGCTGTGACCCTGCTCACGAAACAATTCGTATCGTGGTGTTTCACCTCCAGCGTATCTATGCTTGGCGAATGAGCTTGCAACTGTTTTCGGAAGAGTGGGCCCGCCGATGGTGTGCGGCCCTCAATGACAGCACGACGTTCCGCGAGGCTGCCGGATCGTGGGTGGGGATGGTGGCGCTGGTGGTCCGGGAGGTGGGAGCGGAGCCCGCCGCCGCGGCGATCGTGGACGCTGGCGGAGGAGAATGCCGGAGCGCCCGCGCCGCCGGCGTGGAAGACCTGGCCGCGGCGTCCTACGTCTTCGAGGCGCCTGTGGCAACGTGGGACGAAGTGTTCAGCGGCAGACTCCAGCCGGCCATGGCCCTCATGACCGGGCGGCTCCGGCTCACGCGCGGCAGCCTGGCGGCACTCATGCCGCATGCGCGTGCGGCGGCCGCGATGATCTCCGCGGCCGCCGCGATCCCCCGCGGATGAGCTACCCGCCGGGAGGGAGGCGGGTCAGCGCAGCGCAACCAGCTCTACATCGAAGACCAGGGTGGCGTTGGGGGGAATGACCGGCGGGCTGCCCGCCGCCCCGTAGGCCAGCGAGGGCGGGAGCACCAGCTTCCGCCGGCCGCCGACCCGCATGCCAGTGAGCCCCTCCTCCCATCCCTCGATGACTTCATGATTGCCGATCGTCAGCTGGTACGGCCCGTGCCCACGGCTCGAGTCGAATTCCCGGCCGTTGGTGAGCCAGCCCGTGTAGTTCACGGCAACGGTGCTGCCTGCCTGCGCGGCGGGTCCGCTCCCGGGTGCCAGGTCCTGATACCGGAGGCCGGAAGGAGTGGGGGTCATCGCCGTGGTGTCCACGTGGAGCTCCTTCGCGAAGCCGGCGTGCGCCAGCGGGACGGTCCGGAAGTGGTTGAGGTCGCAGGCCGTGACGGCCGCCGAGATCAACAGCGGGATGAGGAGGCGCATGGGCGGCGGTGCCGAGTGGGAGAAAAGAAGAAGCCGGCCAGTCGGCCGGCCCCTCGAGCATCGGGACGGCGGGATTTGAACCCGCGACCCCTGCAACCCCATTGCAGTGCGCTACCGGACTGCGCTACGTCCCGTCGATGCGGTGCGAAGTGTAGCCGCCGCCGGGTGCTTCCGGAAGGGCCGAGCGGAGGAACCTGGAGTGATGCCACGACGTTCGAGTGTGGTCGTGGAAGGCGGGTCTCGGTGGCGGTGCGGCGGGTGATCCGGCAAGTCATTGCGGGGCTTCAACCTAGCCGCGAACAAACCCCGAACCCATGGTGTCTTGACACAACGTAACGAATTGGTATATTGCAAGTTAGCTGATCGCTCATTCACAAATCTGACGGACCATTTTCCCCGAAAAAACGCACTGCTGACGGAAGCGGCCCGCTGCGGGCCTTCACCCGAGGTGCCGGCTGGAAAGTGGATCGACAGCGAATGAGAGACGGCAGCACCGGGCTGGTCTCCGGGCCGCAAGCGCGGCGCAGCATCGAGCCCTGACCAGGCGTTGGGTTACGGAGGGCGTGTCCGAACGGGCCCGTCCATGCACACGAGCGAGAGGCAGGCAGAACATGTCCGATACACAGCAGCACACGCCGGAGTCCCCCGTGGCCGTCCCGGCCGCCGCACCCTGGGATCCGTTTCAGCTGATGGACCGGCTGGACGAGGAAGCGCTTCGCCACGAGCTCGAGGGCGTCGCGAGCACCGACCTCGTCTATGTCGTGAAGGAAGGCGGGCAGGAGGTCGTGGGGCTGTCCAAGACCGGCGTCGACGAGTGCTGCATGGCGCTCGTGTCGCAGGGGCAGGTCATCCGCGAGGAGGACCTGGAGTACGGCGTCATCGGCGAAGGCGAGGACCGCGAGGCCCTCTTCAAGGTGAAGGCCGCGCGCTTCGCCGTCTCGCCCGACGGCACCGAGGTGCGGCTCGACCAGGTCATCGGCGTCAAGCGGCAGGCTCTCTACTACGAGCCCGCGCAGCTCGACCTCGACGCGCGGGTGCCCAGCAGGAAGTACAAGGGCCGCACCTATCGCGAGCTGCTCGAGACGGCCGACGGCCGGGACTACCTTGCGTGGATGGCCGAGAACTTCAACGAGCCCGAGATCCGGGAATTCGTCAAGCGGATCCTGGGCGGTGAGGAAGTGGTGGCGCAGCGCGGGAAGCAGCTCAACCCGCACTGGTACGAGGCCGGCGCGATGAAGGCGGCGCGGAACGCGCGCTTCCGGCTCATTCCGGGCAGCGTGCGCGCGCAGGTCATCGCCGGCGCGCGGCAGGCGGGCCAGGCCCGCGTGGTCGAAGCCCGGGCCGGCACGCTCAGCGGCGTGTCGAAGGCGACGCCTGCCGCGGCGGCACCGGCTCAGCCGGCTGCGCCCGCACGGGTGGCGGAAGCGCCGCGTCCGCAGGATGCGGTGCGGGGCGAGGTCGTCACGCGCATCGGGCCGTATGCCCCGACCGAGAAGCAGGTGGCCTTCTTCCAGCGTCTCGCCGACTCACCCGTCTTCACCGAGGAAGAGCGCCGGCGCGCCCTCGACTGGCTCGCCACCAAGGCCACCCGCCAGACGATCAAGGACCAGATCGACTGGCTCAAGCGGCAGGTCGAGACCCGGAAGTCGGGTCACGCCGGCAGCTCGGCGGCGTAGGCCATGCGGCCCGCGATCGATCTCGCGCGGGCCGGTATCGATCTCGACCGCCTCGAGCGGAGTCTCTTCCTCTCGGGGCACCCGGTCGGCACCGGCCAGTACCGCGTCACCGGCGGCGAGCACGAGCACTGGGTTGACCTCTACACCGCGGCGCACCCGCGCTGCGACTGCGGCGACCATCTCTGGCGCGACGCCGTCTGCAAGCACATTCTCGCCGCCCTGCTTCGGGAGGGGAACGGCGACGTCGTCGGGGCCCTCGGCGGCCTCGTGCGGCAGCTCCGCCAGGCCGCCTGAGGCCGCTACCGGAGCTCCCTCAGCCGTCGGAGCTCCGGTACCCGCCACGCCGTGGCACCCACCACGGCCAGCGTGGCCATCCCGCCCAGCACCACCGACCGCGCGGCTCCCAGGAGCCGCGCGGCCACCCCCGACTCGAATTCGCCGATCTCGTTCGACGAGCCGATGAAGATCGCGTTCACCGCCGAGACGCGCCCCAGCAGCGCGTCGGGCGTGAGCACCTGCAGCAGCGTGGAGCGCACCACCACGCTCACCGTGTCCACCATTCCGCTCGCGGCCAGCAGGATGAGTGACAGCAGGAAGCTTCGCGAGAGCCCGAAGCCGATCATGCACGCCCCGAAGAGCCCCACGTTCACCAGCAGTGCCCGACCCGCGCGGCGCATGGGCCGCGCGTGCGCCACGATGAGCGACATCGTCACCGCCCCTGCCGCCGGCGCGGCGCGGAGGATGCCGAGCCCTTCGGGGCCGGCGTGGAGGATGTCGTCGGCGAAGATGGGCAGGAGCGCGGTCGCGCCGCCGAAGAGCACCGAGAAGAGGTCGAGCGTCATGGCGCCCAGGATGACCGGCTGCGACCGGACCCACCGGATCCCTTCGGCCAGGCTCTGGCGCACCCCTGCCCCGGTATCGACGGCGACACTCCGGGGCGGGTGCCGCACGCGGAGCAGCATGAGGATCGCGACCAGCATGAGCGCAGCGTCCACCATGTAGGCCACGGCGGGTCCGCCGAAGCCGTACAGGAGCCCGCCCGCGGCGGGGCCGACGACCGCGGCGAACTGCCAGCTCGAGCTGCGCCACGCCACCGCGTTCGGGTATAGATCGCGCGGGACGAGCTCGGCGCCGAAGGCGGTGCGGGACGGCATGAGGAAGCTGCGCGCGATGCCGCTCGCGAAGATCACGACGTAGAAGGGCCAGATCGCGCGCTCGCCCCGGAGCGTCATGCCGAGGAGTGCGGCGGCGCAGCCGAGGAGCACGACGAGGGTGAGGAGCATGATCCGGCGGCGGTCGTGCCGGTCGGCCAGGTGACCCGCGTAGAGCGCGAGCGAGACGAAGGGCAGCGCTTCGGCGAGGCCGATGAGGCCGAGGGAGAGCGGGTCCTTCGTGATCGAGTAGATCTGCCACGCGACGACGACGCCGCGAATCTGCGTGGCGACGGTCATCGCCAGGAGACTGAGGACGAACCAGCGATAGTTGGGGAGGCGGAGCGACGCGTAGGAATCGTGCCGGGCCACGGTCATGCGGCAACGGCGATTGGAAGTGCGGCAGAGCCACTGGTCGGATTTGAACCGACGACCGCTCGATTACGAATCGAGAGCTCTACCCCTGAGCTACAGTGGCTGGAATGGAGAGATCCGGCATGCCCTGGAGCGGATTCGAACCGCTACGCCTTTCGGCACTACCCCCTCAAGATAGCGTGTCTACCAGTTTCACCACCAGGGCGGGAGCGGCCACGAAGATAGCCGGGGCAGCGGAGAGGGTCAAGCGAATGCGTCAGAGATTGCTGGTGTACGGACTGCCCCCGATCGGCGTTCCCTCGAGGTAGATGTTCACCAGATCGGCCCCGTGTCCCGAGGCCGTCGGCGTGTAGCTGCCCCGGTACGTCCCGTCGTCGTTGTCCACCACCGTGACCGGGGCCCCCGCGTTCTTGCCGTCGATCGACGCCGTCACCGTCCCTCCGCTCGTGTGCAGCAGATTCCGGAACGCGTCGCGGAGCTGCACCGTGAAGATGGTCAGCCGGTTGCGCTCCCCCTTCGGGACGTTCGCCGAGGACTGCACGGCGGAGGCTCCGCCCGCGTCCACCATCACGGTCGCCGTCTGGTCGATGGGCGTTCCGTTGGCGGTAGCGGTCAGCGTCTTCGTCTCGGCCACGGTCGAGCTGAACTGGAAGGTGGCGACGCCCGACGCATCGCTGGTCGCCTGTGCCGGAGCCACCGAGTTGCCGGTGCCCGAAGCGGCGAGCGTCACGGCCGCCCCGGCGATCGGCTGCCCCGACGCGTCGCGCACGGTGACCGTCACCGCACTCGTGACGCTGCCATCACTCGCCGCGATGGTGGTCGGGTCGGCGCTGACCGTGGACAGCGACGCGCTCACCGGCGGCGGGTTGATCGCGACGACGGCGGGCTGGGCCAGCTCCACGCTGCCGTTGACCGTCGAGGTGATGGTGCGGCTCCCCCCCGTGAGCGCGGTGAGCGTCCCGGTCGCCACCCCCGAGCCGTTGGTCGGGAGGAGCGGCTGCACGACCACGTTGCCGGTCCCGCTCACGTCGAGGTGGACCGTGGCGCCACTCACCGGGTTGCCGAACCGGTCGCGTACCGTGGTCGTGAGCGTGATCGTCGCCCCCGGGTCCGCGGTCGTGGGTGACGCGACGAGGGTGGACGCGGCCGCATCGGGCGCGGCGGCGGTGACGGTCACCGACGCCGTCTGCGCCACGGTCACGCCGTTGATCGTCGCCGTGATCACCTTGGTACCGGCGTCGGTCGACTTCAGCGTAGCGGTCGTGCTGCCGTTCGCGTCCGTCACCGCGGGCTGCGACACGTCGTTGCTGGTGCCGCTCACCGCGAGCGTGACAGCGGCGCCCGCGACGCGGTCACCCGACGCGTCACGCGCGATCACCGTGATCGTGCTGGTCCCGCTTCCGGCCGTGATCGTGGTGGGCGATGCCGTCACGCTGGACTGCGTCGCGCTCACCGGCGCGGCCGTCACGGTGATGGGATTCGACGTGATCGTGGACAGCGAGCCCGAGAAGAAGACCAGCGTCCGCGTCCCGGCGCTGCCGGCGATCGAGAGATCGGTGAACGTGGCGCGGCCGCTGGCGTCGGTACTCCGGGTGGCGATCCCACCCAGCGTGCCGCCGCCGCTCGCGATCGCGGCGGTGACCGGGACACCGGCCTGCGCCGACGGATTGCCAAACCGGTCGAGCAGCGCCACCACGGGCTGCTGCGTGAGGGGCGTGCCGCTTTCCGCCGTCGCCGACGGCTGCACGGCGAGCGACAGCTGCGAGGCCGCGCCCGCCGCGATGGTGATGCCGCTGGAGGTGACACCCTGCAGGCCCGCCCCGCCGAAATTCAGCGTGTAGGTGCCGCCCGAACCACCGATGCCAAGCCCGCTGAACGTCGCGAGTCCGTTCTGGTCGGTCGGGGCGGTCGCCGATCCGATGAGCGTGGCGCCGACGGGGCCCGACGCGATGGACGCGGTCACCGCGAGGCCCGCCTGATGCACCGGGTTGCCGTTGGCATCGCGCACCTGCAGCCTGGGCTGCTGCGCGAACGGCACGCTGCTCTGCGCACTCGAGGACGGCTGGGTGGTGACGGTGAGCCGGCCCGCGGCCCCGACCGTCGCCGTGGCGGCGAAGACGATGGGTTCCGCTGCACCCGAGGCGGTGGCGGTGGTGGTCTGCGGTCCCGCCGTCGGGCCGAGGGTCCGGAGCACGCCGGTAAAGCCGTCCGGACCGGTCTGGGTGGACGCCGCGCTCACCGACCCGCCGCCCGTCAGCGTCCAGGCGACGTTCACGCCGCCTACGGGGTTGCCGTTGGCATCGGTCGCGCGCACCACCAGCGAGTCGGGCAGGAGCGAGCCCGCCGTCGCCGACTGGTTGTTGCCCCGCACCGCGGTGAACGACGCGACACCGCCGGCACCGGCGGTGGCGGCGACCACGATGCTGAGCGGCGCGGGTGAGCTGGGACCCACGATGGTCGCGCTGAGGGTCTGGGAGCCGGCCGTCGGCCCCAGGGTCCAGCGCACGCCGGCCCGGCCATCGGCGTTGGTGGTCACGGTGTCGGGCGCCACCGAACCGCTGGTGCTGCCGACGGCCGCGAAGGCCACGGCCTGCCCGGCAACCGGCCGGTCCATGGCGTCGGTGACCCGGACCACCACCGAGTCCGGCAGCGCGGCGCCCACGGGCGCGGTCTGATTGGCGCCTTTCACCACGCTGATCGCGTGCGGGAGCCCTTCGTTCGGCAGGACCAGGCTGTCACCGCCGCCGCACCCGCCGGCGAGCGCCGCAACCAGGAACCAGGCAGAGATGCGGAGACTGGGCATGTCGTCGGCTCAACTGATCAGTTTGGACGCCCGCGGGCGCAGGTATCAGGCGGATGGATCATCTTATGGCGCAGGGGTTTGCACCGATAGGACGTGCGTCACATTCCGGCGGCCGGAGCCGCCGGGTCAGTTGATCGTGATGGTGAAGGTCTGGGAGGGGCTGGTCGCGCCGCCGTCGCTCAGGCGGACGGTGAGAGTGGCACTGCCCGGCACGGCGCCGGGCGTGTAGGAGAGGGTGCCGTCGGCCGCGATGGCCGGCGCCACATCGAAGAGGCCCGGGTTGGTGTCGTCGGTGATCTCGAAGCTGAGCGGCTGGCCGCTCTCATCCGGTGGCCCCGCGGTGACGCCCGTGGCCCACGGGCTCACCACCTGCGCGCCGGCCCCCACCCCGATGGTCTGGTCGGGGCCCGCCGTGAAGGCCGGCGGGTCGTTCACCGGGTTGACCGTGATGTCAACCGTGACCACCGACGACGAGGCCGTCCCGTCGCTCGCGTGGTAGGTGAACGAGTCGCTGCCGTTGAAGTCGGGATCCGGGGTGTAGGTGAAGGAGCCGTCGGTGGCCAGACCCCCGGTCAGCGTCCCGTGGGTCGGCCCCGCGTCGAGCACGGCGGAGATCGGGTCGGAGTCGGCATCGCTGTCGTTGGACAGGACGCCCTGCGCCGCGTTCTTCGCGAGGGTGCCGTCCTCGCTCACCACGTAGGCGTCACCCGCGGCCGTTGGCGCCGTGTTGCTCGCGGTCACGGTGTGGCTCAGCCCACCCGACGTGCTGCCGGTGAAGCGGGCGTCGCCCGAGTAGACCGCGGCGATGCCGTGCGCCCCCGGCGAGAGCGCGCTTGTCGTGAGCGTCGCGGTCCCAGAGCTCATCGGCTGCGCGACCCCGATGTCGACGCCGCCATCGGTGAACTGCACGCTGCCGCCCGGCACACCGGCCGCGGGTGACACCGGTGACACCGTGGCCGTGAAGCTCACGGAGCCGCCGTCCACCGATGGGTTGGTGCCCGACGAGAGCGTGACGGCGGTGGTGGTACCCCCCTGATTCACCGTCTGCCCGCCGGCCAGGGTCCCGCCCGCGCCCGAGGCGTAGGTGGCGTCGCCCTGATAGGTGGCGCCGATCGTGTGGCTGCCGGCCGCGAGCGTGGAAAGCG
>JAICVB010000165.1 GCA_025935545.1 Gemmatimonadales bacterium
TCCTGCTGCCGCCCCCGCCGCGCCGAAGCCGCCCGCACCGCCGGCCCCCGCTCAGGCCGCGGCCCCGGCGCAGACTCCTGCGCCTGCGGCTCCTGCCCCGCGCCCGGCGGCTCCCGCGCCCGCCGCAGCGCCTGCCGCGTCCGCCGCCCCGGCCGGGGGCAACGGTACCGAGACCGCCGAAGAGCGCCTCCGCCGCCGCTCGACGCCGCTGGTCCGGAAGATGGCGGCGGAGCACAACCTCGATATCGGTGCAATCCAGGGGACGGGCCTCGCGGGCCGCGTCACGCGGAATGACGTGCTGGCGCACCTCGAGGCCGCGCCGGCCCAGCCTGCGGCCGCGCAACCGGCGGCGACCCAGCCCGCAGCTGCCGCCCCGGTGCCGGCCGCCCTTCCGCCGGCGGCTTCCACGCCCGCCGCCCCGCCGGTCGCCGCACCCGGCGCTCCGCATGTGGAGGCGTGGGAGGGTGACCGCGTCGAGCCGTGGTCGCGGATCCGGAAGCTCACCGCCGATCACATGATCATGTCGCGGCGGGTCTCGGCCCACGTGAACACGATCTTCGAGGTGGACTACACGCGGATCGCCCAGCTCCGCTCGGCGCGGAAGCGGGACTACGCGGAACGCGGCGTCAACCTGACGTATCTCGCCTTCATCGCGAAGGCGGTGGCGGACAACCTCCGGAAGCACCCCGTCCTGAACGCGTCGGTGGCCGGGGAGAGCACCATCTTCCGCCGCGATATCAACCTCGGCATCGCGGTGGCACTGGACTGGGGGCTCATCGTACCGGTCATCCGCCGGGCCGACGAGCTGGCCCTGCTGGGTGTGGCGCGCGCCATCAACGACCTGGGCGAGCGCGCTCGAACCCGCAAGCTCAATCCCGACGAGGTGCAGCGCGGCACCTTCACCATCACCAACCCGGGCGTCTTCGGTTCGGTCATCGGGACGCCGATCATCAACCAGCCGCAGGTCGCGATTCTCTGCGTCGGGACGATCGAGAAGCAGCCCGCGGTGATCACGGTGGACGGCACCGATACCCTCGCCATCCGCACGCGCGGGCTCCTCTCGCTCGCCTTCGACCACCGGATCGTGGACGGCTCCGACGCCGACCGCTTCATGGCGGACGTGAAGGCGACACTCGAGTCGTTCTCCGACAGCGCCGTCTGAGGAAGCACCATGCCGCGTCGCATCATCGAAGTGGACGGGGTCGAGTGGTCGGTCGCCGTGAGCGGCCGCGTCACCCGCTACGTGAAGGATGAATTCGGGCTCGTCTTCACCCGGGGCGCCGGTGCCACGCGGGAGCGGCGGGTCGCGCGCTACTCCCCTCCAGGCGCAAAGAGCCGCGAGCTGTCCCTCGCGGAGCTGAGCGACGCGGAGCTCCAGGACCTCCTCGCCCACTCGCAGCCGGCGTGGACCGCCCCGGAGCTGGGCTACCGCCGCTGACCATGACGCCTCCCGCCGCCGGCGCCACCGTCGACCTGCATCTCCACTCCACCGCCTCCGATGGCCACCTCCCGCCCGAGGGGGTGGTCGAGCGGGCCGCGGCGGCGGGCCTCGCCGCGATGGCCCTCACCGACCACGACACCATCGCCGGCGTCCCGGCCGCCCTCGAGGCCGGTGGCCGGCTCGGCGTCCGGGTCATCGCCGGCTGCGAGTTTTCGGTGTCCGCCCCCTGGGGCGAGATGCACCTCCTCGGCTACTTCCTGCCGGCCGATTCCGCCGAGCTCGAGGCGTTCCTCCATCGCTGCCGCACCGACCGGATCCGGCGCGCCCAGGAGATGGTGAGCCGCCTTCAGGCGCTCGGCGTCAGCGTCGGGTTCGACGACGTGCTCCTCGCGGCGCGCGGCGGTGCCCTGGGCCGCCCGCATGTGGCCCGCGCCCTCGTGCGCGCGGGGGCGGCCGCCGACATCCATCAGGCCTTCGACCGCTTCCTCGGCCGCGGCCGCCCGGCGTACGTGGACAAGATCCTTCCCGCCCTCCGCGAGGTCTCGGAGCTGGTGCATGCCGTGGGCGGCGTCGTGTCGGCGGCGCATCTCAAGGACCGCGCGACCCGCGCCGTGTTGGAGCGGTTCCGCGACGATGGGCTCGACGCCGTCGAGGTCCGCCACCCGAGCCATTCCCCCGACCAGCGGGCCCGCCTCACCGGGCTCGCCAACGCGCTGCGTCTGGGACGGAGCGGGGGCAGCGACTGGCACGGCGACGCCATGACCGACGGCGATCACGCGACCATCGGATCCCAGCAGGTCCCCGCCGAGTGGCTGGCGCTCCTCGAGAGCCGGCGCCCGGCGTCCACTCCAACCAGGGCTCCCCTATGACCCTGCTTGCCCCCGGCCAGCCGGCACCCGACTTCAGCGCCGCCGCCTCCGATGGCCGCACCTACCGGCTGAGCGAGGTGCTGCGCGAGGCGCGCGTGCTCCTCGTGTTCTATCCCGGCAACAACACCCCTGGCTGAAACCGCCAACTCTCCGCCGTGCGCGATGAGATCGAGCAGTACCAGCGGGTCGGTGTCCGGCCCTTCGGCGTCAACGGGGCGTCGGTGGAGCAGCACGCGGCCTACGCCAGGAAGCTGGGCCTCCCGTTCCCGCTGCTCTCGGACCCGGGGCTTGCGATCAGCAAGGCCTATCACGCCGTGAACGCGCTGCGGGGGATTTCGCGCAGCGTGTACCTCATTGACCGGGATGGCACCATCCTCTTCTCGGCGTCGGGCGCGCCGGGGGCCGACGTGAGCCTCGAGTCGCTCGCCCGCGAATGAGCGGCGACGCGTCGGGAGCGTTCGCCGGAAAGGTCGTGCTCGTCACCGGCGTGGGACGCGCCGGGCAGATCGGGAACGCGGTGGCTCTGGCCTTCGGCCGCGCCGGGGCGCGGATCGTCGCCTGCGACCGGAACGCGGTCGGCGTCGCCGAACGGGTCCGGGAGTTCGCGGGGCAGGGGATCGACGCCAGGCCGGCGGCGGGTGACCTCACCCAGCCGGACGTCGCGGCGCTCGCGGTCGAGATCGCCCTCCGCCACTTCGGCCAGCTGGATGTGGTGGTGAACGTGGCGGGCGGCCTCACGACCTACGGCCCCGTGGAGAAGGCGACCATCGCCGATTTCGACCGTGAGATCGCGATCAACGTGAAGACCACCTTCCTCATGTCGCAGGCCGCCATCGAGCCGCTCGCCCGCACCCGGGGCGCGATCGTCAACTTCGCCTCGATCGCCTACTTCGAGCCGTCCGCCCAGCTCGTGGTGTACAGCGCGGCGAAGGCGGCCGTGGCGGGCCTCACGCAGAGCCTCGCCGCCGAGCTGCGGGATCGCCGCATCCGCGTCAACGCCA
>JAICVB010000120.1 GCA_025935545.1 Gemmatimonadales bacterium
GATTGCTTCGGGCCTGCGGCCCTCGCAATGACTCCCGCCGGGCCCCTCCGCTCCTCCGCCCCCCGTCCTTTCGCCCTTCCGCCCTTCCGTCCTCCTAGCCCACCTGCGCCCGGAGCGCCGCCAGCCGTCCCTGCACCTGCTTCACCCGCGGCTGCAGCTCGGGCTCGGCCTTGGACCAGAGCTCGACGAGGCGGCTGAACTGTTCGATCGCCTTGCGATTCTCGCCGCGGGCGGCGTACAGCTCCCCCAGCCATTCGTACGCCAGCGGGCGCCAGTGCGGATCGGTCCAGTCCGTCGCATCGGCGCTCCCCAGGAACTTTTCGTAGTAGGCGATCGCCGAGTCGGGGCGGCCCGCCAGCTCGTGCGCGCGAGCCAGCTGCACCATCGCGTACCGCTCGGGGAGCCCGTGGCGCGCGCCGGACCTGTGCAGCAGCGCGATCGCCTCGTCCCAGCGCTGCTCGGAGAGCGCTACACGCGCGGCGAAATACGCCCGCCGGGCGGCGGAGTCGCGCGCCGTGGGCGCCAGGTCGCGGTTGAATCCCTGCAGCGCCTGGCGCGCCAGCGCCGCGTCGCCCGTCAGCGCCGCGATCTCCGATACCTGATCCCAGGGCCGTTCCGTCGCCGGCATCGAGTCGAGCGGATCGCGCACGAAGCCCCGTGCCAGCGCCGCGCGCGCCTCGGCCGCCTTGCCCGTGATGGCGTTGTAGTAGGCGGTATCGAAGGCGGCCTGGAACCGGTTGGCGGCCGAGGGTGAGGCCTTCTGGGTCGCGTCGGTGCTAAGCGCGGCCCACTTGAGCGCGAGCTTCGGCTGGCCGCGCAACTCGGCCACGAGCGCTACCCCGAACGCCGCCCGCACCTGCTGCCGCGGCCGGGACGCCGCGTATACGGCGCGGCCGATGCTGTCGGCGCGGTCGAGGTCGCCGTGCCCCCAGGCCGCGATCCACTCGGCCTCCCCGATGGCGACGCTGGTCGGGTAGCGCGCGCGCAGCGCCGCCACGGTGGAGTCGAGTGCGGTCGTCTTCCCGAGCCGCACCTGCTCCCGGAGCAGGTTCAGGAACGCGCCCGCGAAGCTGCGCGGGAGGGTGATCACCCGGCGGTACGCCGCTTCGGCGCGCACGTGGTCGTTCTGCCGGCCGTAGATGACACCGGCATTGTTGAGCGCGCTCGTGCTGGACGAATCCAGCTGGATCGCGTCCTCGTAGGCCGCCAGCGCCTTGTCCTCGTCCGCCTCGGGGCCGTTGGTGTAGTAGTACCCCTCGGTCAGGAGCCGCTCCCCCTCGGTCAGGTGCGCCCGCTGCCGGAAGGCGTTGGTCATCGCGTCGAGCGCCTGCTGCCGGTCGATCCCCTCGTTCGCGAGCAGCACGCCGAGCTTCCGCCACGCCATCGCGAACGACGTATCGAGCGTGACCGCCTCGCGGAGCAGCGCGATGCCGCGGTCGGTCTCCCCCTGCTCGTCGGCGGCGATCGACCCCTCGACGTACTTCCGGAGCGCCGGCAGTGATGGCGTCGTCACCCGCTCGAGCGACGAGCTCGCGCGGATCGTCCGGAGCGACTCGCCCGCCTTCTCCCGCACCGCGCGCGACATCTTGCCCAGCGCGTTCAGCAGGTCGTCGGCGTTCCTGGCCGTCTCGCGGAAGTTGGCCAGCTCGGTGCCGTCCAGCGCCGACACCAGGCGGCTCGAGATCAGGTAGTTCTGGCCCAGCCGCACGATGTCGCCGTCCAGCACCGCCTTGGCCCCCTCGCGCGTGGCGATCTCGCGCGCCAGGTCGAAGGAGATGTTGCTCTCCGTCGCCCGCTCCATGAGGCCCAGGATCTGCCGGATCGCGGGACGGGTGAGAACGTTGAGCGAGCTCGACTGGGTGAGATCGGTCCGGAGCGCCTCGGACACGGTCCCGCCCAGCGTCGAATCGCCGGCGGGGGAGCGGAAGTCGGCGACGACGATCGTCTCGCGGTCGCCGAAGGCGCCGGTCCCCCGGAGCGAGGCGGCCGGCCCGATGCCGAGCGCCCGCGTCACCATGAAGCCGATCACCAGCACCGCGAAGGCGCCGACCGCGACCGAGCCGCCGAGCCAGGTGCGCCGCCACGAGACGTGCGGGCTCGCCTTGAGGGCGAGCGTGGCCATGGTCCCGTGCGTCACCGCCGCCGTGCCGCCCGGCGTGTGGCGCGGCGTCGCGGTGTACGCCCGGAGCGCGGTGCGCTGGATGTACGCGGTGCCGAGGATCGCGGGGAGCCCAGCGATCATGACGCCGAGCGAGCCGGGGAAAACCCACTCGGGGAGGCCGATCACGTCAGTCGCGGCCCACGCGGTGAGCGCGACGACCGCCGTCGCGACGGCCCAGATGGCAAGCGCGCGGCCGAGCCGGATCCGCCCGCCGTGCAGCACGGCCGGCGCGGCCGCGCCGCTGCCGCTCGAGGCGACGGTGTCGAGCACGCGGACCAGGTCGGTCGCGTGCTGCGGCCGCTCGTCCGGGTTCTTGGCGAGGCACGCGAGGACCAGCTCGGCCAGGGGCGCCGGGGTGTCGGGGCGGTGCACCCGCGGGTCCTTCGGCGTCTCCCCCATGTGGGCCGCGAGGAGGCGGGTGGGTGACGACGCGACGAAGGGCGGCTGGCCGGTGATCAGCTCGTAGGCCATCGCGCCGAAGGCGTAGATGTCGGCGCGGTGGTCGGTGGTGGGGTCGGCCGCGGCCTGCTCGGGCGCCATGTAGGTCGGCGTGCCGATCGAGGTTCCCACCTGCGTGAGCGTCTCCGGCCCGGAGCCGCCGTCGGTGCGGGCGGCGCTGATCGCCTTGGCGATGCCGAAGTCGGTGACGGTGGCGCTGCCGGAGGAGAGCAGGACGTTGTCGGGCTTGATGTCGCGGTGGACGATCCCCTGGGCGTGCGCGTAGGCGAGGGCGCGGGCCACGTCGCGGAGGACGCTCAGCACCTCGCCCATGGGGAGCGGCCCGCGGCCGAGGCGGTGGCGCAGGCTGTCGCCGTCCACGTAGGGCATGCTGAACCAGGGGAGGCCGTCCACGTCGCCCGCGCTCAGGACCGGGACGACGTGCGGGTGCTGCAGCTGGGCCGCGAGCAGGACCTCGCGCCGGAAGCGCTCGACCGAGATGCCGGCCAGGAGCTCCGGGGCCAGCACCTTCACCACGACGCGCCGGTTGAGGGCCCGCTCCACGGCCAGGTAGGTACGCGACATCCCGCCGCCGCCGAGCTCGCGCTGGAAGTCGTACGTCGCCGCCAGCGATCGCTCGAGTCGGTCGCGAACCTCGTCCATGCCGCGCCTTGTGTGTGGGGGTGGCAGGTAAAATGGGGGCGGCGGAAAGGGACGGCAAGCAGGCGGACGGCCCTTCCGCCCGTCCGCCCTTCCGCCGTATCATCCCCCGTGCTCCCCGATACCCTCGCCGCCGCCATTTCCGATCGCTACCACCTCGAGCGCGAGCTCGGCCAGGGGGGCATGGCGACGGTGTACCTGGCCCAGGACCTGAAGCACGACCGCGAGGTGGCGGTCAAGGTGCTCCGGCCGGAGCTCGCCGCCATGATCGGCGCCGAGCGCTTCCTGAGCGAGATCCGGACCACGGCGCGGCTGCAGCACCCGCACATCCTGCCGCTCCACGATTCGGGGAGCGCCGGCCCCTGGCTCTTCTACGTCATGCCCTTCATCCAGGGCGAGACGCTGCGCGACCGGCTCACCCGGGAGAAGCAGCTCCCCATCGGCGACACCGTGCGCATCGTGGCCGCCGTCGCCTCCGCGCTCGACTACGCCCACCGCCACGGGGTCATCCACCGCGACATCAAGCCGGAGAACATCCTGCTGCACGACGGCCAGGCGCTGGTGGCCGACTTCGGCATCGCGCTCGCCGCGAGCAAGTCGGGCGCCTCGCGCATGACCGAGACGGGGATGTCGCTGGGGACGCCGCACTACATGTCGCCCGAGCAGGCCATGGGGGAGCGGGAGATCACGGCGCGGAGCGACGTGTACGCCGTCGGCTGCGTGGCGTACGAGATGCTCACCGGCGAGCCGCCGTTCACCGGCAGCAGCGCACAGGCCATCGTCGCCCGGGTGCTCACCGAGGAGCCGCGGCGGATCATTCCGCAGCGGAAGAGCGTCCCGCCCACGATGGAGGCGGCCGTCCTCACGGCGCTCGAGAAGCTGCCGGCCGACCGCTTCCCCACCGCCATCGCCTTTGCCGAGGCGTTCGCGGGGGGGCGGGGCACCGGACCGGGCGAGACGTGGGTGACTCCCTCGGGGATCGCCGCGACGGGTGCCGTGCGCGTCGCGCCGGGCGCCGCCGCGGCGCGGCCGGCGACCGACGCCCGCTGGCGACTGGGCGCGATCGCGGCGGGCGGCGTGGCCCTCGCGGCACTCGGGCTCGCCGGCTGGGCGCTGAGCCGTCCCGCGGCGGCGGCCGCTCCCGCCTCCCGCAACTACGTCATCCTGGGCGACAGCACGGCGCCGAGCACCGCGGCGCCCTCGCTCGCGCTGTCGCCGGACGGCTCGACGCTCGTCTTCCGGGACGCGAACCCCACCGGCGGCCTCTGGCTCAAGCGCCGGGACGCGCTCCAGCCGGTCGCGCTGGCCGGCACCGAGCGCGCCAGCAATCCCGCCTTCTCGCCGGACGGGCAGTGGATCGTCTTCGTGGCCGATGGCCGCCTCAAGAAGGTGGGCGCCGCCGGCGGCCTCGTCTCCATCGTGGCCGACTCGGCCGCGGCCTCCGGCTTCGGCGGCGCGGCCTGGCTCGACGACGGCACGATCATCTTCATCCCGCCCCAGATCGACGAGCTCCGCCGCGTCTCCGCCAGCGGCGGCGCCGTCACCCGCGCCTTCCGCGACAGCGCCCTCGCCACCGTCGGCCTGGGCATGCCGGTCGCGCTGCCGGGCTCGCGCGGCGTGCTCTTCCAGGGCTGCGCGTCGGGCTGCGTGACCATGGGCATCCGGGTGCTCGACCTCCGCACCGGCCGGCAGAAGATGATCCTGCCCGACGCCGCCCAGGCCGTGTACCTCGGGAACGGCCGCATCCTCTACGTGCGCCGGGACGGCACCGCGCTCGTGGCCGGCTTCGATCTCGAGACGCTCGAGGTGAAGGGGCAGGGGACGCCCGTCTTCGACGGGGTGCAGATCGGGCTCGGCTTCGCGCATCTGGTGGCGTCGCCGACGGGGACGGTGGTGTACATCCGGGGCAGCGGCAACATCGGCCAGAACATCGCCGTGCGCGTGGCGGCCGACGGCTCGTTCGCGCCGATCGATCCCGACTGGTTCGGCGCCATCAACTCGTTCGACCTCTCCCCCGACGGCCGCCGGATGGCGGTCGGCACCGGGACGACCAACGGCGACCTCAACGTCTGGATCAAGCAGCTCGACCAGGGCCCGACCACGCGACTGAGCTTCGGCGGGCGCGATCGCCGCCCCTCCTGGTCGCCCGACGGCCGCACCGTCGCGTTCCTGCGCGACACCGGCACCACCACGATCGTGATGGCGCGCGCCGCCGACGGCAGCAGCGCCGAGCGGGTGCTGGCGCGGATCCCCTACCAGCCGCAGGAGATCGAGTGGTCGAGCGACGGGAAGTGGCTGATCCTTCGCACCGACTCGGGCAATCCGGGGGCGGGCGACCTGCTCGGCGTGCAGCTGGACGAGGGGACGGGGAACGAGAAGGTGCCGGTGCCGCTGGTGACGAGCCCCTTCCTCGACCTGTCGCCGTCCATGTCGCCCGACGGGAAGTGGCTGGCGTATGCGTCGAGCGAGTCGGGCGCGCTCGAGGTGTACGTGCGGCCGTTCCCCGCGACCCAGTCGGCCCGGACCCAGATCTCGGTGAACGGCGGCTCGGAGCCGCGCTGGTCGAGGGACGGGAGGATCCTCTACTTCCTCGACGCGATCAAGCACATGAACGCGGCACACGTCACGACCGCGGGCGGGCTGGCGGTGACGCGGATCGACCACCTCTTCGACGCGACCGGCTTCCGGCCCGACGGCTTCCACCAGTCGTACGAGACCACGGCGGACGGCCACTTCATCTTCCTGGCCGCCCGCCGCGCCCCCGGCCAGTCGGCCGAAAGCCGGGTGGTCTGGATCGACAACCTGCCCGGCCGCTAGCACGGTTGGCCGGGCTCGCCTGCGCGCGGTCCGGTCAGGCGGCCACTCCCTCCTCGGCCCGGGCCCCGGCGACCGCGCGCCGGATCGCGGCGGCGTGATGGAAGCTGTGCCGCACGGCGTGGTCCTCCAGGAAGAACTGGCAGCTGAGCGGCGCGTCCGAATAGAGCGAGATCGTCGCCGCCCGATCGAGCTGGGCATCGGTGAGATCGCGGATCGCGGCGGCAGCGAGCGCGCCGTTCCGACGCACCAGCTCGATCGCCTCCTCGCGGGTCACGTTGGCGTGCTCCCGCGCGTGGGTCGCGTTGATCTCGTGCACCGCGTCCCACGTCACCCCGGCGATCGGCTGCCCCTCCGCGAGGGTCTGGGCCAGCTGGATCTCGAGCGGGTACATGGCGGCGACGTGGTGGACCACGATGCCGGCGGTCCGCCCGTCGCCCGGGAGGCGGACCTCCCAGTCGGCGTCGGTGAGCGAGGCGGCCAGGTCCGCGAGCTCGCGAGCCCCCTGTTCCAGCCGCTGGGCGAGTGCTTCGGCGCGTCGTGACATTGCGGTGCTCTCCGGTTGTGGTATGAGGGTGCCTCTACCAGTCAATCGGAAACGACGGCCCGAACCCGACACGCCAACTGCCCGGCACGCCACCTGATCATTGCGCGGGGCGCCGCCCGCGCGCACTCTGAGGAATGACGACCCGCCCCGCCGCCCCCAACCGGAGAAGCCGGCCGATGCTCCGCTCCCTGAGGCCGCTCGCCGCGGCCCTGCTGCTCACCGCCGCCGCCCTGGCCGACCCCGTCCCGGTCGACTGGCCGATGGTCGCGCGCATACGCGAGGAGGGACTCCAGCATTCCCGCGTGATGGACTTCGAGGGCTACATCACCGACGTCCTCGGCGCGCGACTCACGCTCTCGCGGGACATGCAGCGGGCCCAGGCCTGGGCCCAGGGCGAGCTCCGGGAGCTCGGGCTCGCGAACGTGACCGCGGAGCCCTTCATGGATTTCGGCGTGGCCTGGGACAACGAGTACGTCTCGGTCCACATGCTGGAGCCCGACTATTCGCCGCTCGTGGCCTATCCGCTCGCGCACACGCCGGGCACCGACGGCCGGCAGGTGGCCCAGGCGGTGATCGTGGAGCTCACGAC
>JAICVB010000099.1 GCA_025935545.1 Gemmatimonadales bacterium
CACCGGGAGCAATGCCGCCGCGATCAGTCGCCTGAGCGGCCAGGGAAACGTCGTCACGGTCCCGACCCGCGCCGAGCCGGACGGCGCGGCCGCCCTGCTGAGCGAGCTGGCGCTCAGCCTGGTCCAGCGCTGAGGCACCTCCGCCGGCTCACCGTGCGGGCCTGGACTTCGCTTCGATCGCTTTCGTGACGGCGGCCTTCGTGTCCTGATGCCGGAGACCGCCCGCCGCGTCCCGCAGCCGCGCGAGCGCCTGCTCGGTCGGCATGCCGTTCCGGATGGCCCCCAGCGTCCAGTCCCTGACCCAGCCCCGATCGTCATCGAGATGCCGCATCAGCGCGGCGCCCGCGGCCTCGCTTCCGCGTGCGGCCATCGCGGCGAGCGCGTATACGGCCAGCCGCTCACTCCCGATGAGCGGCTCGAGCTCGGCGGGTGGAACGGCGTCGGGATACTGTCCCAGCGCCCGGAACGCCGCATTCCGGATGCTGCTCTGGTACGAAGGCGTAGCGAGCCCGGTGCGGATCAGGGCACTCCTGCCGGCGCTGTCGCTCCGGGCGAGCGCTGCAAGCGCGGCCGACCGGACCTCGTAGCTCCCGTCCCTCTCCCAGGTCCGTCGGAGCAGCGTCGTCACCTCGGCCCCGCCGCCCCCGACCCGGCCCAGCGCCGTCACGGCGGCCCCGCGCACGCGCGCCGAGGTATCGGCCAGGGCGCGAGTGAGCGCCGGGACTGCCGTCGCGGCCGGAAAGGCGGCGAGCGCGGCGGCGGCCTCGCTCCGCGTGCCCGGGAAATCGGCGCCGGTGGCGGCGGCGCCGAGCGCGGCGGCGGCGGCGGAATCGGCGGACCGGGCCGCGAGCTGCTGGATGACCCACACGCGGTCCCAGAGGTCGGGATCGTGCCCGAGCTGGGTCGCGAGGCGGCCCGTCGGCTGCTCGAAGGTGAGCTTCTTGAGGATCGTGTTGCCATCGTCGAAGATCACCATCGTGGGCTCCGAGGCCACGCCGTCCACGGTGATCGTCTGTTCGCGCGCGTTGAGCTCGGCGCGGGTCGTCACCTCTCCCGCCGCGGTCCTCACGCGAACGGTGACCGGCATGCGGAAGACGGCCGGCGTCGTGAAGCGAAGGCCGGTGCTGTCGGCCGAGGACGAGTCGGTCTGCGTCTGGCGCACCGTGAGGGTCAGGCGGCGGGCGGCGGCGTCCCAGCTGTCGGTCACCGTGAACTCGGGATACCCGGCCTGGTAGACCCACTGGTCCCAGAACCAGTCGAGGTTCTGCCCCGTGGCATCGAGGATGGCCTGGCGCAGGTCGTCGCTCGTGGCGTTGTCGAAGGCGTTCCGGCTCAGGTACCGGTGGATGCCGGCCCAGAACGGCTTCTCGCCCAGATACTTCTTGAGCATCTCGAGGACGAGCGCGCCCCGCGGATAGATGTTGTTGGAGCCGAGCGACGCGACGGGCATCCGGCGGCGCGCGTCGATCCCCATGAAGTCGCGGTACTCGTCCACGTAGTAGTCGTCCTCGGCCTGGCGGCCGAGCCGGGCGCCCCAGTACTGGCCCGGCATGAACTCGGCGAAGCCCTCGTTGAGCCACATGTTGGCCCAGTTCTCGGTGGTGACGTAGTCGCCGAACCACTGATGGGCCAGCTCGTGGGGTATGAGGATGTACTGGTACCAGGGCCGGTCCTGGTAGGCGCGCGCGTCGGGCAGCCAGTCCACCAGCGTCGTCGCGCTCACGTTCTCCATGCCGCCGAAGAAGTCGGCGACGGTGGTCTGCGCGTACTTGGCCCACGGATAGGGAATGCCCGTGAGCCGCGAGTACGTCTCGATCATGTCGGGCGTGACCCGGAAGAGCGGGCGGGCCAGGGCACTGTCCTCGTGGTACACGTAGTAATCCACCGGCTTGCCGCGCCACGTGTCGTGAACCTTCGCGAGCGGCGCCACGACGAGCGAGACGAGATAGCTGGCCGACGGCTCCCGCTCCGACCAGTGCATGGTGCGCTGGCCGCCCCGGCGCGTGTCGCTGACGAGGGTACCGTTCGACACCACCGTGTACTGGGCGGGGACGGTCGCGGTGAGCTCCCAGGTCAGCTTGTCGTCGGGGAAGTCGAAGGTGGGGAACCAGCGGTGGTTGTCGTCGGCCTCACCCTGGCTCCAGATCTGCTGCGGATAGTGCTCGCGGCCCGGCTCCGCCTTCTTGAAGGTGAGGCCCCGCCCGTTGTCGATGCGGCCGCGGTACGCGATGGTGAACCGCACGGTGTCGTGGAATGCCGCGGGGCGCGCGAGGCGGACGGCCAGCGTGTCGCCGTGCCGCGAGGATGCGAGCCGCCGGCCTGCGGCCGTGATGCTCCGGATCTCGAGCAGATGCCCCGCGTCGAGGATGACCGAGTCGAGCCCGGGCCGGAGCGACACCAGCGTCGTCGCGACCTGGCCGTCGAACGCCGTCGAGTCCCAGTCGAACCCGCTGAGCGTGATGGCCTGGTGCACGAGGTCGTAGTCGTGCGAGCGGGTGTAGCTGTCGTTGGCCATCCGTTCGGCGTTGGTCTGGGCGGAGGCGGGGAGCGCGAGCACGAGCGATACGCAGGCGACGGCGAGGGTGCGGAGCATGGGGGTTCCGGAAGGGTGAGCGGTTCCAGCGGGACACCGGAAAGCTAACCGGAGGCGCGTCCGTGCGCGGATCGGTCGAGGTCCGGAGGCGAGTGCGGCAGTCAGGCCCGGAGCTGCCGAGCGAGCTCCACTCGAGCGGCCGGTGGGGAGCACGGCCGACTGCGCTCCCTGACTGGCGCGGTGTGACCTGCGCCACCGCCTGACGGAGGGTGAAGCGCCATGCTGTCGGTTCGGGACGATCAGCGTCTCCGAGCAGCTCACCGACACACGACGCACGCGCGCGGCGCTTCACCCGCCGGGCGGGCCGATAGAGGAGGCAGCAATGACGGCACCAGACGCAGCGCCGGCAGGCGGCGACCGGATGTACGAGGGCTCCGACGGGTCCGGCGGCGTGAAGACGCAGATCCGCGACGTGAAGAACCAGGTGGTGGACCACGCGAAGCAGACCCTGACGCAGGCCCGGGACAGCGCCGCGTCGAGCCTCACCGACAGCAAGGGCCGGCTGGCCGACCAGGTCGGCCACGTTGCCACCGCGTTCCGGACCACTACCGATCACCTCCGCCAGAACGACCAGCCCCAGCTCGCGGGCTACGCCGACGGCATCGCGCGCCAGGCCGAGCGCTTCGCGGGCTACCTGCGGAACGCCGACTTCCGCGCCATGGGCGAGGACGTGCGGGACCTGGCCCGCCGCCAGCCCGCCGTGGTGGTCGGCGGCGCCTTTGCGCTCGGCCTCCTCGCCGCCCGGTTCCTCAAGAGCTCGGAGCGGAAGGCCCGCGAGGAGGAGCCCCGGTTCCATCGCGCCGGCGCCACCGAGCAGGCCTTTGCCGACACCAGCTACGACAGCTTCGGCCCGGGAGCGGGCTACAGCGCCACCGGCGGCTGGGCCGCGGGAGGCGGCGATGCCGGACGTTAGGGTCCGCGAGGAGCGCTCCTTCGCCGAGCTCCTGGGCCAGCTCAGCGAGGACGTGTCCATGCTGATGCGCCAGGAGGTGCAGCTGGCCAAGGCGGAGATGACGCGGAAGATCAACCGCGCCACGACCGACGTCGTGAAGCTCGGCACCGGCGGCCTCGTCGCGCTCCTGGGCGGGCTCACCCTCGTGGCGGCAGTGGTCCTGGGCCTCGTGGCCCTCGGCGTCGCCCCGTGGCTCTCGGCCCTCCTCGTGGGCGCGGCGCTGGGCGGCGCCGGCTACGCGATGCTCGGCACCGGCCTCCGCGACCTCAAGCGCGTGGATCCCACGCCGCATCGCACCGTCGAAACCCTCAAAGACGACTTCCAGTGGGTCAAGGAGCAGCGGTCATGACCGAGCGAGACGACTACGACCGCCCCGACGAGATCGAGCGGCGGATCGAGAACACCCGCCAGCGCATGTCGGAAGACATCAGCGCGATCTCCAACAAGCTCCGTCCGCGGAACCTCGCCGCCCAGGCGGGAGAGGCCATCACCGAGAAGGCGAAGGATACCGGCAACGGCCTCCTGGGCATGGTGCGGGGGAACCCGCTCCCGGCCCTCGCGGTCGGCGCCAGCATCGCCTGGCTCGTCTACAGCGCACGCCGGGGGGATTCCGGCGGGGAGAGCGACTACATGCAGCGGAACGAATACACCGGCGTCGAGCGCCGGGTCGGCGGCTACCAGAACATGACCGGCTTCCGCCGCCGGTTCGACGACTTCGAGGGCCAGAGCCGGATCGAGCGCGTGAAGCAGACGGCGAGCCGCATCGGCTCCGACGTGAGCGAGAAGGCGCACGAGCTCACCCACCGCGCCGGCGAAGTGGCCGACAGCGCGAAGGAGAAGGCCGGCGAGCTGGCCGACAGCGCGCGCGAGCGGGCGGTGCAGATCAAGGGCGGCGCCCAGCGCGGGCTCCGGAAGCTGGACCGCGAGACGCACGAGCATCCGCTCCGCGTGGCCGCGGGTGCCGCGATCGCGGGCCTCGCGCTCGGGATGCTGCTGCCGTCCACCCGGAAGGAGAACCAGCTGATGGGCAGCGCGCGCGACGACCTGATGGATCGCGCCGGCGATACGGCGGCGCGGGTGCGGGATGTCGCGACGGAGGGCGCCCGGCAGGTGGCGGACACGGTCAAGGCCGAAGTCCAGCAGCACACCCCCGAGATCAAGGCGATCGCGGAGGACCTGAAGGCGCAGGTGAAGGACCAGGTGAAGGACACCGCAGTCCGCGCGAAGGACGAGGCGAAGGACGCGGTGACAGCGAAGCGAGGCCCGGCGGCCTGAGCCTCCGGGAACAGAACGACGAAAGAGGCCCAGTCCCGCGACGAGGCCTCTTTCGCATGCGCCAGGGCCACCCGCTCAGTCGAAGAGCGACACCTGCGCGCAGGGGGCGAAGCTCAGGCGGTGATGCCGCGTGATGCCGTGCGCCCGGATCCCGTCGTGGTGCGTCTCGGTCCCGTAGCCGACGTTGGTGTCCCAGCCGTAGCCCGGATGGCGGCCGGCCAGGCGGTGCATGAGGCGGTCGCGCACCGTCTTGGCCATGATGCCGGCGGCGGCGATGGAATGACAGCGGGCGTCGCCGTCCACCAGCGCGGCGTGCTCGTAGCCCACCTCGGGCAGCGGAAGTCCGTCGATCAGGATGCGGAAATGGCGGTCGGGCTGGGCGGCACCCGCGGCGCGGAGGACCCGGGCGATGGCCCGGTGCATGGCGAGTGCCGTGGCCACGCGGATGTTGAGCCGGTCGATCTCCCGCACCGACGCGGCACCGACGCCGATGCCGAGGGCGCGGCGCCGGATGGCGACGGCAAGCCGGGTGCGGGCGTCGGCGGGGAGGGTCTTGCTGTCGCGGACGCCGCGCACGGGGCGGCAGCTCGCCGGAAAGACGACGGCCGCGGCGACCACTGGTCCCGCCAGTGGCCCGCGGCCCGCCTCATCGACGCCGATCAGCAGATGTGCCCCGGCCCAGGCCTCGCGCTCGCGCGACAGCGTGGGACGCGGCGGCACCGCTCAGCCCTCGCGGCGCTCCCGGATGCGCGCGGCCTTGCCACTCAGCGCGCGCAGGTAGTAGAGCTTGGCGCGCCGGACGCGGCCGCGGCGGACCACGTCCACCGAGCCGATCATCGGGCTGTGCATCGGGAAGATGCGCTCGACGCCGACGCCGGCCGACACCTTCCGCACGGTGAAGTTCTCGCTGATGCCCCCGCCCCGCTTGGCGATGACCAGTCCCTCGAAGGCCTGCAGCCGCTCCTTCTCGCCTTCCTTGACCCGCACCATGACACGGACCGTGTCGCCCGGCTCGAACGCGGGCATGTCCGTGCGCCGGCCCTCCTGGGCCACCTCCGCCAACCGCTCCATTGCTCAACCCCCTGCAGTGAGAATGCCCCGTTCAGGGCTGGTGCATCGCCTCGTACCGTGCCCACAGATCGGGCCGCCGCTCGCGCGTGAGGCGTTCCGCCTCCGCCTGCCGCCACGCCGCGATGCCGGCATGGTCGCCCGACCGCAGCACGTCGGGCACCGCGCGGCCGCGGAACTCCGGCGGCCGGGTGTAGCTGGGCGGGCTCAGGAGCCCGTCGTAGTGCGAATCGCCGCTGGCCGACTCGTGGTCGCCGAGGGCGCCGGGGAGGAGCCGGACCACCGCGTCGAGGATGCAGAGCGCCGCGGGCTCCCCGCCCGACAGCACGAAATCCCCGACCGACAGCTCCTCGGTGGCGAGGCCCTCCGCCACGCGCTGGTCCACGTCCTTGTAGTGCCCGCAGAGGAGCGTGAGCCCCTCGCCCAGCGAGAGCCGCACCGCGTCGTCGTGCGTGAAGCGCGGGCCGCGCGCCGAGAGCAGCACCACCGGCCCGGTGACGGGCCCCAGCGACTCCACCGCCTCGAAGAACGGCTCGGGCTTGAGGACCATCCCCGCCCCGCCGCCGTACGGATAGTCGTCCACCGTGTGGTGGCGGTCGTGGGTGAAGTCCCGGAGCTGCACCAGCCGGAACCGCACCAGCCCCGCTGCCGCCGCCCGCCCCGGGATGCTGGCCGCGAGGAACGGCTCGAAGACCTCGGGAAAGAGCGTGACGACGTCGATCGTGATCATGCGCGCGCGATCATGCGTCGATCAGCCCCTCCGGCGGCGCCACCGTCAGCTTCCGCGCCTGGCGGTCCACCTGGACCACGAACTCCTTGCGGTACGGCAGCATGAACTCGCGCTTCGGTCCCTGCACCTCGAGCATCAGCCCGCCGGGCATCTCGTAGACGGCGCTCACGAGCCCGAGCGGCGTGCCGTCCTCCCGCCGTACCGCGAATCCCTCCAGCTCGTGGAGGTACACCTCGTCGC
The DNA here is from genome assembly GCA_025935545.1 of Gemmatimonadales bacterium. Lineage (GTDB taxonomy): Bacteria > Gemmatimonadota > Gemmatimonadetes > Gemmatimonadales > GWC2-71-9 > JAICUF01. The sequence continues at coordinate 6,859 of JAICVB010000099.1, forward strand.
CGTCGGGCGGGGCCAGCGTGTCCACCGGCGCGCCCAGGAAGAGCCCGCGCCAAGGCTCCCAGGCGTCGCGGTGCTCGATGCCCCGCATCTTGAGCAGCCATTCGCGGTGATAGTCCCGCGAGCGCTCCACTTCGAACGGCCCCCCGACCTCGGTTCCCTCGAGATCCACGATCCAGACCTGGCGTCCCGGCGCGAAGACCGTCGCGGGATCATCGGTCAGGGGAAAGAGCGTGATCTCGCCCTTGAGCCCGTGCGGCTTCCGGAGCCGGCCCACCACGAGGTGGCGGGCGTCCGCCATGCCTACGAGGCGGCGACGGGCTGGAAGACGCCGGCCCGCTTGAGCAGCGACTGCACCGTCTCGGTGGCCGTCGCCCCCTTCGCGATCCAGGCCCGCGCCTTGTCGGCATCCACCACCACCTGGCTCGCATCCGCGGCCTTCGGGTTGTAGGTGCCGATCACCTCGATGAAGCGGCCGTCGCGGGGCGCCTCGCGGTCGGCCACGACGATGCGGTACATCGGGAGCTTCTTGCGGCCTTCGCGGCGGAGACGGATGCGGGTTGCCATGTGCCTGTCCTGGTCGGTGCGGGTTAGCCGGGGAACCCACGGCCGAAGGGGAGCTTCATCCCCCCGAGGCCACCGGTCTTCCCCGCGATCTTCATGAACTTCTGCATCTGCTTGAACTGCGTGAGCAGCTGGTTGACTTCCTGGACGCTGCGCCCGGACCCTTTGGCGATCCGGAGCCGGCGCTTGCCGTCGATCAGGTCCGGGTCGGCCCGCTCGCGCGGCGTCATCGAGAGGACGATCGCCTCGACGTGCTTGAGCTTCCGGTCGTCCACCTTCGCGGCGCTCAGCATCGCCGGGTTCATCCCCGGCAGCATGCCGAGCACGTTCTTGAGCGGCCCCAGCTTCTGCATCTGCTTCATGGCGCCGAGGAAGTCCTGGAGGTCCAGCGACTTCTTCGACTGTACCTTCTTCGCCAGCCGCTCGGCTTCCTTCTCGTCGACGGCGGTCTGCGCCTTCTCGACCAGCGAGAGGATGTCGCCCTGCTGCAGGATCCGGCCGGCCAGGCGGTCGGGATGGAAGGTCTCCAGCGCCTCGAGCCGCTCGCCCACGCCGATGAACTTGATCGGCGCGTGGGTGACGCCGTAGATCGAGAGCGCGGCGCCCCCGCGCGCGTCGCCGTCCATCTTGGTCAGCACGACGCCGGTGACACCCAGCGCGTCGTGGAACCCCTGCGCGATCCGCACCGCGTCCTGGCCGGTCATGCCGTCGGCCACCAGCAGGATCTCGTGCGGCTTGACCGCCGCCTTGAGCCGCTTGAGCTCGCCCATCATCTCGTCGTCGATCTGCAGGCGGCCCGCGGTGTCCACGATGACGGTGCGGGCGCGCTCCCGGCCGGCCGCGGCGATGCCGTTCCGCACCAGGGTGACGACGTCGTTCTGCCCCGCCTCGGTGTACACGCCGACCCCCGTCTGGGTGCCGAGGGTCGCGAGCTGCTCGGCGGCGGCGGGGCGGTAGATGTCGGCCGCCACCAGGTACGGCGCCTTCTGCTCCGCCTTGAGCCGCCGCGCGAGCTTGCCGGCGGTGGTCGTCTTGCCCGAGCCCTGCAGCCCGACCATCAGGATCACGGTGGGCGGGACCGTGGCAAAGGCGAGCGGCGCCTGCTTCTCGCCGAGCAGCGCCACCAGCTCGTCGTAGACGATCTTGACCAGCTGCTGCCCCGGCCGCACCTCCTTGAGCGCCGCGAGCCCGACCGCCTTCGCCTGCACCCGCTCCAGGAACTCGCGGGTCAGGTCGAAGCTGACATCGGCCTCGAGCAGGATGCGCCGGATCTCCCGAAGTCCCTCACGGACCGCGTCTTCCGTGAGCACGCCCCGCCCGGTGAGCTGCTGGAGCGTGGCGGTCAGTTTCTGGGAGAGCTCGTCAAACATAAGCCCGGAATGTTAATCGTCTTACGGGGTCCAAGCAAGACGGCGGTCGTGCTATACTCCTGCGCCATGGACCAGCACACCCTCTTCGAGATGCTGTTCACGACGGCCGTCGCCTCGATCGCGGGCGGCATGACCGACACGACGTCCATCTTCCTCCTCTTCCGGCCCTACGAGCCCCGCGGGATCGGCCGATTCCGGATCCAGGGCGCCCTGCCCAAGAACAAGGCGCG
>JAICVB010000100.1 GCA_025935545.1 Gemmatimonadales bacterium
AAGTGGCCGCGGACCCAGCCCGCCGCGGTGAGGCAGGCGGTACGGACGGCGCGGAGTGGCGGAGGAGTGGGAACGGTCATGTCGGGCACGGCGAAGTCCTTCGGTGTTCCGCGTCGGGGTTGGTCGGACCCGGCAAAGGTGCAGTAATCCGGGTCCGGGCGCCACCTCAGGCGGAGGGAAGCTGGAGCTCCCATACGAGACGGGTCTCCCCTGGAAGCGCCGGATACGCCCGCGGATCGATCCGCGTGAGGGCGGCGCCGGATCCGGCGTAGAGGCGGCAGGCGGCGGCGTTCACGTCCTGCGTCTCGATCACGAGCGTGCGGCAGCCGCGTGACCCGGCCCACTCTGCGGCTGCCGCGAGGAGGGCACGGCCGATGCCCCCGCACCGGTGCGCCGGGTCCACGCGGAGATCGTGCAGCAGGGCCGGATCCTCCCGCCCCTCGAACAGGTCGAAGTCCGGGACGTCGCGAAGGATGACGGCGCCGCCCACGCAGCGCCCGCGATCGCGTGCCAGGATGAGTCCGCCCCGTGAGAGGTCGAGCTGCCCGGGCCAGGCCAGCGGGCCGCCGTCGAGCGCGTCGTAGTCCTTGATGTACGGCTCGGGTACCGGGCGTTCGGTGAAGCGGACGCGTCCGTCGTCGTGGCGCGTCGCCTGGAGGACGCGATCCACCCGGAAGGCCGTCGGCACTCCCGCGAGCTCGGCCAGCGCCGGCCAGGGCACCGGTGCCAGCTCGACGGTCACGGTGACGGCGCGCCCGGCGTCGTCGTCTCGTACCGCGGGTTGCTCAGCCCCCACAGGAATCCGAGGAAACCGCCCGCCGCGGCGCCGGCGCCCGTGCCCAGGAGGACGACCGTGCCGCGGGACGGGCGGTCGCAGTCGGCGCAATCGATCGGTGCGGCCGCGCCGGCGATGAGTCCCACGGCCGCGCCGACGCCGGCGGCCCATGCGGCGTAGTGCCAGTGCCGGTAGTGCGCCACGCGGCGCACGCTGTCCGGGACCACCGGAGATCCGCCCCGTACCGCGGCGCCTGACCAGCGAGCGAACGCCGGCGGCGGGCGCTGTGCGGCGAGCGCCGTGGGCCCGGGAATCGCGGCCCCGAGCGCGGCCGCGAGGAGGACGCCAGCGAGGGGTCTCATCGCGCGGTCACCCGGCCGGGGCGGTACGCGCCGCGGTGGCGGTGGTGGTACAGGCGCCAGCACCGAAGAGCGGCGCGAGGGTGGCGTAGGGGTCGGTCCAGTCGCCGGCCAGCGCGAGCGTGTCGTCGAGCGCGCCGTCGAACGCCGCCGCCTGCCCGCTCTCGACCGTGGGAAAGAACCTGAGCGATACGACGCGCGTCCGGAGATTGAACGTGCCGTAGAGCGTTCCCGTGGCGGCGCCGGCGGACCAGGTGGAGGTGAAGGTGAGGGATCCGAAGGGCTGCACATCGTCGTCGGTTCCGATGACCAGGAAGGTGACCGGCGTGCCTCCGGCGCAGACGGGGTTCGCGAGCGTGGCGGTCCAGGTGCCGGTGACGTCGGCGGCCGGGAGCGCGTCGCCGGAGGGGGCCGAGGGGTCGCTCCCGCCGCAGGCGGCGAGGAGCAGCATGGCGAGGCCGGCGAGTGGTCGCGTCATGCGCCGGGAGCCAGGGATTTCCGGAAGCACCGCAGGGCCTCCACTTCGTCGAATCCCAGCGCGCGGTGCGCGGCCGCGGCCGGCGTGTTGTCGTAGCGGGTGTCCGATGCGAACTCGCGGCAGCCCGCGTCGCGCGCCCACCGTTCCGCGCCGGCCACCAGCGCCCGGCCGACGCCCCGGCCGCGCCATTCCGGTCGCACGTACCAGCCCTCGAGGAACCCCACCGGCGTCGAGGTACACCCCTCCGCATAGGCGCGAAGCGACAGCTCGGCGAATCCCGCCAGCGCGCCATCCGGCGCGGCGGCCACGATCACCGCCGCGAGGCGGGGCTCGCGTCCCTCGAAGAAAGCGACTGCTTCCTCCGTAAGCTCGTCCAATGGCTGGTCGGGCCAGAGCTCGTGGCGGAGGGCCGCCCACGGCTCCAGCTCGCCCCATCGAACCGCCCGCACCGCGGTCATCAGGCCGGCGGCGCTCCCACGAACGCCACCCCGTGCTCCGCGTTGATCGCCTCGAGCCGTGCCCGGTCGGTCGGGCCCGGGGCCGCGAACACCTCCGCCGCGCTGGCGTAGAAGCGCTCGAATCCACTCGGCGTGAGCAGCACCCAGTGCCGGCCCGTCTCCGGTCCCAGCACCTGGAAGGAGTGGGCCGAGCCGCGCGGGAGGTACACGACGCTGCCGGGCCCGGCCTCACTGGTGACCCCATCGATCGTCACGCGGTAGCGGCCCTCGACGATGATGAAGACTTCGTCGTCGGCGTGGTGCACGTGCGGCGGGGCGCCGCTTCCCGGCGGGGCGGTGGCGAGGCCGAGCACAAGGTCCCCGCCGGTCCGGGATCCCGTCAGCTTGAACTGGATCGCGTTGCCGAAAGCCCGGATCACCTCGCCTTCGCCCGGCGGGATCACGCCCGCCACCCGCGCCGGGGCGTCCGCCTCATTCATGCGCGGCCCGGCTCCTCGTAGAGCCCGAGCCGGTTGCCGGCCGGGTCGGTGAAGATGGCAAAGGCGCCGCCGCCGGAGCCGATCGGCGTGCGCGGCGTCGTCACCTGCCCACCCGCCGCGGCGATCGCCCGCTCGGCGTCGGTGATGCTGTCCACCATGATGTAGGTGACCATGTCGGTGGACCCGCCCTGCCACTCGGGCGGCACCCAGGTCCCGCTCACGCCGCCGGTCGTGTCGTCGAAGGCGGTGGCCCCGTCGCCCCGGCGGCGCACCTTCCAGCCGAAGATGTCGGCGTAGAACTTGGCCGACGCCGGTACATCGGCCGCCGGCATCTCGATGTAGCAGATCTTGCCGTGCATGGAGACTCCTCTCAGCGTTCCCGCCTGATTTCGTAGACTACGCTCTCGCGCCCGCTGCCGTCCACGCGGGTGCCCGCCTCGCGAGCGCCGATCTTCTCCACCGCGCGCCGCGAGCGCCGGTTGCCCGGCCCGACGAGGAAGACGACGCGGTCCACGAAGCGGAAGGCGTGGTCGAGCATCAGCCGCTTCATCTCCGCGTTGTGGCGGCCGCCCCAGTGCGATCGCGCGAGGAAGGTCCAGCCGATCTCGACCTCGCGCCGGGCGGCGTCATGGCCGTAGTAGCGTGTGGACCCGATCGTCCGGCCGTCGGCGGCGTCGAGCACCAGGAAGGCGCCGCCCGACGCCAGCGCCTCGCGGAAGAACTCTCGGAACACCGCCGGCTCGTGCCGGTCGGACGCGGGATGCTGGGCCCAGATGAGCGGGTCCCGGGCCACCGCATAGAGCGCGTCGTAGTCGGCGGGACGGAGCGGGCGGAGCCGCACCAGCTCTCCCTCGAGGACCGGCTGCAGCTCCACCGTCAGTCGGGCCGGGGACGCTCGAGCAGTGCGCGCTCCGCGTCGTCCAGCCGCGACTCCGCGTCGCTGAGCCGGGCCTGCGTCTCGGCCATCACGTCGAGCTGCGCGCGGGTCGCCTCCAGCAGGCGCCACTGCTCCCCGGTGAGGCGCCGCTGGCGCCGGAGCAGCACGATCCCCACCCACGCTCCGCCGGTGATGCCGCCGGTGAGGAGCGCCCAGAGCACGATGTGTCCCACGCTACCCCCGTTGTGACGTCCGCGCGGCGCGCACCGCGCGTGCGACGCGGCCGGTCGCGCGATCGAACACCCGTCCGGTCAGCGAATCGCCCCGGACGCGGTATTCCCAGCGGATTCGGACCCGCGAGTTGCTGAAGTCACCGAACCAGGTGCTGTCGGCGGCCCGGTACTGCAGATCCAGGTCGCCCATCGGCTCGGGGCGGCCTCCCACGATCTTCGCGGCGTGCAGGAGCGCCGTCCCCGGCGCGGAGGAGTCGGCCACGACATCGTACACGATGCGCTCGTCGTTGCAGGCGGCGTTCCACGCGGCCTTGACACAGATGGATTCGCCGCGCCACTGGCCGGCGATCGCGGCGGGGTGCTGGTGGACCGCCCCGAGCCAGAGCAGGGGCGCGAGGGCGCCGGCCATGCGTGGAATCACGCGCCGGTGCGCCCGCCGAGGTCGGCGCCGAAGCAGAGCCGGTACCCGTCGAGGTCGTCGATCTCGAAGTCGAGGCAGTGGTAGGGCTGGACGCACGGTGCCCGCGCGATGGTGACCCCGTTCGCCACGAATTCCGCGTGCAGCGCCTCCGCGTCCTCCACCCAGACATATGCATCCCACGCGCCGCGCTCCGGATCCACGCGGTGATTGGGGAACGAGCCCCTGGGCTCGTCGAGCTGGGAGAGCATGATGACGATCCCGCCGCGCTGGACCATGCAGAAGCGGGGCGGGTCGCCCCAGAAGCGGTCGTAGCGGAAGCCGAGCCGGTCGCGGTAGAAGTCGGCCGACGCGACGACGTCGTCCACGATGAAGTATGGCGCGATGCTCCAGTGCTCGTGGGGGCTCACGGCGCGGCCCGGGTGAGCGTGATCTCGACGCGGGTGCCGCCGAAGGTATCATCCGCCGTGAGCTCGTCCGCCGTCGCGGTGAAGGTGAGATCGCGGATGAAGGTGTCGGCGCCTTGCGTGAAGACGACCCGGTCGCCCGTGAGGCTCCAGGTCCCCTCCATGCTCGCGTCGAGCCCGGCGCCGTTCACGTCGCCCGCGGGCAGCACCAGCCGGCCGGTCGTCGTCCCGCCCGGCGCGAGCGTGATCGTCATCGTGGCGCCATCGCCCAGCTGGTCGGTGGCCCTCCCGGTGCTCGTGGTGACGAGCCGGGTCAGGGTGTAGCTGCCGGCCACGCTGTCGCGCGTCGGGCTGAAGCTGTCGCCGCAGCCGAGCAGGGCGAGGGCGGCGAAGGTGAGCAGGGAAAGTCGCATGCAGGGCCTTGATCTGTCGGTCAGCGGTCCCGGAACGATCGCCCGACGCCGGTCACCGGGTCGCCGTTCAGGCGGATGGCCTCGCAGCTCAGCTCGAGGACGGCGGAGGGACCGGGGACGGCATACAGCCGCCACACATCATCCGCCGCGAGCCGCTCGAGGCCCACCACCGAGAGGCTCAGCGGGTCGCCCCTGGCCGCCGCGCCGGCATGCCAGCGGAACTCGCTCACGCCGCTCAGGACGAGCGTGAGCGGCGCCGTCCCGCTGTCTGGTGGGCGTGCCACCAGCCGGAAGCTGGCTGACGCGAGATCCAGCGACGCGGTTTCGACGCGGGCGCGGTGGAGCATCGCAGGAACGGTGCGGAAGTCAATCGCCCCGTCGCTCATGCCTCCGCGGGAACCTTGACCGCGAGATGGAACAGCCCGCGACTGTCGATCCGGCGGATCCCGTGTGGCATGCCGGCGGGAATCACCGCCAGATCGCGGGATCCGATGAGGACGCCGCCCTCCAGCATATCACCGGTGACGCTCATACCGGTCCCCGCGAGCACGTACCGCGCGTCGCTCGCCGATCGAGCGTCACACCGCGCCGCCGAAGTGCGCGACCGCCAGCCCGCACAGCAGTCCGCCCAGCGCGCCCATCCCGAGGATGGGCGCCCACGCCCGCGTGATCAGCGCGGACGGCGCGCTGAGGAGGAGTCCCCACCCCGCGCCGGCCAGCCACGCCGGCAGCGGGAGCGGCGCCAGGGCGACGACCAGTCCGATGGCGAAGCGGTCGAAGAAGGCCGCCAGCAGCGCGGTCCGCTTGTCGGGGAACCGCATCGGCAGCATCATCGCGACCGCCGCGGCCCCGAACACGAAGCCGCAGGCGACACCGAGCTCGAGCCGTGTCACGGCGCCGGGACGTGCTGGTCCACCAGGATCGGATTCCCGTCCGGGTCGATGGCCATGAAGCTCGCGGGGCCGGTCGACTGCTCGTCGGCCTCGCTCGCGAGCGCGATCCCGGCCGCCTTGAGCTGCCGCTGCAGCTCGCGGACGTCGGTGAAGCTCTGGAGCGGCTGCGCGTCGGCGTCCCAGCCGGGATTGAACGTGAGCACGTTGCGGTCGAACATGCCCTGGAACAGCCCGATCACGTGGGGACCGTTCTTCATGATGAGCCAGCCCCGGTCCGCATTGCCCATGAAGGTGGAGAAGCCCAGCTTCTCGTAGAACGCCTTCGAGGCCGGGAGATTCTTCACGGCGAGGCTGACGGAGAAGTTTCCGAGCTGCATCAATCGCTCCCGGCGAAGTGAGGGGACAGTCGACCCGCGGCGCTACGCCTGCGGCAGGATCGGCCTGATGGGGGCGAGCGCCTCGATCTGCCGCGCCAGCTCGAGCGAGTCCCAGTTGTTCCAGCCCTCCTGCAGCTGCCCGTCGCGCACGTGGGCGAAGGCGATCCCCGTCACGACGACCTCCTTCCGGGTGGGAGCCGGCCCCAGGGCGTCGCCGCCGTGAATCAGCCGCGCGCGCCAGCGCACCGCCACCTTGTCGCCCGATTCCACGACGTCCTCGACCGTAAATCGCCGCGTGGGAAAGGCCTCGCAGAACTGGGTCCAGAACCGGCGGAACTCGGCCGGCCCCGTCGCGACCGCATCGGCCTCGCCGAGGCCGTGGACCCGGCCGTTCGGCGCGAGCATCGCCTCGATCGCCTCGGCGCGCCCAAGGTTCCAGACCTGGTCGAACCAGCGCCGCATGAAGTCGGCATGGCTCCCCGTCATGTTACCGGAGCCTCCCCGCCTGCACCGCGATGGTCACGCCGCCGAAGCTGTCGTCGCCGTTGAGCGACGCGAAGCCGTAGAGTGCGAGGCCCACGTACGGCGCGAAGCGCCACGCCAGCTGCACTTCGGCCGGAATGGTGAACCGGATGCCGTCCGGCCCGGTGGTATGAGCGCCGCCCACCCCGAGCGCGGCGCCGGCGTGGAACCGGCTCGCCGGCGATGTGGCGAGACCCGCGAGGAGACCGATGTCGGAGCTCCAGTCGAAGATGCTCGAGGTGACGCCGGCTGCGCGGAGCGAGAGGAGCATGCGCCCACGCTGGGCGGACAGGTTGACGCTCGCCGCCTCTTCCATGCCGGCGTACTGGCCGGCAGCACCATAGCCGTAGCCGGCGCTGGCCCAGAAGGTGAGCCGGGACGTGGGCGGATCCCCCTGGGCACCGGCGGCGATCGGCGCGAAGGACAGGAGCAGGAGCGGGACGATGCACCGCGGGGCGAGGCGAGGCATGGGCGGGCCCTCGTTCGAAAGGAGGACGCGGTGACGGCCTAGCCAAGGTCGGCCCCGGTCTCGCGGGCGTCAAGGCGGGCGCGGGGGGCGGTCAGGCCGGCTGGCTGAGCCGGGCCCGCGCCGCGTCGCGCGGCGACCCGCCCCACTGCCGGCTCCACGCCCGGCGGAGCTGCAGGTCCGACCGGAAACCCGCCACCTCCGCCGCGCGGCTCACGCTCGCGCCGCATTCGAGCGACTGCCGGGCCCGCTCCAGCCGGATGAGCCGGAGGTACTGGAGCGGCGACACGCCCGCGTGATCGGTGAAGAGGCGGAGCAGGTGCCGCTCCGTGGCGTGCCCCACCGCGGCGAGCGACGGCATGTCCCAGTCCCGCTCCGGCTTGGCCACGATGGCGTCCTGGACCCGGTGCACCACGGCGTGCAGGTGCCGGCGGTGGATCAGGAAGGGTGACAGCTCGGGATCGCGCTGCGAGCGCCGCAGGTAGACCACCATGTCCTCCGCGACGCTCGCCGCCAGTGCCTCGCCGCACTCCTCGGCGATCAGGTGCAGGGCGAGGTCGATCCCCGCCGTGATTCCCGCGCTCGACGCGACGGCGCCGTCCACCACGAAGACGCGGTTGTCGATCACCTGCGCCCGCGGCGCCAGCGCCCGGAGGTGCGACAGGAGCTCGTGGTGCGTGGTGCAGCGGCGCGCGCCCAGGAGCCCGGCCCGCGCGGCGAGGAGCGCGCCGGAGCAGATCGCGACCACGCGCTGCGGCGTACCGGGCGTGTTCACGGCCGCGCCCAGCTGCAGGCGAAGCCAGCGCGCGATGGCGGCGATCGCCGGCGTCACCTGCGCGAGCTGCGCGGTCGGCTGGCCCACCAGCACCACCCACGTGGGCGAGGCGAGCCGTTCCGGCAGCGGCTCGACGCCGGTGATCGAGAGCCCGACCGATGTCGGCAGGGTGGCGCCGGGCCCCGCGAACCGGAGCCGGACGCGCGGCGGCTGGCCCCGCGCCGCGCGGTGCAGGTTGGCCAGCCGGAACGCCTCCGCCGGCCCCGCGATGTCGAGCAGCAGGGAGTGTGGCGCGATGACGAAGAGGACGTCGATGAGCTGCGCGCGTGCGATCATTTCAGGACATGGGCTGGGGTCACCCCAAGCATACGCCTCAGGGGAGCGTTGCGGAACAGGCGCCGCCCGGGGATGTCCGGATCTGCTCCAAACCTGTCCGGCCGGGGCCGCGAGCCGCCGGCGCGGATGGGGTAGGTTGGACCTCGTCACTTCCCATCCCACGAGGTCACGAGATGCATGTCATTCGGCTGGGCCGGCTGGGCGGCGTCGCCCTCTTCATCGCTTTGCTCAGCTCGGGGACTGGACACCCTGCAGCAGCGCAGGCGCTCCCGCGGCCCGGCGACGACTTCTTCGCCTTTGCCAACGACGCGTGGCTCCGGGAGAACCCGATCCCGCCAGGGCGCGAGAGCTGGACCGCCCGCACCGAGATCGCCGAGCGCACCCGCCGCCAGACCGCGGCACTCCTCGCCGACACGAGCGCGCCCGCCGGCACGCTCGCGCGGAAGGTGGCCGACTTCCGGGCCGCGTGGCTCGACGAGCGGGCGATCGAACGGCGCGGGCTCGCGTCGGTCCGACCCCTCCTCGACAGCATCACCCGCGCCGGCGACCGGCCCGCGCTGGCCCGACTCCTCGGCCGCGCGCTCGGCGCCGATGTGGATCCCCTCAACTGGGGGATCTACCAGTCGAGCCATGTGATCGGCCTCTCCGTGGA
>JAICVB010000067.1 GCA_025935545.1 Gemmatimonadales bacterium
CGCCCGCCTCACTGCCGCGCCACCAGCGCATAGGTCTCGTCACCGTCCCGCCCCGCGAGCGTAAGCGTGAGACCGTTTCCGTTCAGCTGTCCCCGCCACTCGGATACCGTGCCATCACCCGCCCTGGTCGTGAACCTGAGCTCGGCGCCGCTCAGCGTTCCCCTGAGCTTCACCGAGGTCTCGCCCGCGGAGACCGTGCCGGTGACGGACCCGTCGGCGCCGCCGGTGAAGGAGACCGCGAGCGCCACTTCGCCGTCGCTGATCAGCACGAAGTCGTAGCGCGCCGGCGCCGCGCCGCCGCCGAGCGCGCTCAGCACGCTGGGTCCCGGTCGCGTCGCCGTGGCCGGACGGGGCGCCGCCGCGAGCGCCGGCCCCGCGGGAGCCGGCTCGGCGGCCGCCACCGACGTCGCCGGATACGGCTGCATCAGCACCCCGCCCGGCGCCCCCGGCCCCGCCGCTCCGCCTCCCAGCGCGAGCCGCGTGATCATGAGCGCCGGCGCGAGCCGCCGGACCACCGGCATCAGCTTCCGGCACACGTCGCCGTCGGCGTAGAGGGGTCGTGCGCACCAGCTCGCCAGCGTGTCGGCAGCGGTCATCGCGAGCGAGAGCCACTTCTGCGACCCGCGCGCCCGGCTCACCCCTTCACCGGCGCGGAGCCGCACGAGCATGTGACGCTGCGCCTGGCTCTGGTCGGGCTGGCCGTCAGGGCCGCTTGGTACCAGCGTGGCAGCGAGACTGTCGGCCTCCAGCTGGCCGGTCCATTGCAGGTATCCGCCGCCCGAGCCCGTGGTCACGAAGGTCACGAACCCGTTCTGCACGGTCCCGGTGATCGGCAGCGACTTGTCGCCGCTGACCACCGAGCCGGTCACCCGCCCGTCGGCCTGCTGCCGGAGGGTGAGCGCGAGGACGGTCTGCCCCTGGGTCATCAGGGCGTACTCGCCGGAGTAATCCTGGGCGGCGGCCGGCGCCGCGGCGGCGAGCGCCAGGACCAGCGCGAGGCCGGGGGCTGGGGAGGGAGGGCAAGGGCGGGGCATTGGGCGGCTCCTGTGTCTGGACACCCGGCGTTCCGGGCGTAGCTTGGAGACAGTCTCCACTCATGCCGTTGGCGCGCCGTTCGCTGCCTGTTGGCGAGGCGTCCATCCCCGCACCGCATCGTCCCGATGGGGCGTTCGTCATGATTTCGTTCCGTACCCTGGGCTCGCTCGACCTCGTGGACGGCGAGGGCCGCACGCTTGCGGCCGTGCTCGCCGGCCCCAAGCGCGCGGCGCTCCTTTCCTACCTCGCCCTCGCGCGGCCGCGCGGCTTCCAGCGGCGGGATGTGCTAGTCGCCCTCCTCTGGCCGGAGCTCGACCAGGAGCGGGCTCGCGCCGCCCTTCGCCACACCCTCCATCACCTCCGCCGCTCCCTGGGGCCCGACGCCATCCGCACCCGGGGCGACGACGAGGTGGCCCTCGACCCCGTGGTCGTCTGCGACGCGGCCGAGTTCGAGCGCCTGCTCGACGCGGGCGATCCGGCCGCCGCGATGGCTCTCTACCGGGGCCCGCTGCTCGACGGCTTCTTCGTGCCGGAGGCGGAGGAGTTCGAGAAGTGGGTGGAGCGGGAGCGCTCGCGGCTCCATCAGCGGGCCGCGGCGGCCGCGTGGGAGCTGGCCGCTATTAAGGAAAGGGAAGGGCAGTTGGCGGAGGCCGGATCGTGGGCGCGGCAGGGGATGCTGCTCGCGCCGGACGACGAGCGGGGACTCAGGACCCTGATGCAGCTGCTCGAGCGCTCGGGCGACAAGGCCGGCGCGATCAACGCCTATGAGACCTTCGCCCGGCGGCTGGCGTCCGAGTACGACGCGGAGCCGAGTGACGAGACGCGCGCGCTGGCGGCGCGGCTCCGGACCCGCTCGTCGACTCCGGTGCGGCAGGCGGCACCCGCCGTGCCGTCGCCGGGACCGGCGCCGGCGCCTCTCATCCCGGAGCCGGCCGCGGTGGCTCCGCCTCGAGGGGAGGAACCGCCCCCCGCTCCGGCGCCGCGCAGGTCCGTCCGCCGGTTCGCCGCGGTCGGCGCCGCCGCCGTCGTCATCCTCATCGCCGCGGCCCTCTTCCGCCGGGGCGATGCCGCTCCGCGCGGCGGGGAAGGCTCGGTCGCCGTCTTTCCCTTCACGGTGCGCGGCAGCCACGAATACGACTACCTCGCCGAAGGGATCACCGACCTCCTGAGTGTACGCCTCGAGGACGCGACGGTCTTCGTGCCGGTGGATCCCCGCCGGGTGGTGAGCGCCGCGCGCGCGCACGGCGGTACCATCGCGCGCCCGGAGGACGCCCGCCCCGTGGTCCAGCGCCTCGGCGCCCGCTACTTCGTCCTCGGCAGCATCGTCGAGGCGGGCGGGCGGCTCCAGCTCCTGGGCTCGCTGTACGACGCCGACGGCACCGAGCGCGCCACCGTGCAGACGCCGGCCGACGATCCCCGCAACGTCTTCCAGCTGGTGGATACCCTCGCGCGCCAGCTTCTGGCGGGTGAGGCCCGCGGCGCGAGCGCCGAGCTGACCCGCCTCGCCGGCTCCAGCACCGGCTCGCTCCCCGCCCTCAAGTCCTATCTCGAGGGGGAGCGCGACCTCCGCCTCGGCCACTACGCCGCGGCGGTGGGCGCCTTCAACTCCGCCGTCGCCGCCGACTCCACCTTCGCCCTCGCCTACTACCGGCTCGGCGCCGCGAGCCACTGGGTGAGCGATCTCGACGTCGCGACCGCGTCCATGGAGCGCGCCGTCCAGCTGAGCGACCGCCTGCCGCAGCAGACACGCCGCCTCCTGCAGGCCGGCGTTGCCTGGCGCACCGGACGCTACGCGATCGCCGAGAGTCTCTACGCCGCCGTCACCACGGCGCGGCCCGGCAACGTGGATGCCTGGTTCTCGCTCGGCGATCTCCGCTATCACGCCAACGCGCTCATGGGCCGCTCCCGCGCCGAGGCGCGGCCGCCGCTCGAGCGCGCGCTCGCGCTGGACCCGACGCACGGCGAGGCGCGCACCCACCTCCTCGAGCTCGCGGCGTGGGATGCGCGCGCCCGCGACCTCGACACCCTGCTCGCGGGCCTCGACAGCACCGCCGACTTCGCGCAGAAGTGGCCGGTGCTCCGGGCCCTCGTGAGCCACGACTCGGTGACCGAGGCGCGCGAGCGTGCCGTCCTCCGCGCCACCGACGACCGTACCCTCTCGCGCCTCGTGATCCACGCCCTCCCCTCGGGCGCGCACAACCCGACCGGTGCGATCCGGCTGGTGGACCTTCTCACCGAGCCCTCGCGGCCGGCACCCCGGCGCGCCTACGGGCACATCCTCGCGGCGCAGCTCGAGCTCACCCGCGGCCGCTGGCACGCGGTCGAGGATCGCCTCATCGCCGCGGCCGAGCTGGAGCCGGCCGTCACCACCGAGATCGGCGCGATGCTCGCGAGCATGCCGTTCGCGCCGCTCAGCCGGGAGCGGCTCGCGGCGATGCGCACCACGCTCGAAGGGTGGCAACCGGCCGGCACCCCGCCCACCGGCATCTACGCCTTTGCCGCGCACGACTCGCTGCACCCGGCCATCCGTTCCTACCTCATCGGCCGCCTGAGCGAGCGGCTGGGCGACAGCGTCACGATGTTGCGCGAGGCCGGGGAGCTCGAGCACGGCACGAGCCAGGGCGGTGCGATGGCCGCGGCCTTTGCCCGCTCGCTCCGGGCCCGCGTCCTCCGGATGGCCGGCCGGCCCGCCGACGCGCTCGCGACCCTCGGCACCCCCTGGCTGGGGCTCCAGTCGCACCGGTTCACCGTCTCCCCCCTCACCTCGCTGATCGCCGAGCGCTGGCTCCGGGCCGAGCTGCTGGCCCAGCTCAAGCGCTACCCCGAGGCGATGGGGGCGTACGCCGCGGCGGCCGATTACTCGGTGGATGGCCTCTCCTACCTGGCGCCGTCCCACCTCGCCCGGGCCGGGATCTGCGAGCGGATGGGCGACCGGGCCTGTGCCCGCGACCACATCGCCGCGGCGCGCTTCCTATGGAAGGAGGCCGATCCGGCGTTCCACCTCCCCTGACGGTCGGCCAACGCCGGAAGGACGCTCCGCCAACGCAGTCCCCTCAGCTTCGCTCCCGTTTGCAGATGCCGCCGGCCGCTCGCAGGCCGGCACCCCCATCAGCCAGCCGGAGCGCCCGATGCACCGATCCATCGCCACCTCAGCCCTCCTGCTCGCCGCGGCCATCGCCCCGGCGGGCGCCGCCGCGCAGCGGACCCCCATCCGCGCCCCAGCCGGCCGCACCGTCCGGCAGCTGCATTCCACCGCCGAGCTCATCGCCGCCGTCGGGAGCGACATCCGCCGCCTCCCGTCGGTGCTCCAGTCGTCCGAGGTGGTGTCTTCCCTTCGCCGCATCTGTGCGGTGTCGTCGCCGGAGCGGGTCACCTGCTCGTCCGTGGACGAGATCTCGCGAGTCCTCCGCCTCCAGCCGTCGGACGACAAGCTCATGCGCCTGGGCCTCAATGACTTCATGGCGGGACTCGGGCTCCCCGGCACCGACCAGACGCTCTTCATGTGCATGGGGCAGGGCACGCTCGGTCCGGCCCAGTTCGGCTCGACCGGCGGTGCGGGGCTCACGGCACCCGCGGGGATGTCGCTCGGGGGCACGCGTGGCCCCGCCACCTTCACCGCCGGGCAGAACCTCTCGGCCGTGACCCGTGCGCCGGCCCTGGGGGATCGCTCCGCGATGAGCCGGAAATGCGGGTCGTCCTCCCGCACGAGCGGGCTCTTCGGCGCCGCATCGGCCACCGACCAGAACTACCAGCGCGCGGTGAACGCCGCCGTCGCCGTGATGGACCAGGCGATGGGCCAGTGCCGGGAGAGCGGGATGTCGCCGGTGGCGGACGCGCCGTCGGGCGGCTCGACCTCGAGCGGTACCGACAAGCCGAAGGAGGAGAAGCCGAAGAACTCGGGTGAGCAGGCCATCGAGAACGTCACCACCTGGTTCAGCGTATGGGCCGGCGCTACCGAGCTGATCGCCGTCGCCGTCGCCGAACGGAACAGTCCCGCCCTCGTCGTCGGTGTCGCTGGATTGGCGGGGGACGTGGACAAGATTGCAGCCGACGGCACCGCCACCGGCGACACCAACGAGACGCTGCAGGATGCCGGCGACGCCGCCACCATCGCGCAGTTTGCGGTGACCGCTGTGACCGAAGGTGCCACGACCGTTGCCGCCGGCACCGCGATCACTGCCATCGGCGCCGCCGCCGGCACGCTCGCGGTCGTGGTCCCCGCCACTCGCTGGGTGGACAACAAGACCGGCCTCGGCGACGCCGTCGTGAACTGGGCCGTGTCGCGCAATGAGAGCAGCGCCGAATACAAGAAGCAGTACGGCATTCGGCACGCCCCCGCTCCCGGCGAGACCGACCGCGCCACCTGCGCCCAGATGCAGGCCGCCTGGCAGCGCTTCCGCGACTACTGCTCCCAGCCGGGCAACAACTGGCAGACCTACGACTGCGCCAAGTTCGTGGCCCGCATGAACGGCTGCGCCGATCCGGCGACGGTCAATCCCGGCCCCAACGGCGATTACGTCTGCCGCGCCCGGCCCACCACGCGCGACCGGGCGATCCGCGCCTGCGAGGCGCAGCGCCGCAAGATCGACATGATCGGCTACCGCACCAGCGACGCGCAGCGGCCGAGCTGCGCCTCGGCCGTGGACCGGCTGACCAGCGCCCGAGCCAATGCACAGGCGATCTTCCGCGAGCGCCAGTGCACCAAGGCCAATCCGGGTGACGACGGCCCCATCTGCCCGGGTGCCGCTCCCGCCGGTGGTGGTGGGTCCGTGCCGCCCAGGCCGTCGCCCGCATCGGGTCGGGGGTCGTGACCATGCGAGCCATGTCCCTCGCGCTCACGGCGGCGCTCGCTTCTACGCTCCTCGCCTGCTCCGACGCGAACGCACAGAACTTCACCGGGCACTGGACCTACCGCGACGGCGGCGAGACGGCCGAGCTCGACCTCCGCCCGGGCGAGGGCGCGGGGCGCGTGAGCGGCACCCTCGAGGTGCCCGGCCTCAAGGCGCCGATCGCCGGCCGCATCTCGGGCGGCACGCTGGTGGTGGAGGAGATGAACGGCGTGGGAATCGCCCAGGCCAACCTCGCGATCGGCGGCCGGATGTCGGGCGGCAAGCTGATGCTCACCATCGCGCAGGAGGGCGGGCAGTCGCTCACGATGGCGATGGAACGGACCGGGCTGGGCGGCGGGGCCGCCGCCGCCCTCGCCGGGAATGAGCAGCTCAGGAGCGGCATGGCATCGGTGGATCCGGACGCCTTCACCGGCCAGTGGCAGATGGCATCGCCCGACGGGACGTACGCGGAGGAGCTGGAGCTCCGGCGCGCCGGCGACGGCGTCAGCGGTACGATCCGCGGGCTCGAACGCGGCTACTTCTCGGGCCGCACCACCGTGAAGTCGGAAATGACCATCGAGGGCTCCGGCGCCGCGGCCGGACGCGGCCTCGCGCTCACCGTCACCGACCAGGAAAGCGGCAACCGCGTGCAGGCGAGCGCCGAGCGGCGCGGCGACTATCTGATCCTCAAGCTGGGCGGCAACGAGACGCCGTACGCGCGCCCCGGCGTGTCGCTGGTGCAGGACGCCTCCGGCTCACGCGAGGCCGCAGCCCTGGAGCGCGCCGTCCGCGGCAACGTGTATGTCGCGAGCACCCAGGCCTCGGGGCGGGGCGCCTTCGTCGGCAAGCGCACCCGGCTCGCCCTCTGCGCCGACGGCGGGATCCAGTTCAGCACGAGCGACCTCGCGAGCACGCCGGGCGGCTTCGACAACGGCGGCGTGGACTTCGGCGGCAGCACGAGCCGGCAGGGTGGGTGGGAGATCGTGCTCTACGGCGGCGCGCCCGCGGTGCACGCGCGGTGGCAGGGAACGGGGACCTCGTACGCGCTCGACCGCTACTTCCGGATCGTACCGGGGCAGGGAGGAAGAATCACGGTGGACGGCACGCCGCTGCCGCTCCAGGGGCACTGCTGATGAGACACGTCTCGATGTGCCGCCTGGCCGGCCGGCTTGGCGTCCTCGGTGCCGCGTGCCTCCTGAATTCCGGCCCGCTCACCGCGCAGCTGCAGCTACCCGGCAACGTCCGCCCGCGCGGGACCATCGTGCTCGCCGCGCGGGCGTCGGTGCAGGTGCAGGGGACGGTCTATGCGCTGACCGAGGTTCCGGCGACGATCTACCTGTCGAACGTGCGGAATGTCCGGTCGCACGTGAGGATTCTGAACACGAAGGTGGCCGGGTGCGCCCTCGGTCCCGACGCGATGATGCCGCGCGAGATCACTCCAGTGGGCGGCCGCGCCTCCTTCTCCGTCCCTCTCTACTTCATCAACCCGGAGGCCAGCGGGCGCGACTGCCCCCTGAACGTGGGACTTGCGACGCCGGATGACCCCGTCTTCCGGGAGATCCCGGGCGCGGTCGTCTCCATCGCGCCGAGCCAGACGTACACCATCGAGGATACCTGGGCGATCGTCCCCTTCGTCTCCAGCATCGTTGCCACCCGCATCAACGCGCCCGACGCGCCATGCACCGGCGTCTCGCTCGGGCTCTCGGGTGCCATCCCCATCGGCGCCGTCGAGTTCGAGCACGATCTCAGCTTCACCCTGCGGAGCGGCATCCATCCGCCCGAGTGCACCTTCGATTCCGGCGATCCGAAGAAGCATCTCGCGAGGGGATGGGCCATCGTCGGCCGGTCGTGGCGCGTGGAGAAGGCGAAGGGCTCGAGCGACGCGTGCAGCATCAACAACTACCAGGCCGACCAGCCCGCCGGCACCTGGTTCTACGTCCACTCCCAGATGCGCTGCGGCGGCGGGCCCGACAACGACAACGGCATCCGCCTCATCCTGCAGCGGCTCACGCTGATCGGGCCGCCCGGCCGATCGGCGATCCAGGCGTTTACCTCCGCCACCAACCCGTGAGGAGGGTGCGATGCGATTTCACCCGCTCCTGACCGCCGGCGGTCTGGCGCTCCTGCTGGCGACGCCGGCCTCGGCACAGCTCGTCCGCCGCGCCCCGCCCGCCCGTTCCACGGCGACGGCGGCCGGCGAGATCGAGATCACCCTCCCCGCAACGATCCGCGGGGGTGACACCGTGAACGGCCGGATCCTGCTTCCGCGCACGGCACCGCTCGGCGGGCTCCGCGTGTCCTTCACGAGCGACCGCGCGGATCTCGCCGGTGCCATCCCGGCGGTCACCGTCCCCGCCTTCCAGCGCACCGCCACCTTCGTGCTCGCGGCGACGGCGCTTCGCGGAACCCCCGCGCAAGCCGTCACGATCACGGCCAGCGGCAGCGGGCCTGGTGCTCCGCGTGGCAGTCGTACGGTGTCGATCGTGCAGGCGGCCGCCGCGCCGGTCTTCGTATCGTCGAACGTCACCACCTCGCCCGTCGCCTCGGTGTCGGCCGCGGGGCAGGCCGCCTTCCAGAGCCGGCTCGAGCCGGCGCCGCCGGTAGAGGCCTGGCAGCCGCGCTACCGGGTGCCGCAGGGTGGCAGCGTCGTGATCACGGGCAGCGGCTTCCGTCCCGCCGACATCGCCGTCCGGATCGGCACGCGGAAGCTCGCCGTCGTCGAGGCGAGCGCCACGCGCATCGTGGCCCGCGCGCCGAGCGCGAGCGATCCCGGTGTGCTCGATCCGCACTACGCAGGGCCCCTCACGGTGGGCCACGCGGGCGGCCAGCTTCGCACCGTCGCCGATTCGTATCGCGTCGTGGACCGGTGGGACGGCTACGCGCCGGCGGCCGTGAGCGTGACGCAGAGCCAGCCCCTTCGCCTCACCGACGCGGTCCCGAAAAACTGGTTCACGACGTTCGACGTCGTGCTCGAGGGCCTCCCGGGCGACGAGTTCGTCGCCGTCGAGTGGCAGCCCGCCGACGGCAGCTGCGGGCAGCAGCTCTACTCGGGCGGCACCCCACAGCCGATCGTGGACGGCCGGGTGACGCTCAGCGTCGGGATGAACTTCCGCCTCTCCGCCACCTCCTGCTCCTCGCTCAAGCTGCCAATCAAGGTGCGCTACGCCGACGCTCCGTCCGACGTCCACAGCATCGTCGTCAACCTCGGCCGCGTGCAGCTCCGGACAACCCTTCGAGTCGAGAAGACCCAGGAGCTGCTCGACGCCGGCGTCCTCTCGTTCACCAGGAAGGGCGGAAGCGGCACCTGCGCCGGCACCGTGGATAGCACCGCCGTCGGCCGCCTCACGCTCGAGAACGACATCGCCTTCCGCGTCCACGACGAGCTGCTGGACACCGCGTGCCTCTGGGCGCTCGACCAGTCGGCCCCCGGCAAGTGGATCCTCCGGAATGACGGCTGGACCATTCGCGCCTTCGGCTGGACCACGGCCTACTTCCCCACGGGTCAGCGCTGCCACGTCCAGCTCCAGCCGCGCACGGGAAGCGACATCGGCGGCTTCTACTTTGAGCGCGGACTGGTCTTCATGGGCGACGGCGAGCGCTCCATGGCGCCCGACAGCACGATGAACGTCTCGCTGAGCTGCTGGGGAAAGGCGAGTCAGGCCACCACCATCGGCATCGATCCCAATGCACCCCACGACCGCACCGTCCGGCTCGATTGGGTGGACCTCGTCGCACCGGCGGGCACCACGCGCTGGCAGCAGGTGAAGGAGTAGTCCCGCCGCCCTAGTCGCCCTCCGTTCCGCGCCGTAACTTGGCGCCATGGACGCTGAGCGCCCGGCGCCGCGCACCGTCACCCGCCTCCTCGAGGCGGCGCGCCAGGGGGATCCGGAGGCGTACGAGCGCCTCCTCCCCCACCTCTACCAGGAGCTGCACGGCATCGCCGAGCGCCACATGCGCGGCGAGCGGGCCGACCACACCCTCCAGCCCACCGCGCTGGTCCACGAGGCGTACCTCCGGCTCGTGGGCGGCGCGCCGGCCTCGTTCGACGACCGGCGTCACTTCCTCCGCGCGAGCTCCCGCGTGATGCGGCGCGTGCTGGTGGACCACGCCCGCGCCCGCGCCGCCGCCAAGCGCGCGGGGTCTCTCTGCGTCACCCTCGATGAGGAGCTCGCCGCGAGCGACGACCGCGCGGTCGATCTCCTCGTCCTCGATGACGCCCTCGAGCGGCTCGCCGCCGCCGAGCCGCGCTGGGCCCGGGTGGTCGAGCTGCGGGCCTTTGCCGGGCTCGAGGTGACGGAGGTGGCGGACGTGCTCGAGACCTCACCCGCGACGGTGAAGCGCGACTGGCAGTTCGCCCGCGCGTGGCTCGCGCGCGAGCTGGGCGGTGCCGCGTGAGTGAGCCCGCGGGCCCGGAGCGCGTGCGCCGGCTCCGCGAGCTGTTCGACGCGGTGCTCGACCTCCCCACGTCGGAGCGCGCCGGCTACCTGCTCCGCGCCGAGCCCGACCCCGCGCTCCGCCACGAGGTCGAGTCGCTCGTCACCGCGGCGGAGCGGGCCACGGATCCCCGCCTCGACCTGGGCGACGCGGCACGCGGCGGCGACCCGCGCTCCCTGGTCGGCACCCAGATCGGCGTCTACCAGCTGGTCGGCCTCCTCGGCGAGGGCGGCATGGGCAGCGTGTACGAGGCCGCCCGCGCGGACGACCAGTACCGCCAGCGCGTCGCCCTCAAGCTGGTGCAGGGCGGCCTCGACTCGGCGCTCGCCCTCGCGCGCTTCCGGCGCGAGCGGCAGATCCTCGCCGGGCTCACCCATCCCAACATCGCCACGCTGCTCGACGGCGGCGTGGCCGCCGACGGCCGGCCCTTCCTCGTCATGGAGTACATCGAGGGCGCACCGATCACCGCGTGGTGCGATGCGCACGGGGCCGGCCTCCGCGAGCGCCTCGCCCTCTTCCGCCAGGTCTGCGCCGCGGTCCGCACCGCGCACCGGAACCTCGTCATCCACCGCGACCTCAAGCCCGGCAACGTCCTCGTCACCGGCGACGGCGTCGTCAAGCTGCTCGACTTCGGCATCGCCAAGATGCTGGGTGACGACGCCGAGGCCGACGGGCTGCCGCTCACCCGCGGCGGCGCCCGCGTCTTCACCCCGGAGTACGCGAGCCCCGAGCAGATCCGGGGCGACGCCCTCACCACCGCGTCCGACGTCTATTCCCTCGGTGTCCTCCTCTTCGAGCTGCTCGCCGGACGCCGTCCCTTCGTGGCCTCGTCGGGCTCGGCCGCGGAGCTCGAGCATCGCGTGCTCACCGAAGCACCTCCGCGCCCCAGCGCGGTGGCACGCACCGAGTGGAGGGCGCGGATCCGCGGCGATCTCGACCTGATCACCCTCACGGCGCTCCGGAAGGAGCCCGAGCGGCGCTACTCGTCCGTCGAGGCGCTGGACGACGACGTGCGCCGGTGGCTCGACGGGCTGCCGGTCCGCGCCCACGGCGACGCGATGGGCTACCGCGTGCGGAAGTTCGTTCGCCGTAACGCGGTGTCGGTCACGGCCGCGGTTCTGGTCTTCCCCGCAGTGATCGGCGGCGTGTTGGCCACCACGCACCAGGCCCGCCGCGCACGCGCCGAGCAGGCCACGGCCGAGCGGATCAGCCAGTTCCTCCGCGAGCTCCTGAGCTCGGTGAAGCCCGCCACCGGCGGCCGCGACGTGCCCGCGTCCGAGCTGCTCGACTCCGCGGCCCAGCGCATCACCACGGAGCTCGCCGCCCAGCCCGCCGTGCAGGCCGAGGTCGAAGGCGTGGTGGGGCAGAGCTACCAGGCGCTGGGCCGCTACGATCCGGCGCTCACGCACCTGAGCCGCTCGCTCCAGCTGCAGCAGCGCGTGGCCGGCCCCGGCAGCGACGCGGCCATCCGCGCGACCAACGGCCTCGCCGCGCTCTACCTGGCGCGCGGCGAGTATCCCCGCGCCGACACCCTCTTCCGTCGCGCGCTCGAGCTGCAACGCCGCCGCCATCCCGAGCCCGACACCATGACGGCGCTGCTGCTCCAGAACCTGGGCAGCCTGGCGCACGGGCGCGGCGATCCCGCGGAGGCGGAGCGCCGCCACCGCGAGGCGCTGGCCATCCGCCAGCGCATCCTGCCGCCGGGCGACGACATGATCGCCTACTCGATGAACGACGTCGCCGTCTCGCTGGGCGAGCAGAGCCGCTGGGCCGCGGCGGAATCGCTCCACCGCGCGGCCGTCGCCACGCTGAGCCGGAACCACCCGGAGCCGAGCCCGCTCCTGGCCGACGCGCTGAACGGGCTGGCCGGCGCCCTCGACCTGCAGGGCAAGAGCGCCGCCGCCGACAGCGCCTACCGTGGCGTGATCGACCTGCGCCGGAAGCTCTTGGGCCCGGAGCACCCCGACTACGCCTTCACCGTCTTCAAC
>JAICVB010000055.1 GCA_025935545.1 Gemmatimonadales bacterium
CCCGACCGGGTCGCGGTGGATCCCGACGCCCTGAATCCCGACGGCACCACCGCCCTCGACTGGTACTACCCGAGCGAGGACGGCCGCTTCCTCGCCTACGGGCTATCCGAGGACGGCAGCGAGCGCAGCGTGCTCCACCTCCTCGACCTCGACACACTCGCGCCGCTCGCCGAACGGATTCCCGACACGCGCGCGGCGGACCTGGCCTGGCTGCCCGACGCGAGCGGCTTCTACTACACTCGCTACCCCGTCCCCGGCAGCGTGCCCGAGGGCGACGAGCAGTACCATCGCGCCGTCTATCTCCACCGCCTGGGCGACGACCCCGCCCACGACGCGCTGGTCCACCAGCCGGACGACAAGACCTGGTGGCCCGGCGTGTCGCTGTCGCCGGACGGCCGCTGGCTCCTGATCTCCGTCGCCCGGACCTTCGACGAGACCGACCTGTACCTGCAGGACCTCGCGGCGGGCGGCGCGATGGTGCCGGTGGTGAAGGACCTCGCCGCGGGCTTCGAGGGGCATTTTGCCCACGGGCGGCTGTATGTCCGGAGCAACGTCGAGGGCCCCACGTGGGGACTCTACGCCGTGGATCCCGAGCGGCCGGCCCGCGACGCATGGACGACGATCGTCGCGCCCGATCCCGCTGCCGTCCTCGAGGGCGTGGCGTTCACGCGCGGGCACATCGCGCTCACCTGGCTCGAGCGGGCGGCCTCGCGGCTGGTGCTCGTCGATCCCGACGGTGGCGCGGCGCGCGAAGTCGGGCTCCCGGTCCTGGGGAGCATCTTCGGCCTCGGTGCCGAGCCGGAGGGCGATGAGCTGTTCTACGGCTTCTCCTCCTACACGACGCCACCCACCGTGTATCGCGTGGACCCTGGCACGGGCTCCCAGTCGGTCTGGCGCCGCGTCGAGGCCGACGTCGATCCCGCGCGGCTCGATGTCCGGCAGGTGACGTTCACCTCGCGGGACGGCACGCCGGTGACGATGTTCGTCGTGGCGCCGCGGGGAATCCGGCTCGACGGCCGGAACCCCGTCTATCTCACGGGCTACGGCGGGTTCAACATCAGCATGACGCCGGCCTTTGCGCGCTCGCTCCTCCTCTGGCTCGAGGCCGGTGGCGTGCTGGCCGTGCCGAACCTCCGCGGCGGCGGCGAGTATGGCGAGCGCTGGCACCAGGCGGGGATGCTGGGCGCCAAGCAGAACACCTTCGACGACTGCATCGCCGCCGCGGAGTGGCTGGTCAGCGAGGGGTACACCACCCCTGACCGGCTGGCGCTGGCCGGCGGCTCGAACGGCGGCCTCCTCGCCGGTGCGCTGATCACCCAGCGTCCCGATCTCTTCCGCGCCGTGGTCGTGCAGGTGCCTCTGCTCGACATGCTGCGCTATCATCAGTTCCTGATCGCCGAGCTCTGGATCCCCGAGTACGGCTCGCCCGAGGATCCCGGGCAGTTCCGCTGGCTCCGCGCCTACTCGCCCTATCATCACGTGCGGGAGGGGACGCCGTACCCCGCGGTGCTCCTGGCCACCGCCGAAAGCGACACGCGGGTGGATCCGATGCACGCGCGGAAGATGGCCGCGCGCCTGCAGGCAGCCACGTCGTCGGGTCGGCCGGTGCTCCTCCGCCTCGAGGCGCGGGCGGGGCATGGCGCGGGCAAGCCGCTGGCCAAGCTGCTCGACGAGCTGACCGACACCTGGAGCTTCGTCTTCCACGAGCTCGGAGTGACACTCTGATGGCCTACGGATCGCGGTCGGTGGGGATGGATCATCCGGCGGAGTGGCTGGCCCTGCTCAGGATCGTGGTCGGTCTCTACTTCGCGAAGGCGCTGGTCACCAAGGTGGCGCTGACGCCGTTCCCCCACACCTCGGCGCGCTGGCTGGGCACCATGCCGGCGCTGGTCGCGCGCCAGGCCGACGGCAATCCGATCGTCTGGTACCACGACTTCCTCACGAACACCGTCCTGCCCCACGCCCGGCTCTTCGCCCATCTCACCGCCTGGGGCGAGGTCGCGGTGGGCATCTTCCTGACGCTCGGACTGTTCACCGGCCTCGGGTCACTCGTCGGCCTCGTGCTCGTCGTGGCCTACGGGCTCGCGGTGCAGTGGATGTCGCCGACGCAGCAGGGATTTCACATCGTGCTGTTCGCGCTCATGTGCGCCTTCTTCTTCGCGCGCGCGGGGCGGCGCTGGGGGATGGACGGGTCGCTCGCACGGTCGCGGCCCAAGTCAGTGCTCACCCGCCGGCCCTTCGCCTGATTCAGCGCGGGCCCGCGGCCACACCCCAGGGCATCTTCCCCACCGGAATCCGCCGAAGCACCGCGAGCGTCGCCGCATCCACCACGGTGACGTCTCCCGACGGGCCGTTGGCCGTGTAGAGCCGCCGCCCGTCCGCCGACAGCGCGACACCCCACGGCCGCGGCCCCACCGCCGCCGAGCCGACGATGCGCCGCGCGGCCGGATCCACCGATACCAGGGTGCCGCCACGGCCGGTCGTCACGTACACGCGCGAGCCGTCCCCGCTCACCACGACGCCCATCGGCCTGGCACCGGGGCCGAAGGGGATGGTGTCGGTCACTCTTCGCGCGCCGGCATCCACGATCGAGAGCGTGCCGCCGACCTCCGCGGTGACGTACGCCGTCCGCCCGTCGGGGGAGAAGGCGACCCCGCGCGGGCGCCGGTCCACCACCACGCGGCCCGTCACGCGCCCCGAGGCGGCGTCGAAGATCGTCACGTCGTGGTCGGTTTCTCCCGTCACCCACACCTCCCGGCCCCCCGGCCGGATGCCCACGCCCTCCGGCTCACGGCCCACCGGCACCGTCGCCGTGACGCGGCCGGACGCCACGTCCACGATCGAGGCGGCATTGGCATCCTCGTTGGAGACGTAGAGCCGCGACCCGTCGTCGCTCACCGCGAAGTTCTCCGGGTCGGAGCCGCCGGGAAGGATGCGCTCCACCCGCCCGGCCGCCGGGTCCACCACCGCGATCCCGTCCTTCGACTTGTCCGACACCAGCTTCTCGCATTCGGCATCGGGCATGGTGGGCGGGCAGCGGGGCGAGCCGCTGAGCGCCACGAACACGCGGCCGTCCGCGCCGGCGTGCACGCCGCGCGGCCGGGTGCCGACCGGGATCGTCGCGACCACGCTGTCCCGCGCGGCGTCGATCACGGAGAGGGTCTGGGACTCCTCGTTCGAGACGTAGATGCGCCCCGCGTCGGCCGGCGCGCGCGGCGTGGCACATGCGGCGCACACCGCGGCAAGGGCGAGGACTGGGAGCGAGGACTTCGGGACTGACATCGTCACACCTGCAGCTGGAGGAAGCGTTGGAGCAGAAGGTGGCCATGCCGGCTCAGCACCGACTCGGGATGGAATTGGAGCCCGATCACGGGATGGCGTTCATGGCGGACCGCCATCACGACGCCGTCGGCCGTGGTGGCCGTCACCCTGAGATCCCCGGGGACGGTGGCACGATCGATGACCAGCGAATGATAGCGCGCGGCGGGAAAGGGATTCTCGAGGCCGGCGAAGATGCCGGCGCCGTCGTGGTGGATCTCCGAGACCTGCCCGTGCACGGGCCGCGGGGCCCGCACGACCGCCGCACCCCACGCGGCCCCGATGCACTGATGCCCCAGGCAGACGCCGAGGATCGGCGTCCGGGCACCGAGCGCGCGCACGACCTCCGACGACACGCCGGCCTCGCGCGGCGTCCGTGGACCCGGAGAGATGATGATGTGTGACGGGGCGAGCGCCTCGATCTGCGCGAGCGTGAGGGCGTCGTTCCGCCGCACCACCGCCTCCGCGCCCAGCTCGCGCACGTAGCCCGCCAGGGTGTGGACGAAGGAATCGTAGTTGTCGAGGAGGAGGATCATGCCGCGGCCAGCGCGGCCAGCACGCCGCGCACCTTGGCGACCGTCTCGTCGTACTCCGCGGCGGGATCGGAGTCCGCGGTGATGCCGCCGCCTCCCGGCACCGAGGCCACCCCGTCGCGCACGGTGGCGGTGCGGATGGCGATGCTGAAGTCGGCGGCGCCGCTCGCGCTCAGGTACCCGATGGAGCCGCAGTAGATCCCGCGGCGTGCCGGTTCCAGCTCGCGGATGATCTCCATGGCCCGCACCTTCGGCGCGCCGGTGATCGACCCGCCGGGAAAGGCGTCGCGGAGGAGCGCCGCCGCCGTCGCGCCCGGGCCGAGGGTGCCGCGCACCGTCGATACCAGGTGGTGCACCGTGGGGTACGCCTCGAGCGCGCAGAGCTCGGAGACGGTCACCGTTCCGGGCAGACAGTTCCGGTAGAGGTCGTTTCGCATCAGGTCCACGATCATGACGTTCTCGGCCCGGTCCTTGGCGCTCGCCGCGAGCTCCGCCGCGAGTGCCCGGTCCAGGTCGGGCGTCGTGCCGCGCGGGCGCGTGCCCTTGATGGGGCACGTCTCCACCTCCCGACCCTCCACCCGGAGAAAGCGCTCGGGGGACGCGCTGAGTATCGCGATACCAGGTGCCTCGATCAGCGCGGCAAAGGCCGCCGGGTGCCGCGCGCGGAGGGAGCGGTAGAGGTCGAGGGGCGCCGCCGTGACCGGCAGCTCGAACTGCTGCGACAGGTTCACCTGAAACACGTCGCCGTCGAGGATGTAGTCCCGGACCCGCCCGACCGCGAGCTCGTAGTCCCCGCGTGCGAAGTTGGAGCGCACGGCGGGGGGCGAAGCCGCGGCCGCTCCCTGCACCTGCGGCGGTGAGCCCGACGGCCGTGGCCCCGCCGCCAGCAGGGCCCGGATCTCCTCCAGCCGCCGGCCGGGCTGCCGGCCACCGAGCGCGGTGGTGACGATCCAGGCGGCGTCGCGCGCGTGATCCCACGCGATGACCCAGTCGTAGACCCCGAAGCGGACGTCGGGCAGGGCGCGCGGATCCGGCACGGGCGCCGGGAGGCGCTCGAGGGCGGAGCCCCATTCATAGCTGACAAACCCGGCCGCCCCGCCCGGAAAGGGCGGGAGGCCCGGCAGCGGCTCGGCCGCCGCCGCCGCGATCGCATCGGTCACGGCGTCGAGCGCATGCGCGTCACCGGTGCGCTCGATGACGGTCACCGGATCAGCGGCGACGAAGGAGTAGCGCCCGCGCCGACCGCGCTCCGCGCTGTCGAGGAAGATCGGATGAGGGAGGTGGCGTACCCGCTCGTACGTCTCGAGCGGATCAGGCGCCGGAAGCAGTGGATGGGCGAGAGGCGCCGGCGTCACGACGCCGCGGCGTCGCCGCTCACCCACTTCTTCGTCGTGCCGGTGAGCGCGCCGCCTTCCGGCCGCCAGAGTGCCTGCCGCTCGATCGCGCGCGCGAGCTCGATGTCCTTGTCGGTGATGCCGCCCGCCGAATGGGTGTTGAGCCGCACCACGACCTGTCCCCAGCTGACCGAGAGGTCCGGATGATGGTCCGCCGCCTCCGCCAGGAAGGCGATGGCGTTCACCAGCATGATCGTCACCGGCCAGCCGCCGGTGGTGTAGGTGCGCTCGATCGCGCCGTCCCGCTCCCCCCAGCCGGGGAGATCGCCCAGCCGGCCGGCCAGCGCGGCACCGGCGTAGGTCGCTTCCTGTCGTGCCATCGGTCGCTCCTTATCTTTCGTGATCCAGCGCGCGGCGATAGACCGCAACCTGGCCCGGGCTCTCCTCCACCTCCAGCTCGAGCAGGGTAAGCTGGGTGAGCCCCTGGGCCGCGAGGTCGCCGCGGACCTGCTCGCCGAGATGCTCGGCCAGGAGCTCGGCGGTGGTGTTCTCGATCGGGAGAAGGGCGCAGTCCCGGCGCGGA
The DNA here is from genome assembly GCA_025935545.1 of Gemmatimonadales bacterium. Taxonomy (GTDB): domain Bacteria; phylum Gemmatimonadota; class Gemmatimonadetes; order Gemmatimonadales; family GWC2-71-9; genus JAICUF01. The sequence continues at coordinate 5,769 of JAICVB010000055.1, forward strand.
AAGACGTAGCGCGGTTCGCCGTTCACGGTGACATGCACCGAGTCGGCGGCGTCGGTGATGACCAGCTTCGGGTTCCGCAGCGGCAGGAGGACCTTGTGATCCACCGCGTCCACCACCCGCCGGGCCGCCTGCTTGAGCACGCTGAAGTCCACGACGAAGCGGACCTCGTCGTCGAGCGTGCCCTCGACGGCAATGCCCAGCCGGTAGTTGTGGCCGTGCAGCGTCTCGCACTGGTGGCCGCGGAAGGTGATGAAGTGCGCCGACGCGAAGATCAGGTAGTCCTTGCTCACCGACACACGGAACGTGCTCACCCTGCCGCTCCTCTCGCCGAGTCGTCCGAAAGGTAGGTCTCCGTGGCGGAAAAGACACGGCTGCGCCGGGAGGCGATCGAGCGGCGGGACGCGATGGCCGATCGGGCCGGGGCGTCGCGTGCGGTGCTCCAGCGGATCGAAGCCATGCCGGAGTACGGCGCGGCAGCGGTCGTCTCCGCCTTCGTCGGTGTGGGGAGCGAAGTCGAGACGCTGTCCCTGATCGAGCGCGCGCTCCGGGACCGCCGGCGGGTTGCGGTGCCCTGGGTGAGCGGCCGCGAGCTCCGGCTCTTCGATCTTCGCGATGCCGCCGAGCTGGCTCCGGCGCCGTTCGGGCTGCTGGAGCCGCCGCGGGAGCTTCGAGCCGACCCTGCACGGAGCATCGAACCCGCGACGATCGACCTGTTCGTCGTCCCCGGCCTCGCGTTCGACCGCTCCGGCGGACGGCTCGGCCACGGCCGGGGTTACTACGACGGCCTGCTGGCGCGCGCCCGACCGGGCGCGTTCTTCGTGGCGGCGGCATTCGAGTGCCAGCTGTTCGAGACCGTGCCGATGGAGGCGCGTGATGTCCGGGTCCACGCGATCGCGACGGAGCGGGCACTCCACCGCGTGGCGGGGCGCTTGCCGGTCCGCTGACTTCGGTATATATTCGGGTACCGCACGAAGCCTACAAGTCAAAGCCGCCCAAGGTCTTCCGGGCCGGGCGGCGCTCGTGGAGCACCCGAATGGCAGGCAAGTCCGCCGAGCGCACCAATCCCTATTTCCGATTCCTCCGCCGCATGCACGCCGGCGGACGGAGCAACATGTATGGCGCCATCCCCTACCTGAGCGCCGCCTTCGGCTGCGATCGCGACGAGGCGTACCGCATCGTGTGCGAGTGGGTCGATCTCCAGGATCACGCGGCGAAGAGCGCCGCCCGCGGAGTCGCTGAGCCCCCGCGTGCACGCGAGTCACGGAATGCGCCGGGCGCTGCCGCGAAGTCCCGGCGGAAGTCGGTCCCGGGCCGTCGGAGTTAACGGAGCCGGTGTCCACAACCGGGGACACCAAATTGTTCCCGGCCTCCTGATCGGCTCGGCAGCACAACGATTTACACGCTGGCACGCAGTTCGCTTCGGGGGGACAGCGCACGCAGGCTGTCCCTTTTCACTCGAGGCTCATATGCGATCCGCTCTCACTGTCGGTTCCGCCGCCTTCGCGCTGATGCTCGGTGCTTCGTCCGCCGGCGCGGAGGCCCCGTCGCTCACTCGTACTGCCATCGTACCCATCGTCGTCGCAAGGCACGCCGTCCCGGTCGCCGCGAAGGCCTGGCCTCGCGTGATCGTCGTCGCGCGCATCAACATCGGCGGCGGCCGCGGGCATGCCTACGGTCGCCTCGACGAGCGGGGCTGGCGCGCCCGCGGTTACCGGCCGGTCACGGTCTACGTCGTCGATGGCCGCTACTACGACCGCTGGGATGATCGCTACCGTGGCCACAACGTGCGGCAGATCGTGGTCTACGAGCGCGGCGGCCGCTACTACCGCGACTGGGACGACGACCGGTACGACAATCGTTACGACAATCGGTACGACAATCGGTACGACAACCGCCGGGATCGCTATGACGACCGTCGCGACCGGTATGACGACCGGCGCGATCGGTATGACGACCGCCGCGACCGCAACGACGACCGGCGAGACCGGTACGACGATCGCAGCGACCGCGGCCGGTACGGCCACTAGACGTTGCTGAGCGACATCACGATGCGGGCTCCGCGCGAGGGCGCGGGGCCCGCATCGCGTTTGCGTTTCCCCTCTGGCTTCCCTTCATTCCGTCATGCACCCCGCGCGCGACCACCACCTGCCGCCGGATCCCGATGCCTTCCGCCAGGCATCGCCTCCGCGCGGCCGGATCATCGTGATCGCGCCCACCCGGGCCGCGTGCGAGACGATCGAGCTGGCCCTGGGCCTTCACATCGAGACCGTGCTCGAGCGCGAGCACGGCACCGAGCTCGTGGCGTGGGCCTCGGCCGGCTACGCCTTCGGGATCGTGGCCGGGACCGGGACCGGGAAGACCCTCGCCATCCGGCCCATCGCCGAGGCGATCCTGCGGGCGCCGCTCCGGGTGGGGGTGGTGAACCGGGAGCGTGAGGCCACACCGGAAACGCCGGGATGGAACGTGGTCATCGTCACCACCGGCATCGCGCGGCGCTGGTTCCAGGACGACCTCATCACCGGCCACGACACGGTCATCGTGGACGAGATCCACCAGACATCGGCTGAGCTCGAGCTGTGCCTCGCCCTGGGCAAGCGGGCCGGCTGCCGGTTCATCTGGCTCAGCGCGACGGTGGATCCGACCTTCTACGCCCGCTACCTCAAGAGCGCGGAGGTGCTGGAGACGCGCGCCTTCGACCCGGCGCTCCGGGCGCGCGTGGAGGTGCTCGCCGAGAAGCCCGAGGAGTTCCTCGACGAGAAGTTCATGCGGAAGCTCATCAAGGAGCGGCGCGGCGTGGCGGTGTTCGTGCCCACCCGTGCCGAGGTGGAGAAGCTGGCGATCGCGCTGGGGGAGAAGTGGCGGCGGCTCACGACCGCCTTCTATCACGGCGGCGAGCCGATCCGCGTCATCCGGCCCTTCCTCGAGGGGGAGGTGGAGCGGCCCTGGCTGCTCGCGATGACGGCCGCGGGCCAGTCGGCGCTCAACGTCCGCGGGCTCGACACCGTGGTGATCTACGACGCGCGCTACGGCAACGTGGTGGACCGCGGCCGGAACGTGCTGCACCGCCTCTATCTCGGCGCCAACGAGATCCTCCAGATGGCCGGGCGGGTGCACGGCCGGGTGGCCGGCGGCGAGGTGTACATCCTGAGTGACCGCGACCTCGTCTTCGAGGAGCTCCGGCCGACCCCGCCCGAGTTCCAGCTCGCCGGCGACGCGGAGCGCGTCGCCATCACCTGCGCCGCTCTCGGGGTGGACGCGCGGGACCTCGACCTGCCGGTGCCGCTCGATCGGACGGCGTACCGGCGCGCGCTCGAGACGCTGACGGCGCGGGGGCTGGTCGAGGAGGGCCGGCTCACGGGCTACGGGCGGGAGGTCGAGGCCCTGCCGGTGGAGCGGCCGTGGGGGGAGCTGCTGGTCCACGCGGGACCGGAGATCGTGCCCATGGTGGCGGTCTGCTCCAGCATCGACTCACTGCACCGCATGACGCGCGAGGAGCGCGACCTGCACGGGCTCGTCGTGAACGGGAGCGACCACCTGACCGCCTACAACGTCTACGCGGAGGCGGTGAACCAGCACGGCTACCTGGGCGAAGTGTACGGGCTGCCCCGGCACCTGTTCGAGGACGGCCTGGAGGAGTGGGCCGAGCGCCGGGGCGTGCTCATCAAGGCCATCGAGGACACGGCACTCGGCGTCGCGTCGGTGTATCGCTCGATCGAGCTGCCGCTTCCCAGGCAGCTGCCCTACGCCGGGAAGGATGTGAGGAAGCAGTTCGCCGAGCTGCTCGCACAGTACATGCCGTTCGATCTCGTGATCGACGAGCAGACGGCCGACGGGCAGGAGGCGCGTGTCTCCCGCACGTCGGTGGCCGGGAGCTGGGGCGCGGTCGCGGGCAACCTGCGCTTCTTCGCCGACCGCTTCGGCATCCCGCGCGCGGCGATCGAGGGCACCACCCTCGGCTACGACCTGATCCGCGAGTACGCCCAGTGGGGGCCGCCCAGGATCGGCGTGGGCGGACCGCGCAAGCATCAGCGCATCACCGTATCCCGGACGCTCACCTATTTCGGCTTCGAGCTGGAGGCCGACACCGAGGTGCTCGAGGGCCGGATCCCGCCCGAGCTGCTTCCGGCCGCGCTCGACGCGCTCGCCGACGCGCTCATGGCCGGCGAAACGGTGCACCCCGACCAGGGGAGGCTGCGCCGGTCGCTCGAGCGGCTCGATGAATGGTGGCGTCGCTCGGGCGGCACGCTCGAGGCCGCGGCTCCGGCGGGGCTGCGCGCACGCGTGCGCGGGCTCCTCGAGGCGGAGGGGGTCAACAGCTGGGAAAGCTTCATCCGGTCGCGGCTGGTGCTCGATCACGCCTCGCTGGTCGAGCCGGAAACGGTGGCGCGCCTCGAGGCGCTGCCCGCCAGCGCGCGCGTCAAGGGTGACATGGTGCCGCTCGACTACGAGGTGAGGAACGGGGAGGGTGTCGTCCGGCTCACCCTGCGCGAGGGGCAGGCCCGGCGGCTTCGCGCCGCCGAAGTGCCGCGTCTCGACCGGCCCATCGTGTTCGCGGCGCGTCGCGGATCGCATCCGCCGCTGGTGGCCGCGACGCTGGCCGAGCTGCAGGCGCTGGTGAACCGGGACCCGCCGCGGTTCAGCGAGGCCGAAGGCGACGGGGACCGGCGCGGCGGCGGCGGACGGGGCAATGCGTATCGTCAGCGGCACCAGCGCGGGAGTCCCCGGGGCAAGGGCGGGGGTGGCGGGGGGCGGGGGCGGGGGCGACACTGAGGTGTGCATGGGCTGGACCGGGGCAACGTCCCCATCTGAAACTTCGACCCTCTCTGGACGTATGATTCCCCATGCCCGAAACGACCTCTCATCCCAGCATGCCGTCGGTGTTCTCCCCCCTCGCCAAAGCCCTGCTCGACGGCTTCAGCGAGGGGGTCGTCGTCTTCGACGCCGATGGCAAGGTGCTCTACGCCAACCAGCAGGCCCGCGGTGCCCTGAGCGGCATGGACCTGGCCGAGTCGTCCGAGGATCTGATGCCCCGGCTCGCCGCCGTCGGCGGGCGGCTGCGGCCGCTCCGGGTCGGGTCGCTCGAAGTGGGTGAGGCGATGTTCATTCCCGGCGAGGACGGCTCGACCACGCTGGCCGAGCGCGAGAAGGCGGCGATCGTCCGCACCCTCGACCAGAACAGCTGGAAGCTGGCGGAGACGGCGCGGGAGCTGGGCATCAGCCGCACGACCCTCTGGCGGCGCCTCAAGGCCTACGGACTGCACCGCGATGGCCGGACCAGATGGACGCAAGCTTCCTGATCGTCCTGGCCGCAGCGACCTTCTCGTCCTCCGCCGCACCGCAGCAGCCCGACACCCTTCCCACCTTCGCCAGCCCCGCGACGCGGGAGCTGGTCCTCCGCGGCATCGCGCGCCACCAGGCGCAGGATTCCGCGGTGCGCGACTACCACGCGAGCATCCGCTATCGCCTCACGCTGTCGATGGGCCGGCGCCGCTGGGGCCGGTTTCCCATCGGTGCCGTCGAGGAGCAGGAGGCGAAGATCGCGTGGCAGCTCCCCAACGACCTGCGCGTGGACGTCGTCGGGCGGCGGGCCCGGAGCCGCGCCGGGGCGCCGCCGCTCTCGAGCAGCTTCGACCGGCCGTGGTTCGTGCCGCGCGCGGTGGGCGACTCGGTTCGCCTCTTCAGCAACGACTTCCCGGCGACCGGCGCGCTGCATCCCCTCGCCCGGACCGCGCCGGACTGGTATCACTACGATCTCACCGACAGTCTCTCGGCCACGATCGCCGGCGGACGGCGGATCCGGCTCTACGCGATCCAGTTCACGCCGAAGGAGGCCGCGCCGGCGCTCGTGGTGGGCCGGCTCTGGCTCGACGCGGCAACGGCCGAGGTCGTGCGCTTCACCTTCCGCTACGTGGGCACGTCACTCTGGGTGCGCGCCGGCGACGAGGACGCGCACGACTCGACCTCCGCGCGGCGGCTCAACGGGCTGATCAACGGCATCGTCAGCGTGGATGCCGATCTCGAGTACGGCCTGGAGGACGGGCGCTACTGGATGCCGCACCGGCAGGTGATCGCCGGCCAGGTGCGCGTTCCGCTCACGGACGTCGTGGTGCCCTTCCAGGCCGCGACGACCTTCGACGACTACGTGATCAACAGCGGGCGGCCCGTCGCGTTCTCGCTCCCGCTTCCCGACACGTCATCATCCGATTCGGCGCGGGCGGCCCGGCGCGCCACCCGGGACTCGATTCGCGCCGCGCGCCAGGGCACCGGCGGCGACAGCACGCGGAGCTGGACCGCCGACCGCGCCGGCTACTGGCCCGGCGGCCGCTACGAAGTGCACCGGCCCTCCGACGATTCCCTGGCACGCTATGCGGGGTGGACCGACTCGCTGGCGTTCGACGGCGACGCCGCCGACGAGCGGCGCCTCCGGAGCGTGCAGTCGGACCTCGCGTCCCTCGTCGAGGAGCTGCCCGACGACATCACGCTCCGGAGGGCGCGCGGCTTTGCCTACCAGAACACCGCGGAGGCGCTGCAGTACAACCGGGTGCAGGGGCTCTCGCTCGGCGTCGGGTACCGCCAGCGGGTTCCCGGGACCGGCTTCACCGATCTCTTCGGCACGCTCCGCTACGGGCTGAGCGACGAGCGCGTCACCGGCCGGCTGAGCCTGGTGCGCGACGCGCCGGGCGGGCGGCTGGTCGCAAGCGCGTATCGCGACATCGGCGACCTCGACCCCTTCTCGCCGGGCCGCACGCTGGCCAACACCGCCAGCGCGCTCTTCACCGGCCACGACTACGGCGACTACTACCTCGCGAGCGGAGGCGCGCTCTCGTTCCAGGCCTCGGCCGGCACCGGGATCGAGCTCACGCTGTCGGCCCGCGGGGAGCGCCAGCGGAGCGTCGAGCGGGAGGCGCACTCGGCGGTGAACGATTTCCTGGGCGGCACCGGCGACTTCCCGGCCAACCCGCCCATCACGGACGGCGACTATGGGATCGCGGGGCTCCGGGCCGATGGGTACGGCCGGTTCCGCTGGACGGTAGCGGGCGAGGGGATCGCGGGCTCGGGTGTGGCGTCGGGCCGGGTGATGATGCAGGTTCAGCGCGGCTTCGGCGGCGCGCGCGGGGCGACGATCCGGCTGAAGGCGGGGTACGCGGGCAGCGACCTGCCGCAGCTCGAGTTCCGTGCCGGCGGCCTCAACACCGTTCGGGGGTTCGAGTATGGGGCACTTCGCGGGCGGGCCTTCTGGGCGGCGCAGCTCGATGTGTCACCCGTCGCGAGCAATCTGCGGCCGGTGCTCTTCCTCGATGCCGGGCGCGCGGGCGCGCCGGGCGACCTGTTCGCGTCGGGCACGCTGGTCGGCGGCGGCGTCGGGGTCTCCATCTACAGTCCCCTCCTTCGAAGCACGCTCCTGCGCCTCGACCTCAGCCATTCGATCAGCCCCGAGACGGGCGCCCGCTGGCGCTTCGACATCGTGATGCAGCCGGTGCGGTGACGCGGGTCGGCGGCCTTCTCCTCCTCGCCGCGCTGGCCGGCGCCTGCACCCGGGGCCCGGTCGTCCGCGCCTCCTGGACGGGCAGCGACACGGGCACCGCCGTGCTCCGCGCGCGGGCGGCGTGGTGCGGGAGCGGGGGCCCCCTCGTCATCTTCGGCCAGGCGGGAGATACGGGCATCGGACTCGCCGTCTATCCGGTGGACTCGCTCCTGGCGGCGCGGTACGGCGTGTTCGATCCGACGCGCGGCGTGACGCGGCCCGGGGCCGCGGTCGCGGCGCGCTGGACCCGGAAGATGGTGATGGCCGACCTCCGCGGCACGACGGGCGACGTGACCCTCACCCGCGTGGGGGACGCGGTGAGCGGCCGCTTCTCCGCCCGCACGACCGGCGTCGTGATGGCGGGCGCCGTGAGCATCGCCGGCTCGTTCAGCGGGATCCCGCTCGCGCGGGGCGGCGCCGACTGCCCGGGTGCGTCCCGTTAGATTGCAGGGATGGAAAGCACCTACTTCCGGAAGGGTTTCGGCCTCAAGGCCGAGATCGAGGGCCAGCTCGCCGCCGACTACCACAGCGGCGTGGTGGACCTGCTCCGCGCGGGCGACTACCGGCTCACCGTCGGCCCGCTGAGCTTCCGGCTCGCCCGCGAGTTCGGGTTCTGCTACGGCGTGGACCGCGCCGTGGACTACGCCTACGAGACCCGCCGGAAGTTTCCCGACCGCCGCCTCTTCCTGGTCGGCGAGATCATCCACAACCCGCACGTCAACCGGAAGCTGCGCGACATGGGCGTGGAGATCCTGCTCCACGATCCCGAGCGCGACTTCGACTTCTCCGCCATCACCCCGGCCGACGTCGTCATCATGCCCGCCTTCGGCGTGACCATGCGCGACTTCGAGCGGCTCCGCGCCATCGGCTGCCTCCTGGTGGACACGACCTGCGGCTCGGTGCTCAACGTCTGGAAGCGGGTCGAGAGCTACGCGCGCGACGGCTACACCGCGGTCATCCACGGCAAGCACTGGCACGAGGAAACCAAGGCGACGGCGAGCCAGGTGACGCGCCATCCCGGCGGGCGTTACCTCGTGGTGCTCGACATGGCGGAAGCGCGGCTGGTGCTCGACTACATCGAGCACGGCGGTGACGCGGCGGCGCTGGCGGAGCGGTTCGGCAAGGCGGCCTCGCCCGGGTTCGACTTCACCCGCGACCTCGAGCGGGTGGGCATCGCCAACCAGACGACGATGCTCTCCGGCGAATCGCTCGCGATCGCCGCGGAGTTCGGCCGCGCGATGGAGCGCCGCTACGGGAAGGCGTCGCTGGCGGAGCATTTCCGGAGCTTCGACACGATCTGCTCGGCGACGCAGGAACGGCAGGACGCGGTGGAGCAGCTCCTGGCTGATGCCCCCGACCTCATGCTCGTGATCGGCGGCTACAACTCGAGCAACACCTATCACCTGGCCGAGCTGTGCCGCTCGCGCGGGGTCCGCACCTACCACATCGAGGACGCGAGCGGGATCGACCCCGCCGCCGGCACGGTGCGGCACCTGAATGCGCGCCGGCAGGAGGTGGTGGACGCCGGCTGGCTGGGCGACGCGCGAGTGATCGGCGTGACGGCAGGCGCCTCGACGCCGAACAACAAGATCGGCGAGACGATCGCGCGGGTGTGCGACACGGCGGGAGTGCTGCCCGCGCTGGAGGCGGCCGTCGCGGGCTGATGCCGTTCCGTCAGGTCACCGTGTCCGGCTTTCCCGCGCTCGCACTCCGCGGCGCCGAAGCCGAAGTGGTGGTGGTCCCATCGCTCGGGATGAAGGTGACCAATCTTCGCCGGGCGCGCGGACGCGAGTGGCTCTGGCGGAGCGACCAGATCCCCCTCGCGCCGGGGATTCCCGGCGCCTCCTACGTCGATACCGCGGACAGCGGCGGGTGGGATGAATGTTTTCCCACCGTCGCGCCCTGCCCGATGCCGGGTCACCCCCACTCGCCGCCACTGCCCGATCACGGCGAGCTCTGGAGCGCGCGGTGGACCAGCGCCGTGTCGGAGCACGCGGCCGGCACCACGCTCACCGCCGCAACCGCCAGCCCTCGCCTGCCCGCCGAGTTCCACCG
>JAICVB010000076.1 GCA_025935545.1 Gemmatimonadales bacterium
GACGGGCACGTTCAGCACGCTGAGCGAGCCGGGTGACCTCTTCTGCAGCGGCCACACCCTGCTGGGCGACGGCCGGCTGCTGGTGGCCGGCGGGCACAGCGGCACCGACCACATCGGCACGAAGACGACGTTCATCTTCGACCCGGTCGCGAACACGTGGTCCCGCAGCCAGGACATGCAGAACGGCCGCTGGTACCCGACCAGCACGACGCTCGCGACCGGCGAGGTCCTCACCGTGGCGGGCGGCGATACCGCCGGCGTGTCCAACCTGATCCCCGAAGTCTGGCAGAACGGGTCGTGGCGGGCGCTCACCACCGCGTCGCGCTCGCTGCCGCTCTATCCGATGATGTTCGCGGCGCCCGACGGCCGGGCCTTCATGGCCGGGCCGGGCGCCTCCGCCTACCTCTCCACCGCCGGCACCGGCGGGTGGGTCTCGGGATCCGGCGGCATCGTGAGCTCGCGCGACTATGGATCGGCGGTGATGTACGACGCCGGGAAGATCCTCGTCGTCGGAGGCGGGGATCCGCCGACGGCGACGGCGGAAGTGATCGACGTGAACGGGGGCGGGAACGTGCGGCACACGGTCGGCTCGATGGCCGTCGGCCGCCGGCACATGAACGCGACACTGCTGGCCGACGGGACCATCCTCGCCACGGGCGGCAGCAATGCCAGCGGCTTCAATACGGCGCCCACCGACAGCCGCGTGCTCGCGGCCGAAGTGTGGGACCCGGCTACCGAGCGGTGGCGGACCCTGGCAAGCATGACGCACAACCGGGTCTATCACTCGAGCGCGCTGCTGCTGCCGGATGGGCGCGTGCTGTCGGTCGGGAGCGGCGAGCCGCCGGCGTCGGGGCTCATGGACGACCACACGGCGGAGATCTTCTCGCCGCCCTACCTCTTCGGTCCGGACGGGAACCCGGCGCCGAGGCCGACCATCACGGGCGCCCCCGAAGCAATCGGGTACGGCCAGACCTTCAGCGTGCAGACCCCGGACGCCGCCCGGATCGTGAAGGCGACCTGGATCCGGCTGTCGTCGGTGACGCACGCCTTCAACCAGAACCAGCGCATGAACTACCTGCCGATCACGCCCGGCGGGTCCGGCAGCATCACGCTGACCGCGCCGGCGAGCCCCAACCTGGCCCCGCCGGGCGACTACATGCTGTTCATCGTGGACAGCAACGGCGTGCCCTCCGTCGCGAAGATCATGCGCATCGGCTGACGGACCGCGTGACACGGGCCGCGCCGGCGCACACCATCACTGCGCCGGCGCGGCCGTCACGTAGAACACCGGGTTGATGCGGAGCTCGGTGCCCGGCGCGAGCTTCGAGGGCACCACCTGCCACTCCTCCGTCGGCCGGATCCGCTGGTATCCCTCCGCAGCCACGCCGACTTCCACCGGCATATCGAATCCCGGCACCACATGGGTCCACCGGTAGGCGAGCGCCTTCCCGTCGAAGCGGTACTCCAGCGCCGGGATCTGCGTGGTCTCCTGGTACTGCACGAAGATCTTCGACAGGTCGGTGCCCGTGGCCCGGCTCATGTAGTCGCGGATCTGCTTCGCGGTCACGGTCTGGTGGCCGAAGGTGGCGTTGAGCCCGCGGAGCATCGCCAGCCACTTCGCGTCGTCGTTCACCACCGCGCGCATCGTCATCAGCATGTTGGCGCCCTTCGGATACCGGTCCTGCGAGCGCGGCGTGTCGTTCACCCCGTAGGTGCCGATGATCGGCATGTCGTTCCGGATCATCCGCCGGACCCCCACCAGATACCGCTCCGCCGACGCCCGGTCCTTCGCGCACTCGAGATAGAGCGCCTCGGCGTACATGCCGAAGCTCTCGTGGATCCACATGTCGGCATGGTCCTTCGCGCTGATGCTGTTGCCCCACCACTCGTGCGCGCTCTCGTGCACGATGATGTAGTCCCACGACATCCCCTCGCCCGTGGCGGAGAGATCGCGGCCCAGGTAACCGCGGAGGTAGCGGTTGCCGTACGCGATGCCGCTCTGGTGCTCCATGCCGAGGTAGGGCACCTCGATCAGCTTGTAGCCGTCGCGGTACCACGGGTAGGGCCCGAACCAGTGCTCGTGGCAGCGGAGCATCTGCTTCACCTCGGGCATGAGCGCCCGGGCGTCCTTCTCGTGCGGCCTGAGCGCCCAGAACTCGAGGGTGAGCCCGCCCTTCTCGCCCGCGTACTCGTCGCGGACCGGGACGTAGGCGGACGACGCGTTCACGGCGACGTCGTAGGTGTTGATCGGGTCGGCCACGAACCATTCGAAGGTGCTGGTGCCGTCCGGGTTCTTCGTGGTGGAGCGGAGGCGGCCGTTCGAGACGTCGACCATCGGATCGGGGACGGTGATGGCGATCCGCTGGCTGTCGGGCTCGTCCGCGGGGAGGTCCTTGAGGGGCCACCAGGTGCTGGCGCCGGGACCTTCATTGGAGGTCGCGATCCAGGGCGCGCCCGCGCTGTCCACGGCCCAGTGCACCGGGCCCGGATTCCGGCGGCGGGTGGCGGTGTCACCCGGAGCGCGCCGCCAGTCGCCATGATACCAGACGGTGACGGTGCCGCGGTCGCCGGTCCTGGGCGCGGCCGGGAGCGTCACGAAGAAGGCGTTGCCGTCGCGGCGGTACTGCAGCTTCGCCGCCTGCTGGACGATGCTGTCCACCTCGAGCGGCACCTGGAGATCGATCTGCATCTCGGTGGCCGGCTGGAGGACGCGGTAGGTGATCGCGTTATGGCCGCTGATGCTCGAGTCGGCCGGATTCAGCCGGACGTGCAGATCGTAGAACTCCGCATCCCACCAGGCCCGGCCGGGGCCGTTGGAGCCGCGAAGCGTGTCCGCGTGGGTGAAGGTGCGGGGGGCCTGCGCAGCGGCGGCGGCCGGGACGGCCGACCAGGCGGCAAGGGTGATGACGAGCGCGGAGGGTCGCATCGGTGTCCGGGGCGAAGGGAGGATGTCGCGGGGCTGCGAAGCTTATTCGCCGGCCCGCGGCGGCGCCAGCCGCCGCGACGATATCGCTAGCTTGCAGGCATCGCCGGATAAGGGAGTGGCACATGCGGCTCGACCTTCGCACGATTCTCGCGGCCCTGCCGACGCTGCCGGCGGCACTGATCGCACAGACGCCCGTCGTCGACTATCACCAGCATCTGTTCAGTCCGGCCGCGGCGGCCCTCGTCACCGGAGACTCGACTGCCCCCGGGCTCGCGGCGAAGGACATCATCGCCCTGCTCGATGCGGCGCGGATCCGGCGGGCGCTGGTGCTCTCGGTCGCGTACACGTGGGGAAAGGCCAGCCGCGCGCCGGTGGCGCACGAGTACGAGCACGTGAAGGCGGAGAACGACTGGACGGCCCGGGAGGTCGCGCGCTATCCCGCGAGGCTGCGGGCATTCTGCAGCTTCAATCCCCTCAAGGCGTACGCGCTCGACGAGCTCGCGCGCTGCAGCAGGGACCCGCAGCTGCGGCATGGCCTCAAGCTGCACTTCGGGAATTCGGATGTGGATCTCGACAATCCCGCCGATGTGGCACGCGTGCGGGCGGTCTTCGAGGCCGCGAGCCGGTTCCGCATGCCCATCGTGGTGCACCTGCACACCTCGCTCGACCGGCATCGGAACTACGGCGCCGCGGAAGCACGCGTCTTCCTGGACGAGCTGCTGCCCGCTGCGGCCGGCGTGCCGGTGCAGATCGCGCATCTCGCGGGATCCGGTGCCTATGACGACTCGACGGACTCGGCGCTCGGTGTGCTCGCCGAGGCGATCAGGCGACACGATCCGCGGATGAAGCGGGTGTGGTTCGACGTGGCGACGGTGGTGCCGGGAAACGCCTCTCCCGCGGAGTTGCGGCGCATCGCGGACCGGATACGCCAGCTCGGCATCGGGCGCGTGCTCTACGGCTCCGACGCCGCCGCGAGCCCGGACACCTACCCCCGGGCCGGCTGGGCCGCGTTCCGGCGGCTTCCCCTCGACGAGAAGGAGTTCCGTCGCATTGCGGCCAACGTCACGCCATACATGCGGTGGACGGGGCCGAGGCGCCCGAGACCGTAGCACGGCCGTCGCCGCCTACTCCATCCGCAACGCCTCCGTCGGCTCCACGCCCAGCGCCCGCCGCGTGGGAACGATGCACGCCAGCAGGCACACGCCGAGCATGAGCAGGGCGTAGGCGAGGAGCAGCGCGGCCTGTCCTGCCGACATACCGGTCTTCGAGAGATCGATCCCCCGATCCGGAGCCCACCCGCTCGCCGCAATGGTGCCGATGGCGATCAGCACCGTCCCCGCCCCCACGCCGAGCCCGACCTGGATCAGCGGCCGCCGGAAGATCGCGGTCACGACACGCCGCCGGCTCGCGCCCAGGGCCACCCGCACGCCGATCTCGCGCGTGCGCCGCGCCACGGTGAACGACAGGACCGCGTAGATGCCCGCGAGCGAGAGCAGCAGCGCGATCGCGGTCAGCATTACCGTGAGCCGGATCCAGAGCCCAATGGCCCACAGGATCGGGTCGGTGACCCTGTCGAGTCTCGCTACATCCGCGACGCGAAGCATCGGATCCACCGCGCTCGCGAGCGCCCGGACTCGCGGACCCAGCGGCATCGGGTCCCCGCGCCCGTGGACGATCATCCAGGTCTCGTCCGCGCTGCCGGGCGCGGCCGGCAGATAGAGCCCGGCGGCGCGCCCCCGCTCGGTCGCGCTCCTCATGCCGAGCTCCTTCACCACGCCGACGATCTCGTACCAGGGCCGCGGCGCTTCCGCGCCGCCCCCGTCGACCGACGGCTCCGGCGCGAACCGGATCCTCCGCCCGACGGCGCTCCGCCCGGCGAGCACCTGGTCCACGAATCCCTGATCCACGATCACGGTTCGCGCGTCCCGCTGCAGGTCGCCGCCACTGAAGGCGCGCCCCGCGAGGATCGGTGCATCGAGCACGTCGAAGTAGTCGGGGTCGATGGACGCGACGGCGGCCTCGCGCACCGCGGAATCGCCTTCGATTTCGATCCGCGGCTCCGGGTGACCCATGCGCGGCAGCCGGTCAACGAAGGTGACGCCGGCGACGCCCGGCTCCGCGGCGACGCGGCGGCGCAGCTCCTCGAGGGCCCCGCCGAAGCGGGTGGCCTGCACCCGCGCCGCGCCGGAGTCCGCGGGGACGTCCGCCTCGAGCTGCGCGGCGACGTATTCGTCGGCCGGGAAGCCGGCATCCGTCGACCGGATGCGCACCAGCTCACGCTGCTCGACGAAGACGATGGCGGGGAAGGCGACGGTGACCGCGACCTGCGTGACGATGACGGCCGTCCACACGCCGCCGAAGCGGAGGCCGGCGCCGGCCGTGCCCTGCCGGAGCCTGGCGCCCAGTCCGCGCGTGACCTTGAGGGCCGGCACGACGCCCGAGATCACGGCGCCCAGCACCGCGAGCCCGGCAGCGTACAGCACGGTTTCGGGCGAGAGGCTGGGGTTGAACCAGAAGGGGAGCCGCCCCGTGTTCACGCGGAGGAACTCGCCTCCCCACCGCTCGAGCGCGAAGCCCGCGGCGGCGAGCCCCAGGGCCGCGGCCACCCCGCCGAGCACGAGCGCCTCGGTGAAGAGCTGGAGAATGATCCGGCCGCGGCTCGCGCCGAGGGCGCTCCTGACGGCCAGCTCGCTCTCGCGCGTCGCCGCCCGGGCGAAGAGCAGCAACGCCACGTTGCTGCACACGAGCACGATGAGCAGGATCGCGAAGCCGTGCACCGCGAGCATCCCTGCCCGCTCGGCGAGTGTCGGTTCGTAGAACTGGTACGCGTAGCGGCCGATCTGCGGCTGCAGGTGCTCGTGCGTGGCGGGGTGATCCCTGGCGGCCCGCTGCCCCAGGATGCCCAGCTCGGCTCGCGCACGCTCGAGCGTCACGCCGGGCGCGAGGCGGCCGAAGATCGTGATGGCGGGACCCTCGCCGGGAGCGCGATCGTACCGCTCCGGATGGAGGGGCGTCCAGAGCTCGTGCGAGACGGGGAATCCGAACCCTTTCGGCATCACACCCACCACCGTGGGGTACGTGCCGCCGAGCCGGGCCGTCTTCCCCACCGCGTGCGGGTCGCTTCCGAAGCGGGTTCGCCAGATATCGTAGCCGAGGACGACCACGGGCGGGGCGCCGGGCTCCATGTCCGCGGGGACGAGGGCGCGGCCCAGGAGCGGGGGGGTGGGCGCGATGCGGAAGGCGGAGGTGGTGATCTCCGCGACCGCGACGGGACGGACGTCGCCGTCGGCGGACGTGAGATTCTCGGTGAGGTCGCGGTACGCGCCGAGATCGGTCACGGAGGTGAGGGCGTCGCGCCAGCCGAGAAAGTCGCCGAGCGCGCCGGGCTCGGCGCGGCCCGCCGCGAGGTCCCAGTTCCGGAGCAGGACGATGCGATCGCCGCCAGGCAGGCGCAGGCGAGGATGGCTGACCAGCGTCGCGAGCTCGAAGGTGACCGCGCCGACCCAGATGCCGAACGCCATCGCCAGCCCGCCGATGACGGTGAGCCCGGGATACTTCACCAGCATGCGGAAGCCGAGGCGGAAGTCGAGCGAGAGGCCGCCGAGCCAGGCGAGCCCGCGGCCGGCGCGGAGCTCCTCCCTGTGCTGCTCCCTGCCGCCAAAGGCGACGAGCGCCCGCCGCCGGGCCTCGTGCGGGTCGAGTCCCGCCTCGCGGATCAGCCGCTCCGTCTCCATGTCGATGTGAAAGCCGAATTCCCGCTCCATGCGCGACTCGGCGGCGCGGCGGCCGAAGAGGAGGCGGAGACGGGTGCGCGCGCCATGGAGCCAGCTCACGTGGTGCGCAGCACGGTCTCGAGCCCCGCGGCAAACCGCCGCCAGCTCTCCATCTCGTGGGCGAGCCCGCGGCGGCCGGCCGCGGTCAGCCGGTAGTAGCGCGCCTCGCGGTTGTTGCCGGTCATGCCCCATGCGCTGGTGATGAGCCCCTGCTTCTCGAGCCGCTGCAGGGCGGGGTAGAGCGAGCCCTGGTTCATCTCGAGCACGCCGCCCGAGATCTGCTGGACCCGCTGGCTGATCCCCCAGCCGTGCATGGGCTCCAGGGACAGGGTCTTGAGGACGAGGAGGTCGAGGGAGCCGCGGAGGGCGTCGGTCGGCGAGCGGGCGGGCACGGATCCTCTCAGGGGGTGGCGGCGGTTCTGTCGCTGTCGAGGGGAAGGATGACGCCGCCTTCTGTAGCTGTCAAGGGGTCGAGGGGATCGCGGCCGGATCCAGGAGCGCGTCGGCCAGCCGCTCCGCGCCGGCCGGCCCTTCGGTGAAGAAGAGGTCGGGCTCCAGCATCTCGAGCTCCATCAGGAGGGGTCCGCGCGCCGTGTCCACCACGTCTACCCGCGCATAGAGCCACGGCCGGCCCGCCGCAGCGACTGCGCGCCCGG
Organism: Gemmatimonadales bacterium; assembly: GCA_025935545.1. GTDB lineage: Bacteria > Gemmatimonadota > Gemmatimonadetes > Gemmatimonadales > GWC2-71-9 > JAICUF01. Next base: position 7,356 of record JAICVB010000076.1, read on the forward strand.
CAAAGGCGAGGAGGTCGGCGCCGGGCACGAGCGGCTCGACCGTTCCGCCGTGGTCGTTCTGCACCCGGAACTCGCCCGGCGCGGGCCGCTTGAGCACGGCGTGGCTGAACGCTCCCGCCACGAAGACGAGCGACACCTCGCCGCCCGCGATCTCCGGCACGAAGGCCTGGAGGAGGGAGCCCCACCGCTCGAGGGGGCGCCATTGCGGCTCGGCGAGCTGCGTTCCCGCGTCCACCACGAACGTCGCGTACGCCGTGCCCGAGATCCGGGGCTTGAGCACGCCCTTCCCTTCGCCGCATACCTCGGCCAGGGCGCCGGCGTCGGGGCGCTCGCCGGGCTCGAACCAGCGCGTCCTGGGGAGCGCCACCCCCCGGGCCTCGAGCTCGCGCAGGTAGATCTTGTCCGCGTTCCAGCGCAGGGTCTCCGGCGGGTTCCATACCGCGCGGGCTTCCCGGCCGGCGCGCTCGATCCAGTCCCGGAACTCGGGCCAGTGGATGTAGTAGTCCCAGGTCGAGCGCGGGCAGACGAGCGCGTCGGGGTCGGCCGGCATGAGGTCCCACGGCGCGACGGTGACGGCGGCGCCGCGCGCCTCGAGGGCGCGGCGGAGCACCGCGTCGCTCGCGGTCAGGTCGGGGAGGTGGCGGCAGGTCGCGAGCTGGATAAGTGGAGCGGGGCGCATGGCCTCAAAGGTCGGCGGGGCCGTGAACGGTGGCAACCGGCGCGCCCGGGTGGCCCGACTGGCACCGTCGCCCATGCGGCGGCATAATTACGGGCATTCCCGAACACACCATCTCCCGCGCCACAGGTCATCGCATGCGTTCAGCTTCGCTCCGGACCGGGCTCACCGCCCTGGTCGTGGTCCCCGCGCTCGCCGCGGTGCACGCCGCTCCGCTCGCCGCGCAGGCCGGCGCCCGCGGCGACAGCCTCACGGTCGCCCGGATCTTCTCGAGCGAGTTCTACTCCCGCGGCGTGGGCCAGCTGCGCTGGGTGGAGGGCGGGGCGGCGTTCATCACCGTGGACCCGGCCGCCGGCGGGCGGGGGCGCGACATCGTGCACCACGAGACCGCGACCGACGCGAAGCGGGTGCTGGTGACGGCCGCCCAGCTCACCCCCGCGGGCGACAGCATGCCGCTCGCCTTCCAGAGCTTCCAGTGGTCGGACGACAACTCGAAGCTGCTGCTGTTCACCAACACCCGGCGCGTCTGGCGGCAGAACACCCGCGGCGACTACTGGGTGCTCGACCGCGGCACCGGCAAGCTGACCAGGCTGGGGGGCGACGCGAAGCCGTCCACGCTGATGTTCGCGACGTTCTCGCCCGACGGAAAGCAGGTGGCCTATGTCCGCGAGAACGACATGTACGTCGAGAACCTGGCGGACAACCACGTCACGCGGCTCACGAGCGACGGCTCCCGCACCAGCATCAACGGCACCTCCGACTGGGTGTACGAGGAGGAGCTCGACGTCCGGAAGGCGTTCGACTGGAGCCCGGACAGCCGGCACATCGCGTTCTGGCATTTCGACGCGTCACCGGTCCGCGACTACCTCCTCATCAACGATACCGACTCGCTCTACCCCTTCGTCACGCGGATCCCGTACCCCAAGGCCGGCACCACCAACTCGCGGGTGACGGTCGGCGTGGTGGCGGCGACGGGCGGCGCCGTCACCTGGCTGGACGTGGTGGGAGACACGGCGAAGAGCTACATCGCGCGGATGAGCTGGCTCGACCCGGCCACCATCATGGTCCAGCACCTGAACCGCCGCCAGAACGAGAATGAGTTCTGGGTCGGCGACGCCGCCACCGGCAAGGGCAGGCCGATCTTCACCGAGCGCGACAGCGCCTGGGTGGACGTGCAGGACCTCGTCTGGATCAATGGCGGGAAGACCGCGCTCTTCCAGAGCGAGCGCGACGGCTGGCGCCACATCTACCGCATCAATCGTGACGGCACCGGCCTCCGGAACATCACGACCGATCCGTTCGACGTCATCGACCTGGTCGGCCTCGATGAGAAGGCCGGGATCATCTACTTCCTCGCCTCACCCGCGGATGCGACGCAGCGCTACCTCTACCGCGCACCGCTCAAGGGCGGGAAGGCGACCCGGGTGACGCCCGCCGACCAGCCGGGACGCCACGGCTATGACATCTCGCCCGACGGGCGCTGGGCGGTGCACACCGTGTCGCGCTTCGACGTGCCGCCCCGGAACGAGCTGATCCGGCTGCCGTCGCATGCCGTGGTTCGCGTGCTCGAGAACAACGATTCGCTCCGGGCCCGCTATGCCGCGCTCAAGGCCCCGCCGACCGAGTTCTTTCACGTGAAGACGCCGGAAGGCGTGCCGCTCGACGGCTGGCTCATGCGCCCGGCCGACTTCGACTCGACCAGGGCCTACCCGGTGCTGGTCGAAGTCTACGGCGAGCCGGCGTCGCAGACGGTGAACGACGCGTGGGGCGGCGCGGGGATGCTGTTCCACCGGATGATCGCCAACGAGGGCTACCTCGTGGTCAGCATCGACAATCGCGGGACGCCGGCGCCCAAGGGCCGCGAGTGGCGGAAGAGCATCTACGGCGCGGTCGGCGTGCTGGCCGCGGCGGACCAGGCCGCCGGACTCCGGGCGCTCGCCGCCCTGCATCACTTCGTGGATACCACCAGGGTAGCGATCTGGGGCTGGAGCGGGGGCGGGACCAATACCCTCAACATGATGTTCCGCCATCCCGAGCTCTACAAGGTGGGCATGGCCGTGGCACCGGTGCCGGACCAGAAGCTGTACGACACGATCTACCAGGAGCGCTACATGGGGCTCCCGCAGGAGAACGTGGAGGGGTACAGGCAGGGCTCGGCGATCAACTTCGCGGAGGGACTGAAGGGACACCTGCTGGTGGTGCACGGCTCGGGTGACGACAACGTGCACTATCAGGGGACCGAGCGGCTGGTGAACCGCCTCGTGGCGCTCGGCAAGCCGTTCGACCTGATGGTCTATCCCAACCGGACGCACGGCATCTACGAGGGGCCGGGCACCACGCTGCACGTCTACTCGCTGCTCAACCGCTACCTGACCGAGCACCTGCCGGCGGGCGGCCGGTGAGACGAGCGGCGCTCGGCGCCGGCATCGCGATCGCGGCACTCGCGGCCGGGGCGTGCGGGCGGCGCGATCGGGGCGCGACCCCGGCGTCCGGCACGAGCGGCCAGCGCCCCCCCGCTCCGCCCCCGGGGGCGAGCTTCCGCGCCGCCGGCACCGAGCCCTTCTGGGCCCTCGAGATCAGGCCGGGCCGGCTCGTCTTCCGCACCCCGGACGACACGGCCGGCACGCAGTTCTCGCACCCGGCCAGCACCACCCGGGGCGACACCCTCCGCTGGACCGATGTGGCGGGCGCACGCTCCATCGAGGCGCTGGTCTGGCCGGGGCAGTGCAGTGACGGC
>JAICVB010000157.1 GCA_025935545.1 Gemmatimonadales bacterium
CGGTCCGGCGGCAGCGTCGCGCGGGCGGACGCGTACGCGGCGGGGACGGTGAGGCGGCGGTTCCGGTAGATCGCGGCGACCGACGCCTCGAGCGCCTCGATGCGGGGCCGGATCGCAGGATGGTCCCGGTACCGGCTCAGCGCGAGGGTGTTGACGCCCCGCGCGAACTCCCCCGCCGCGACATCCGCCAGACCGAGCTCGAGGAGGGTGTTGCCGCGCTCCACGTGGTCGTACGCGGCCACCATCAGGCTGTCCACTTCCATTCCCTGCTCGTCCGTGAGCACGCCGCGCGCAGTGTCCGCCCGGAAGAGCCCGAACCCGATCGCCGCCACCGCACCCGCGACGAGCAGGACCGCGAGCGTCGCCACCGCGATCAGGGCCACCGGCCGACGCCGCCGCGGGCCGGGCAGGCGCTTCGCCTTCCGGCGGCGGGGCGCGGCCGCTGCCGGGGCCGGCACGGGCGCGGATGCGGACGGCTCACCGGTGCTGAAGCGATACCGGTACCCCGGCGCCACCTCGATCACGTCCCCATCGGCGAGCCGCGCCGCGGCGCCGAGCGGCGCGCCGTTGAGGGTGGTCGCCCCGCGGCCGGGGGTCAGCCACCAGCCGTCCTCCCGCTCGGTGAGCGCCACATGCCGCTCGGCCACCGCCGGCAGGAAGAGCTGGAGCAGCGCGTCCGGCGTGCTTCCCACCCACGCGGGTGAGCGATCCAGTGTGATGGGCACGCCGCGCGTCGGCGCGACGGGGCGGAGCGAAGGTGTCGGCATCGTGGCCTTGTCGGCTGAGCTGCTTAAACTATCCTCCATGAACCTCCTTTCCGCGAGTCCCGCAGCATGACCGAGATGAACCGCCGCCGCTTCGGTGGCTGGCTGGCAGCCGCCGTCGGCGCCGGTGCCCTGGCTCCCGGGCGGCTGTTCGCCGGGCGCACGTCCCCCGCACCCGATCCCTGCGACCTCCCCGCGCACCTGCGCGGACTCAAGCCGATGACGGAGGGGGTCGCGCCCATCACGCCTGCGGAGCGTCTCGCGCGGCTGGAGCAGGCGCGCCGGCTCATGCGGGAGAACGGCATCGGGGCGATCGTGCTCGAGCCGGGCTCCTCGCTCTACTACTTCACCGGGATGCGCTGGGGTCAGTCGGAGCGGACCTTTGCCGCCGTGGTGCCGGCGGCCGGTGAGCTCGCGTGGGTCTGCCCCGCATTCGAGGAAGCGCGGGCGCGCGAGCTGATCCCGGCCGGCGGCGAGGTGCGGGTCTGGCAGGAGGACGAGAGCCCCTTCCGGCTGATCGCGGGCATCCTCAAGGACCGCGGCGTGACGACCGGGCGCGTGGGCATCGAGGAGAACCTCCGCTTCTTCATCCTCGACAACCTGCGCCGCGAGGCACCCGCCCTCGAGTACGTGAGCGCCGATCCGGTCACCGCCGGTTGCCGCATGATCAAGTCGCCGGCGGAGCTGGCGCTCATGCAGCGCGCCGCCGACATCACCATCGCCGCGTTCCGCGCCACCTTCCCGGTGCTCCACGAAGGCATGACCCAGTACGACGTGGGCGGCCAGATGAGCGCGGCGCTCACGCACCTGGGCGGCCAGGAGCCCTGGGTCCTCGTCGGGCTCGGCGAGTATTCCGCCTTTCCCCACGGCAGCGTCAAGCCTCAGCGCCTCCGCGAGGGCGACATCGTCCTCATCGACGCGGGGTGCAGCTTCCAGTCGTACCAGGCCGACATCACCCGCACGAGCGTGCTGGGCAAGCCCTCCGAGCGGCAGACCCGGGTCTGGAACCTCGAGCGCAAGGCGCAGGACGCTGCCTTCGCCGCCGCGCGGCCCGGCGCTACCTGCGAGTCGGTGGATGCCGCGGCGCGGAAGGTGATCACCGACGCCGGGTTCGGCCCCGGGTACCGGGTGCCCGGACTGCCCCACCGCACCGGCCACGGCATCGGGCTCGACGGCCACGAGTGGACCTACCTCGTCCGGGGGAACCAGACAAAGCTCCGCCCGGGGATGTGCTTCAGCGACGAGCCCACGATCGTGATTTACGGCGAGTTCGGCATCCGCCTCGAGGACTGCATGCACATCACGGAGGACGGCGCGCGCTTCTTCTCGCCGCAGAGCGAATCCATCACCCGGCCGGTCTGACCATGGCGGACCTGCTTCGGAGCTACGTCGGCGGCGCATTCGTCGCCACCGCGGGGGAGCCGTTCGACGACCTCAATCCTTCGGACAGCGACGACGTCGTCGCTCGCGTGCCGGCGGGCAACGCCGATGATGCGGCCGCGGCGGTGCGGGCGGCCGCGCAGGCCCTCCCGGCCTGGCGCGACCTCCCGGGGCCCACGCGCGCGGAGCACCTGCATCGCTGGGGTGAGGTGATCGCGGCGCGCGCCGAAGAGCTGGCGCAGGCCATGGCGCGCGAAGTGGGGAAGCCGCTCGGCGAGGCGAGGGGTGAGGTCGCCCGCTGCACCGTCATCCTCCGCTACTATGCGGGCGAGGCGGTTCGCGCGATCGGGGAGGTCGTCCCGGCGCAGGCCGCCGGCGTGCTCCAGTTCACGCTCCGGGAGCCGCTCGGCGTCGTGGCGCTCATCACGCCCTGGAACTTCCCGCTCGCGATCCCGCTCTGGAAGGCGGCGCCCGCCCTCGCCTTCGGCAATACCGTCGTGCTCAAGCCGGCGGAGCAATCATCCCATCTCGGCGTCCTGCTGGCGGAGACCGCCCAGGCCGCGGGCCTTCCACCGGGCGTGTTCAACGTCGTCGCCGGTGCCGGCGCGAGCGTGGGCGATGCGCTCATCCGCCACCCTGACGTGCGCGCGGTGAGCTTCACCGGCTCGACCACCGTCGGTGGCCACGTCGCGCAGGTCTGCGCCGAGCGGAACATCCGGTACCAGACCGAGATGGGCGGGAAGAACGTCGCGATCGTGCTGGCGGATGCCGACCTCGATCTCGCGGCCCGGCTCACCGCCGCGGGCGCCATGCGCTACGCGGGGCAGAAGTGCACCGCCACCAGCCGCGTGGTCGTCGCGCGGTCGGTGGAGGACCGGTTCCTGGCGAAGCTCGCCGCACAGGTCAACGCGCTGCCGCTCGGCCCCGTGACCGACCCGGCCAGCGCCGTGGGTCCGCTCATCAGCCGTGCCGCGCGCGACCGGGTCCGCGCGGCGCTGGCCACCGCGGGCGGCGAGCGCATCGCCGGCGGCGACCCGCCGTCCGAGGCCCGCTTCGCGCGCGGCTTCTTCGTATCGCCCGCCATCGTGCGCGGCGTCGGGCCGGATGCCGCGCTGGCGCAGGACGAGCTCTTCGGGCCGGTACTGGCGACCTTCAGCGCGGCCGACCTCGAGGAGGCGGTGGAGCTGGCCAACCGGACCCGCTACGGACTCAGTGCCACCCTCTTCACGCGCGATCTGCCCTCGGCCCTCGCCTACATCCGGCGGATCCACGCCGGTCTCGTCCGCGTGAACGGCGACACCACCGGCGTCGATCCCCACGCGCCCTTCGGAGGGATGAAGGCATCGAGCTCCGGGAGCCGGGAGCAGGGATCGGCCGCGCGGGAGTTCTACACCGAAATCCGGACGGTGCAGGTGGCCGGGTGACGGCGTTCCCCGCCTTCGTACGCGTGGTGGACTCCCACACCGAGGGCGAGCCGACCCGCGTCGTCATCGAGGGCTGGCCCGAGCCCGCCGGCGCCACCATGGCCGAGCGCCGCGACGATCTCCGGCAGCGGTTCGACCACCTCCGGAGCGCGGTCGTCTGCGAGCCGCGGGGACACGATGCCCTGGTGGGTGCCCTGCTCACCGCACCGGTCCACCCCGGCTCCGCAGCCGGCGTCATCTTCTTCAACAACGTCGGCTGCCTCGGCATGTGCGGGCACGGGCTCATCGGCGTCGTGCGCACGCTGGAGCACCTGGGGCGGCTCGCGGCCGGCGGCGTCTCCATCGACACTCCGGTCGGCACCGTGTCGGCCGAGCTCGGCACCGACGGGAGCGTCACCGTCCGGAATGTTCCCGCCCGCTGCCACGCGCGCGGCGTC
>JAICVB010000102.1 GCA_025935545.1 Gemmatimonadales bacterium
CCTCGGGCACGCCCCACGCGCGCGCGTAGTCGCGCCGGTTGGCCGGATCGGTCACCGGGCGGTAGTCGGTATAGGCGAAGGGAATGGCGCCGACGTCGCTCGCGCCCTGCACGTTGTTCTGCCCGCGGATCGGCATCATCGGCGCGCCCCAGCGCCCGATCATGCCGCAGGCGAGGAGCAGGTTGAGGAGGCTGGCCACGATGTCGGTGCCGGCGGCGTGCTGGGTCAGGCCCATGGCCCAGAGCGTGGCGGTGCGCGGGCCGCGGGCATACAGCTCGGCGGCCGCCCGGATCCGCTCGGCCGGAATGCCCGTGATGCGGGCGCCGACCTCGAGGGTGTAGGGCTTCACGGCCTCGCGCACGGCGTCGAAGTCGCGGGTCCGCTCCCGGATGAAGGTCCGGTCGCAGAGGTCCGCCTCGATGATGTGCGCCAGCATGCTGTTGAAGAGGGCGACGTCGGTGCCCGGGAGCATCTGCAGGTGGATGTCCGCGAGCTCGGCGAGCTCGACGCGCCGGACATCGGCGACGATGAGGCGGGCGCCGCGGGCAACCGCGCGCTTGATGAGCGCGCCGAAGACGGGATGGGACTCGGTGGTATTGGCGCCGGCGATGAAGATCACGTCGGTCGCCTCCTCGATCTCGCGCATCGAGCCGGACGCGGCCGAGGTGCTGAGCGCCCGGCTCATCGCGGCGACCGACGTGGAATGGCAGAGCCGCGTGCAGTGGTCGATGTTGTTGGTGCGGAAGGCGGCCCGCACCATCCGCATGTAGGCGTAGTTGTCCTCGTTGGTGCACTTGGCCGAGCTGAGCGCCGCGAGCGCATCGGGCCCGTGGGTGTCGCGGATCCGGGCCAGCTCCTGGGCGGCGAGGCTCAGCGCCTCGTCCCAGCTCGCCTCGCGGAAGGCGCCGTACCAGTCGATCGGCGTGGCGACGCGGTCACGCACGTCGCCATCGGGGTCGGAGGCGAGCCCGGTGAGCGGTGGCTTTCCCACCTGGCGCCGAGGGGGGCGCGGCTTCCGGCCCTGTCCCATCTCCTCGATGGTGTGCCACGGTCCCTCGCGGTGCCGCGGCGCTTCGCCGGTCCAGCGCCAGCGACCCTGCTCCTGCTCCCACCCGCGGCGGATCAGCGGCCGGGTGAGGCGATCGCGGTGCTGCGGGAAGTCGTAGCCGAAGCGGCCCTTCACGCAGGTCGAGCCGGCGTTGGGGGTGTCGTCCTCGATCCAGGGCGAGGTGACGCGCATGATGTGATCGTCGCGCACCTGCAGGTCGATCTGGCAGCCGACGCCGCAGTAGGGGCACACGGAGCGGACCGTGCGGTCCGGATCGCGCACCGCCGCGGCCCCGAAGCGCTCACGCGGGATCGCCTCGAAGATCGCCCCGGTGGGGCAGACGCGGACGCACTCGCCACACCAGGTGCAGCCGGCGTGGTCGGGGTCGCCGTCGCCGCCGACGATGATCTCCGCCTGGCCGCCGCGGAGGCCCACCTCGAGCACGCCGACCTGCTGGATGTCGTCGCACGCGCGGACGCACCGGGTGCAGAGGATGCACCGGCTCATGTCGTGGCGGATCATCGTGTCGGCGGGCCGCTCGTCGCCCTCGCGGGGCGGGAGGGCGTGCTGGCGGGGGAGGGGTACCGCGTAGCGCGCGAGGTAGCGCTCGAACTCGTTCTCCGCCGGCGCGTCGGGCGCGCGGTCCGTGCGGTAGCGCTCGGTGAGGAAGCCGAGCACGGCGCGGCGATTCGCGGCGGCGTCGGCCGATTCCGTTTCCACGACCATGCCGTCGGCGGCGGCGGCCGCGCAGGCGGCGAGGAGCTTGGGTTGTCCCGCAACGGACACGAGGCAGACGCGGCAATTGCCGACGATGGGGAGGTGCGGGTACCAGCAGAGCGTCGGGATGTCGATTCCCGCGCTCCGCGCCGCGGCGAGGATCGTCGCGCCGGGCTCGAAGGAGATCGCGCGGCCGTTCACCGTGATCGTCGGCATGGGCGCATCCAATTCCGGGGGAACTGCTTCGATTCTAGGCCGCTCGACGCGCGCGAGCAAGCGCGCGCGTCACACGCGAAGTTGGCCCGAGGTATTGCGCGAAACGCAGAATTGATGATTTTGTGAGTGCGCTCGCAGCATGCACCAGCTGGGACGATGGGCTGTACGCGGTACTCGCACGCGTTTCCGAGTGGAGCACAGGCAGCAGCGTCGCTTCGCTCATCCACCCGCCCCGAGGGCGGATCCATCCTCACGCAGGAGGCAGCATGGCGAAGAAAATGGCGCGGAAGTCCACCAAGAAGAGCTCGGCTCGCAAGAGCACCGGCCGGAAGACGGCCAAGCGCGGCGGCGCCAAGAAGAGCACCAAGAAGGCCGCCAAGCGGAGCTCGTCACGCAAGAGCAGCAAGAAGTCGTCGCGCCGCTAGCTCGCGGCGGGCACGCAGCAAAAAGGGGCCGGCCAGCTGCCGGCCCCATGCGTTTTCCCCTCCCGCGCCTCCCGTTTCGCCGTCCCCGCTCAGTGATGATTCGCCGCCTGCGACAGGGCGTGCTCCCCGGCCGCCGGCCGCGTGAGCACGATGCCGCCGCGCCGCGCGCTGCCGCGACGGCGCGTGCGTGCCACCTCGTCGCGGTGCCAGCCCTCGTAGCATGAGAGCAGCGCCTCGGGCGCCAGCCGCCCGCGGCCGGGCAGGAGCACGTGCACGCCGCCGGCGGCGGTGCGGCCCTGCAGCGCGTCCAGGTATTCCGCGCGGGCTGCGCCCGGCGCCTCACCCAGCGAGCCGGTGTCGATCACGACGAGCGCGAAGGGCTCCGCGACGTCGGGGAGCCAGCTGCCCGGCTGGACCACGTATGAATTGAAGAAGCTCGCGAGCGATTCGTTCGCCATGCCCGCCTCCACCCGCTCGACCGCGCCGACGTCGGCGGCCATGAAGGTGACCGCGGCGTCGTGCGCGGCCAGGAGGTAGGCGGCGGCCTCCGCTCCCACGACCACCGCCGGATCCTGATCCTCGATGCGCGGGAGGAGGGTGACGAGCGGGCAGTCGGGTTCGAGGCCCCAGTGCGTGGGCTGGCGCTGCGCTTCGCGCAGCTTGAGGAATTGCTGCCGCCAGCGGCGGTAGGAGCGGAGCGCGAGCCGCTTCATGATGAGCCGGTCCACCGACTCCAGCATGAGCACCTCGGTGAGCAGGAACTGGGCCTCGGAGGTACTCTGCATCTCGGCGACGGCCTCGTCGCCCAGGCGGAGCAGGTCGTCCCGCGGGATCGAGTTCTTGAACCCCTCGATCCGCTGGAGGACGTACTCCTCGTACTGCTGCCGGAGGGACGGCGTGGGGCGGCGGCGCGCGCGGCGCGCCTCGGTCGCGGTCAGCACGGCTCGACGTGCACCACGATCTGGTGGAGCTCGAGCTGATCCCGGAGCCGGGATTCGACGGCATCGGCGATGCGGTGGGCGCTCGCGACGTCGGCGCCGCCGTCCACCGCGATGGTCAGCTCCGCGAAGTGGAGCATCGCCGCGCCGCGCGAGCGGATCGCGTACGCGGAGCAGACACCGGGCACGTCCTCGGCCTCGCGGCGGATGGTATCTTCGTCGTAGACGCGCTCGTCCACCAGAGCGGGCATGGTGCGGCGGACGATCTCGAAGCCGGCGCGCGCCACCAGAAGGGCCACGAGGATCGCCAGGACGGGGTCGGCCCACGTGATGCCGCGGCGGGCCAGCAGGAGCCCCGCGATCACGGTGAGCGTGATGAACACGTCCATGCGGGTGTGGAGGGCGTCGGCGAGCAGGAGCTCGCTCCGGTAGCGCTCGCCGGCCCGGCGCTCGATCACCGTCACGCCGATGTTGAGGACCAGCGTGGCGCCGAGGAGGACGAGGCCGGTGGTGGTGACGACCGGTGGGGGGAAGCCGGAGAGGAGGCGGCCCACCGCGCCGCGCAGGAGCTCGAAGATGGAGACGGCGAGCAGGACCGCGATGAGGAGGGCCCCGAGCGTCTCGAACTTGGCGTGGCCATACGGATGCTCCGCGTCAGGGCCCTTGGAGGCGACGCCCATCACGAGCAGGCTGAAGACGTTGTTGCCGACGTCGATCGCCGACTGGATCGCATCACCGAAGACGGCGAGCGAGTGGGCCTGAATGCCGACCCCGAACTTCACCAGCACGACCGCGAGATTGGCGATGAGGATGCCGCCCAGAACCCGTCGGATGGCGCTGTCCCGGGTCGACGGAGAGCGGCTCGGCATCCGTAGAAAGTCGTCACTACGCTCCGGGGTGTCAACGAGTCAACGCGAGGAGGCGGCATGGTACGGCATCTGCGCGCGGCGGCCGCCGCGCTGGTCGTCATCACGGCGGGGCCGCTGAGCGCGCAGGCGCCGGTGCCCGGCGCGCGCGAGCAGGCGGGCCAGGCGTTCGTTTCGCTCCTCGCGAAGCGGGACTTCGCGGGAGCGGAGGCGATGCTCGACAGCACCATGCGGAAAGCCCTGCCCGCGGCGACGCTCGGAGAGGTCTGGGCGTCGCTCGAGGCACAGGCGGGGCCGTTCCGCTCGCAGGGCACCGCGATGGTGCGGCGAGTCGGTGCGTACGACCTGGTGACCATCCCGGGCGCGTTCACGCGCGCCGCGCTCGACTTCCAGGTGGCGTTCAACGCGGCGGGCCAGGTGAGCGGCTTCCACGTGGCGCCCCCGGCCTCGGCGTGGGCCCCGCCGCCCTACGTGAAGCCCGGCTCGCTCCGGAGCGAGGAGGTGACGATCGGCACCGGGCCGCTCGCGCTCGGCGCCACGCTCACCCTGCCGGCCGGCGCGGGCCCGTTTCCCGCCCTGGTGCTGGTGCACGGCTCGGGGCCGAACGACCGCGACGAGTCGGTCGGCGGGGTGAAGGTCTTCCGCGACCTGGCGGAAGGGCTGGCCTCGAGCGGCATCGCGGTGCTCCGCTACGAGAAGCGGACGCGGGCCCACCCGGAGGCCTTCATGGGACGGTTCACCGTCGACGACGAGACGGTGGACGACGCGCTCGCCGCCGTGGCGCTGCTTCGCTCGCGCCCGGACATCGACCGGGCGCGCGTCTTCGTCCTTGGCCACAGCCTGGGCGGGATGATGGCGCCCCGGATCGGTGCGCGTGATCCGGGCCTGGCCGGCCTCGTCATCCTCGCCGGCAGCACGCGCCCGCTCGAGGAGGCGATGCTGGACCAGGTGCGCTGGCTTTCGGCACACGCCGGGGCGGACTCGGCGCAGGCGGCCGCCCAGCTCGCGCCGATCAAGGCCGCCGCGGAGCGGGTGCGCGCGCTCACCGCGGCCGATTCGCTGTCGACGGAGCGCGTGATGGGGGCGCCGACGAGCTACTGGATGGATCTCCGGAGCTACCGGCCGGCGGAGGTGGCACGCTCGCTCCGGATGCCGCTGCTCATCCTGCAGGGGGAGCGGGACTACCAGGTGACGATGGCCGACTTCGCGGGGTGGCGGGCGACACTCGACGGCCGTGCCGGCGTCACCTTCCGCACCTACCCCGCGCTCAACCACCTCTTCGTGGCCGGCCAGGGGCCAAGCCTGCCGGCGGAGTACGCGGCGCCGAACCATGTCGCCGCCGAGGTGGTGATGGACATCGCCAGGTGGATCAGGGCAGCAGGCCCAGCACCGCGCCCTTGAGGTAGCCGGTCTCCGGGATGGTGAGGATCTCGGGATGATCCTCGCCCTGGCCCAGCAGCTCGCGGAGCACGAGGCGGCGGCCGCTGTCGGCCGCCGCCTCGGCCAGCATGCCCAGGAACTCGGGCCGCCGCACGTGATGGGAGCAGGAGGCCGTCACCAGTGAGCCGCCCGGTGCCAGGATCCGCATCGCGCGCAGGTTGATCTCGCGGTAGCCGCGCAGCGCCTGCGGCACGGTAGCGCGCGACTTGGCGAAGGCCGGCGGGTCGAGGACGATGGTGTCGAAGCGCTCCCGCGCGCGCTCGAAGGCGCGGAGCGCTTCGAAGGCGTCGGCCTCGGTCCACGCGATGTTGGTGAAGCCGTTCAGCGCCGCGTTGTCGGCGCCGCGCGCGAGCGCCTCCGCGCTCACGTCGAGCGCGGTGACGGAGGCGGCGTGCCGGGCCAGGTGCAGCGCGAACGAGCCGTGATACGAGAAGCAGTCGAGGGCGCGGCCGCCGGGAACCGCCACGCGGCCGGCGGCGAGCCGGGCGGTGCGCTGGTCGAGGAAGGCACCGGTCTTCTGGCCGGTCCACGGCGCGGCGTAGTAGCGGATGGCGCCTTCGCGGACCTCGATCCGCTCCGGCACCTCGCCCCACGCGAGCGTCACCTGCTCGTCCAGACCTTCCCGGCGCCGCACGGCCGCGTCGTTCCGGAGCAGGACGCCGGCCGGCTCGAGGACGGCCCCCAGGGCCGCGATGATCATGTCGCGCATCGTCTCGAGGCCGGCGGACAGCAGCTGTGCCACCAGGTAGCGGCCATAGCGGTCCACGATGAGCGACGGGAGTCCGTCGCCCTCGCCGTAGATCACGCGAAAGGCGTCGGCATCGATGGCCTGCCGGCGCGCCGCGGCCTCCGCGATCCGCGCGCGCCACCACGCGTCGTCCACCACGCGATCGGTCCGCTCCAGCAGGCGCAGCCGGATCTCGGAGCGCGGCGAATGGAGCGCCTGGCCGAGGAATCGCCCCCGCGGGTCGGTCACGCGCACGAGCCCCGGCTCCGGCGCTTCGTCCAGAACATCGCTCCGGAAGATCCACGGATGCCCCCTCACCCAGCGCTCGGCGCCGCGCGGCGAGACTCTGAGTGTCGCAGCGGCCGGCGTGGTGCCGCCCGGAACGGAGTGCTTGATTGCAGCCATGTGGAACAATGTAGCGGAGCATCTGCGCCTCATGCTGGTGACCGACGATGCCCTGGTGGCCGGGCGTGACCTGGTCGCGCTGGCGGTGGCGGCGGAACGGGGCGGCGTGACGTCGGTGCAGCTCCGGCTCAAGCGCGCCACGGCACGCGAGCAGGTGCGCCTCGCGCGCGCGCTCGTCTCGGCGCTTCGGATACCGGTGCTGGTCAACGACCGGCCGGACGTCGCACTCGCTGCGGGCGCGGCGGGCGTCCATGTGGGGCCGGGCGACCTGCCGTCGCATCTGACCCGGCGGATCGCCCCGCCGGGATTCATCATCGGCGTGTCGGTGGGGACGGCGGACGAGGCGCTCGTCGCCGGAGGGGCGGACTACTGGGGCGTGGGGCCCTGGCGGGTGACGGGGACCAAGTCCGATGCCGGCGCCGCGATCGGAGCCGGCGGCTTTGCGCGGATCGTGTCGCTCGCGGGGGCTACGCCCTGCATCGCGATCGGCGGGATCCGGCCGGACGACGTGCCCGCCGTGCGCGCGGCGGGTGGCGCGGGAGTGGCGGTGGTGTCGGGGATCCTCGGTGGGGAAGACGTGGAGGCGGCGGCGCGCCGCTTCTCAGCCGCCGGATGAGGGATCGCCGGTTCCGGCGGCTGCGCCGTTGTGGGCAAACATGATGTAGGCGTAGCCGAAGTACTTCGTGAGGTCGAGCCGCGTCAGCGCACTCTTCACCATTCGCGACAACACGTTGCTCGACTGCCATACATGAGCCTCGAATTCGCGGCTCGGGCGGTCGAGGCTCAGGAGCACCCTGGGATCGGTGTAGGATGGGATGGCCGCGAAGGTTTCGGTGCCGGTGAAGCCGGCTTCAAGGAAGAGCTTCCGGTATCCGGCGGCGGAGTAGAGGTAGGGGCGGTAGCGGTCGCCGGTGCGGCGCCGGCTCATGACGTCGGCGAGCGGTCGCGGGACGACGCCCACGAAGCGCATGCCCACGTGCGGGTCGGGCGCGCCGATCAACTGCGCGTACGAGAGCCGGTTCTCGATCCCGACATAGAGAACGCCGCCCGGCTTGAGGTAGCGCCGTGCGAGGCGCAGGTAGTGGAGCTGGGCGTCGCGCGGGTTGAGGTCCTTCCTCGAGAACGGCAGCCATTCGAGGACGCCGTTCAGCACGATCAGGTCAAATGAGCCCTCGGCGAAGGGCAGTGTGTCCATGTCGGTGCGGATCAGCGTGATATTCTCCGCCCGATCCTGCCGGAAGCGCAGGCGCATGAAATCCACCCGCTCGCGTACCCGCTCCACCGCGACGACCTGGTCATAGCAGCGGGACAGGGCGTAGCTCATCGTGCCGAGGCCGGCGCCGATGTCCAGGACGCGGCTCGTGCGGGGCAGGGACAGCAGCGTGTGCCATCCGATGCGGTCCATGTTGGACACGAACCGGAAGTACTGGCGGACGTCGGCGGCCTCGTGCTGCCCGACGACGGTCCGCCAGTCCTCGGTCGCCATCCGGCGGTTCACCTCCTGGGCGCGCTCCCGGGAGATGCCCACTTCGCCCCAGTATTCAGGCGAATCGACGAACACCGGCACGCCGTCCTCGATCGGGGCGACAAGCCCGCAGGACGGACAGCTGAGCGACCCCTGCTCCCTGCGCAGGGGGACCCGGCAGGCCGGGCACACGAGCTGGAGTGTCTCGGTCACACGCATGCTCCTTCGTCCGATTGCACGAGAGTGGTGGGCCCCGGGCTCCGCGTAATATCGTGGAGGTGCCGGTCTTGCGCTCCGTCGGGTCGCTCCGGCGTCATTGCGATCCTTCCTCGAAGAGGCCGCGGGCACCCGCCAGCAGCCGCTCGGCCGCGTGGCTGAGCGCCGCCCGGTGCGGGCGGAGGTAGGTCATCCCTCCCCGCCGGTGGATCTGGGCCGCCATCTGCGTCAGGTAGAAGACGAGGATGCCGTCCAGCTGCTCCGGCTCGATCCGTTCCGCGGCGGCTCGATCCCGGACCAGCCGGCGCCACGCGCGTCCCTCGGCGTCCGCCGACAGGAACCGGCGCAGCCCTTCCCTCCCGCCCCCCGAACGTCGGGCGATCGTCGCCAGCACCAGGGTGAGGTCGTCGAACAACGGCACCTGGAC
>JAICVB010000135.1 GCA_025935545.1 Gemmatimonadales bacterium
ACCATGCTGAGCGCGTGGGTGCGGGTGGTGATCTGGCTGCGGCCGCCGCGCGGGCCGGCCAGAGCGACGGCGGCGAGGAGCGCGATCGCGCCGAACACGACCGGCGCCCAGCGGCCGCGCGAGCGCGCGAGCCGCCCGACGCCGGCCGACCAGGCGTCGGCCAGCCGGACCCGCCGCCGCCGCGCGAGCCAGACGAGCCCGCCGGCGACCGCCGCGAGGAACGGTGCCAGGGCGACGAGGATCGGCGCGTCGAAGATCACGGGACGCGCACCACCAGCGTGGCGGTCAGGAGGAGCTCCAGCGCGAGCGCGGCGAGCCCCGCGATGATCAGCGGGCGCGTCTCCTCGTCGTAGCGGGCGTACCGGGTGATCTGGATCGGCGTCTTCTCGAGCTGGTCGATCTGCCGGAAGATGCGGCTCAGCGCCTCGCTGTCGGTCGCGCGGAAGTAGCGGCCGCCGGTCTCCTGCGCGATCTGGCGGAGGAGCGGCTCGTCGATCCGCACCGGCAGCATCTCGTAGCGGAAGCCACCGGCGCCGCGGCCGGTGGGAATCGGGGCCTCGCCGATGGTCCCCACGCCGATGGTGTACACCTTGACGCCGTAGGCGGCGGCGGTAGCGGCGGCGGTCCGGGGGTCGATCAGGCCCTTGTTGTTCTCGCCGTCGGTCAGCAGCAGGACGACCTTGGACCGGTTGGGCGTGCGGCGGAGCCGGTTCACGGCGACCGCGAGCCCGCTCCCGATCGCCGTGCCGTCCTCCAGGCTTCCGATCTTGAGGTCCATCACCGCCTGCTCCACGACGGCGTAGTCGAGGGTCACCGGGACCTGGGTCAGCGCCTCGCCGGCGAAGGCGACCAGCCCGATCCGGTCGGCCTCCCGCCCGCGGATGAAGGCGACGGCGTCGCGCTTGGCCACCTCCAGCCGGTTCGACGGCGCGAAGTCCTCCGCCAGCATGCTGCTCGAGATATCGATGGCGATGACGATGGCGATGCCGTCCTGCTTCATCTCGATCGTGTCGCCGCCGAGGCGGAGGCCCGCCGCGCCGATGATCCAGGCGGTGATCGCGAGCCCCCGCAGCACCGGCGGCAGGCGGGTCCACCACGGGGCCCGCGCCGCGGCGGCGGGGATCGTCACGTCGCTGTAGGGCACGGCCGCGCCGCCGCGGCGCCGGCGCCACCCCCAGAGGGCGACGCCCAGGAGGAGCAGGAGGAGCCAGGGCCGTGCGACGGTCATGACGGTGCGCCGCCCAGCATGGTGATCAGCGCCGTCGCCCGCGCGGACAGCTCCGCCACATCCGCCGGGCTCGCACCGGCGAAACGTGCGTCATCGAGCGCCCGCAGGGTGTGCTCCACCTGGGGGGGGTCCACCCCGCCACCGCTCCGCGCGGCGGCCGCGCGAAGCCGCCCGGCGAACACACCCAGCACGGTGCGGGATTCGCCGGCCGCGGCCCAGCGCGCGAGCGGCAGCGGCGGCGGGGCCGCGGCCTCCGGCAGCGGGACGCGCCGGCCGCGGCGGCGCCACCACCAGTGCCGGGGTGCGAGGAGGATGAGCGCGAGACCGGCGAGCGCGAGCGCGGGCCCCCACGTGACGGTCCGCCGATGGACGATCCCGGCCTGCGGCTGCGGGCGAAGCGACGTGTCGGCGGCGCTCGCGGGCAGCACGCTCGCCACGCTGAAGGTGGTGTCGGCCGCGGGAAGCGAATCCACGCTGCCGTCGGGCGCGAGGACGAGGGGACCCGGAACCGACACGGTGTGGCTGCCAGGCGTCCAGGCCACGAGGGGATAGCCGACCTCCGCCGTGGTGCCGCTGGTCACGATGCGCGGCCGGCCCAGAAGCTCGACGTCTCCCGTCAGCTCCCACGGGGCGGCGCGGACGCTGCGGCCGGCGGGCACCGCGACCCGGCGCACCGCCCAGATGGTGTCGCCCACCGTGGGCTGGCGCGCCTGCAGGAGAAGGAGGACGAGGAGCGCCGTCATCCGCGCCGGAGCCGGCGGGCGCGGAGCGCGAAGGCGTGCCGGAGCGGCAGGGCGTAGCTCGCATCGGTGCGGAGCAGGATCTGATCCACCCCCGCGGCGCCCAGGAGCCGCGCCCGCTCCGCCCGCCGCCGCTCGGCCAGTGCCCGGACCCGTTCCCGCACCTCGCGGCTGCCGGTGTCCACCAGCACCCGGCGGCCCGTCTCGGCATCCGCCATCTCGATCCAGCCCGATTCGGGCAGCTCGAGCTCGCGCGGATCCTCGATCACGATCGCCACAACCTCGTGCCGCGCCGCGAGCCGGCGAAGCGGCTTCTCCCAGCCCTCCGCCAGGAAATCGGACAGCACGGCGACGATGGCGCGGTGGCGGAGGAGGCGGCTCGCGTACGAAAGGCTGGCACCCAGGTTGGTGCGCCGCCCGGCCGGCGCGAAGGCGACGAGGTCGCGGATGACCCGTAGCGCGTGGCGCCGGCCCTTGGCGGGCGGGATCACGCGCTCCACTTCGTCGGCAAAGAGGAGCGCACCGACGCGGTCGTTATGGTGGGCGGCCGCCAGGGCGAGCACCGCGCCCACCTCGATCGCGAGCGCGCCCTTGCTCACCGGCTCGCCGAAGCGGGTCGAGCCCGACTGGTCCACCACGAGCATCAGCGTGAGCTCGCGCTCTTCGGTGAAGGTCTTGACGTAGGGACTCGCGAGGCGGGCGGAGACGTTCCAGTCGATGGCGCGGAAGTCGTCGCCCGGCTCGTAGGCGCGCACTTCGGCGAACTCCATCCCCTGCCCCCGGAAGACGGAACGGTACTCGCCGGCGAAGAGCGACGTAACCAGGCCGCGGGTCCGGAGCTCGATCCCCTTGACCTGCTCCAGCACGTCCGCCGAGACGGGGGATGTGCCCAGGACGGTCATGGGACCCGGACGGCCTCCAGCACGCGCGTCACCACGTCGTCGGTGGTCACGTTCTCCGCTTCCGCCTCGAAGGTGAGGACGACGCGATGGCGAAGCACGTCCGGCGCGAGCGCCCGGACGTCCTCGGGCACGACGTAGCTGCGGCCCCGGAGGAAGGCGTGCGCCCGGGCCGCCTGCGCCAGGGAGAGCGACGCGCGCGGCGAGCCGCCGAAGGCGATGAGCGGCTTGAGGTCGGCGAGGCCCACGCTGCCGGGATCGCGCGTGGCGCGCACCAGGTCCACGATGTAGTCCACGACTTTCTGGTCCATGTACAGGTCGGCGATCACCTGGCGCGCGGCGAGGATCGTGGCCGGGGTGAGGAGCCGCTCCACCCGGATCTCGTGCCCGCTGCTCATCCGGAGCAGCACCTCCTTCTCCTCGTCGCGCGTCGGGTAGCCGACCCGGACCTTGAGCATGAAGCGGTCGAGCTGCGCCTCGGGCAGCGGGTAGGTGCCCTCGTTCTCGATCGGATTCTGCGTGGCCAGGACCAGGAACGGCTCCTCGAGGGCGAAGGTGGTGCCGCCGATGGTCACCTGTTTCTCCTGCATCGCCTCGAGCAGTGCCGCCTGCACCTTGGCCGGCGCCCGGTTGATCTCGTCGGCCAGGATGATGTGCGCGAAGAGCGGGCCCTTCTTCACGTAGAAGTCCTGGCTCTTCTGGTCGAAGACCATCGTCCCGATCACGTCCGCCGGCAGCAGGTCGGGCGTGAACTGGATGCGGGAGAAGGATGCGTGGATGATCTCCGCCAGGGTGCGGACGGCCAGCGTCTTGGCGAGGCCGGGCACGCCCTCGAGGAGGATGTGGCCGCCGGTGAGCATGCCGATCAGCAGGCGCTCCACCATCATGTCCTGGCCCACGATCCGCCGCGAGACCTCCTGCACCACGCGCTGCAGGAGTGCCACGTCCACCGTTTCCGCGGCGACGGTTCCGTCCGCCATCAGCACCTCCAGGGGGATTCAGTCACGGTCGCGCCCGAGCCCGATGGCGCGATAGAGGGCGCGCTCCTCCGCCGGCGTGAGCGGCCGGAAGCGACCCGGTGGCAGGTCGCCGAGACGGACGGGGCCGTAGGACAGCCGCGCCAGGCGGTCCACCTTGAGGCCGAGCGCCTCGCACCAGCGGCGCACCACGCGGTTCCGGCCCTCCTGGAGGGTGAGGTCGATGATGCTGCGACCCTCCTTGCCCGGACGCACCCGCACCTCGGCGGGTTCCACCGCGCGGCCGTCCACCACGACGCGCTGCCGCACCGCGGCGGCGACCTCCGCCGTGGACCGACCGTGCACCAGCGCGGTGTAGCGGCGCGGGACGTGGTACCGCGGATGGGTGAGGCGATGCACCGCGTCGCCGTCCGTGGTGAGGAGGAGGAGGCCCGTCGTCATCACGTCGAGCCGGCCGACGTAGGTCAGCCCGCGGGCATCGGGCACGAAGTCGAACACCGTGCGCCGGCCCTCCTCGTCGCTCGCGGTGGTCACTACGCCGAGCGGCTTGTGGAAGGCGAGCCAGCGGCGCTCGGCAACGTGGACCGCCTTCCCGCTCACGGTGATCCGCTGCCGGTCCGGGTCCACCTTGCTGCCGAGGGCGGCGACCTTGCCGTCCACCCGGACCTTGCCTGCCTCAATCAGCTCTTCCGCCGCGCGCCGCGACGCCACGCCCGCCCGGGCGAGCGCGCGCTGCAGCCGCATTTCGCTCACGACTCGGCCGCGACCGCCACTTCGGCGCCCTCGGTATCGCCGGTCGCCTGGTGCGGCTGGAGCGCGATGGTGAGCTCCTCGGCCCGCGGCAGGTCGGTCAGGTCGCGGAGGCCCAGCAGCTCCAGGAAGAGCGGCGTCGTGCCGTAGAGGAGCGGCCGCCCCATCCCCTCCGAGCGGCCGACCACCTCGATGAGCCCGCGCTCCTGCAGCGAGCGGAGCACCCCGCCCGCCGAGACGCCGCGGATCTCCTCGATCTCCGCCCGGCCGACCGGCTGCCGGTAGGCGATCACGGCCAGCGTCTCCAGCGTGGCGGCGGTGAGCCGCGGGGCGCGCACCGAGAACTGCGCGCGCTCGATGGCGGCGGCATGCACCGGCCGCGTCAGGATCTGGAAGCCGCCGGCGAGCTCCACCAGCTCGATGCCGTGCTGGTCGAAGTCGTAGTGCTCGCGGATCTGCTCGAGCGCCATGCGCACGTCGGCGAGGGAGGCCTCGGCGTCGAGCGTGCCGAGTTCCTCCGCGGTCAGGGGGCGGGCGGCCGAGAACAGCGCGGCCTCAAGCAGCTGGGCGAGTGGCGTCACGGGCAATGACCATCGGCGAGAACGGCGCCGGCTGAGAGATGTGGAGCGCGCCCCGCTTGGCGAGCTCGAGGATGGCGAGGAGCGTGGACAGGAGATCGACGATGGTCGGCCGGGGCCCCAGCGCCTCCAGCCAGCCGATCTCGCCCCGGTCCTCGAGCAGGGCCTCGATGCGGCGGGTGGCCCCTTCGACATCGAGCGGTCGCGCCACGACCTTGTGAAGCACGGGCGACGGGATCGCCGCGATCACCCGCTCCACGGCCTGGAGCAGGTCCATGATGTCCAGCGTGAGGGGAGGTGGTGGAAGCACCGGCGGTGGCGGCAGATAGCCCCGCGCGAAGCGCTCCGATCTCCGCTCCGCGGAGCGTCCCATCCAGATCGCGATCTCACGGATCTGCTGGTATTCGAGCAGCCGGCGCACCAGCTCGGCGCGCGGATCCTCCCAGCCGTCCTCCTCGGAGCGGCGCGGCAGCAGCATCTGCGCCTTGAGCCGCACCAGGCGACCGGCCATCTCCAGGTAGTC
>JAICVB010000006.1 GCA_025935545.1 Gemmatimonadales bacterium
CCGCCGTCCATCACCTTCGGCAACCTCGGGATTCCCTACGGCACCGAGTTCGCCGACGTGAACCTGCACGGGAGCGGCAACGGCGTCGGCTACCACGTGGGCATGCAGGTGGGGCCCATCGGCGGCGTCACCGTCGGCGCACGCTACCTCGCGCGCCAGCTGGTCACCATCCGCGGGGCCACGGCGGAGATCAGCCAGATCCTGACCGGCATCGTGCTACCGGCCAACAACCCCGTGTCCGCCTCGATGGGCAGCACGGCCCCCCTGCCGATCGACCTGCTGCTGAGCCCGCAGTTCGCCGCCGGGGGGCCCCTCTCCGGCCAGAGCGGGGCCACCTACCTGCGCTTCCCCGAGCAGCTGGTGCTGGGGCTCGCCTGGCAGCCCGTGGCAAGGGCGCGCGTGCTCTTCGACTTCCAGTACACCAACTGGTCGGTCTTCGACCGGCTGCAGCTCGAATTCGAGCGGCTGGGCCAGCATGTGCTCCGCGAGGGCTACGGCAAGTCATACGGTTACCGCTTCGGCGGCGAATACGAACTGAGCCGCTCGGCGACGCTGCGGGCGGGCTTCTACACCCACGGCGCCGCGGCGCCTCCGGAGACGGTGACGCCCAACCTGCCGGAGGGCCCGCGCAACTCCGTCACCGCGGGCCTCGGGCTCGGCCTCATGCGGAACCTCCGCGTCGACCTCGCGTACCAGTACATCGCGCAGGCCGACCGCCGCGGCCGGACCATCGATGGCGGAGCCGCCGATCCCACGGCGAGCCTCAACAACGGCCTGTACACCTTCCACGCCCACCTCGTCGGCGCGTCCCTCGCGCTCGCGTTCTGACGGGAGGCCACATGACATCCCGCATCGCAATCGTCCTCCTCGCCCTGGCGCCGCTCATGGTCGCGTGCCGGAGCGACGAGCGGCTCGCCGCGCCCGATCTCTCGACCAGCGGCGGGCTCCTGGAGCGCTACGTCGCCATGGGCAACAGCATCACCGCCGGCTATCAGTCAGGCGGCATCAACGACAGCACGCAGGTGCGCTCCTACGCGGCCGTCTTCGCCCGCCAGGCCCACGCGCCGTACTTCCATGCCGCGCTGGCCATGCCCGGCTGCCCGGCGCCGCTCGCCAACAACGTGACGCAGGCCCGCGTCGGCGATCAGCCGCCCACCGCACCCTGCGCGCTGCGGGTACAGGACCGCAATCCCTTCCTGAGCAACGTCGCCGTGCCGGGCGCCAACGTCATTGATGCGTTCAGCAATACGGCTCCCGGGGCGGCACCCAACGCCCTCACCACTTTCATTCTGGGCGGCCGGAGCCAGGTGGCGGCGATGGAGGACGCCGATCCGACGTTCGTCACCGTCTGGCTGGGCAACAACGATGTGCTCGGCGCGCTCACCAACGCGGCCAATCCGGGTGACCCGGCGCTGGTCACGCCCACCGCCGACTTCGAGGCCGCGTACACCAGGGTCCTCGACAGCATCATGGCCACCAATCCCACCGCGAAGGGCGCGCTGCTCGGCGTCGCCGACGTGACGTCGATCCCGTACGTCTCGACCGGTGCGCTCTACTTCTGCCTCAGGAACGGCGTCTGCCCCGGTGTGCCCCAGGCGGCCTTCCCGGCCGTGTTCAGCGTGGACCCGGACTGCGCCCCCCAGGCGCTGGGCGGTCAGGGCGACGGCACGCTGATTCCCTGGACCGTGGGCGTCGCGCGGATCCTCCAGGCGGCGCAGGGATTGCCCACGAGCATCGACTGCGCGGTCGATGCCGACGTCGTGACACCCGCCGAGCGCGCGACACTGCAGTCGGCGGTCGCGGAATACAACGCTTTCATCCAGGCACAGGCGGCCGAGCGCGGCTGGGCGTACGTGGATATCACGGCCATCCTGCTCGCCTACCGCGCGCAGGGGCTGATTCCGCAGTTCCCCGCGCTGCCGGCGGCCGCGGGGCAGTCGGTCGGCTTCGGCCCCCTCTTCTCGCTCGACGGGGTGCACCCGAGCACCGCCGCGCACCGGCTCATCGCCGACTCGCTCATCGCCGCGGTCAACCGCACATATGGCACCTCGATCCCGTTCGCGGGACCCTGACGCGCTCGTCACCTGTCACGCAATAACCGGGGCGACGCGATGCGTCGCCCCGTCGTTTTCGGGGGAGTAGATTGGAGGACACCCGCTCCGGAGCGACCGTGACGATTTCCCGAGACCGTGCGCTGGCCCTGATGCACGAGTACACCGCCTCCGATGCGCTGCGGAAGCACATGTACGCCGTGGAGATCGCGATGCGCGCGATGGCCGAGCGCGCCGGCGCGGACCCCGAGGCATGGGGCGTGGTGGGCCTCCTCCACGATTTCGACTACGAGCGCTTTCCCAACGACGCCCACTCGCCCACCGAAGAGCACCCGGCCGAGGGAGTCCGGATCCTGGCGCGGGAGGGGCTGCCGGAGGAGGCCCAGCGGGCCATCCTGGGCCACGCCACCTACTGCGGCGTGCCTCGAGAGACGCCGATGGCCCGTGCCCTCTTCGCCGTGGACGAGCTGGCGGGATTCCTCGTGGCCTGCGCCCTGGTGCGGCCGTCGCGAAGTCTCGCCGATCTCGAAGTCGCGAGCGTCCGGAAGAAGCTCAAGGACATGGGGTTCGCCCGCGGCGTGCGCCGCGACGACGTGATCCGGGGCGCCGAGGAGCTCGGCGTCCCGCTCGACGAGCACATTGCCTTCGTCCTCGCCGCCCTTCGCCCCCACGAGCGCACCCTGGGCCTCGGCTCCGCGTGACCGACGCCGCCCCGGATCTCAGCCACCAGCCCCTCGAGTGCGCGATCAACCGCGCCGGGGGCGGACGGCCCATCCCGGGCAACCGTGTGCGGCTCCTGATCGACGGCCCCGACGCCTACACGGCGATGCTCGACGTGATCGCCGGCGCCCGCCGCTGGATCCACTTCGAGAACTACATCATCCGGAGCGACGAGGAGGGGTGGCGCTTCGCCGAGGCGCTGGCCGCGCGCGCGCGGGAAGGCGTCGCCGTGCGGGTGCTGTACGACTGGTTCGGATCGGTGGGTACCTCACGCAAGCTGTGGCGGTTCCTCCGGTCCGCCGGCGTCGAGGTGCGCGGCTTCCACCCGCCCGTCATCTTCGACATCCTCTCCATGCTCTCGCGGAATCACCGGAAGCTGGTCGCGGCGGACGGCGCACGCGCCGTGATGGGCGGGCTCTGCATCGGCTGCGAGTGGACCGGCGGCGAGGCACCCGACCGGCAGCCGTGGCGCGACACGGCGATGCTCGTGGAAGGCCCCGCGGCCGCCGCCCTCGATCAGGCCTTTGCGGTGACCTGGGTGATCGCGGGCGGCACGATCCCGCCGGAGCACGCCGTCGGCCAGGCGCCCGCGGTGGGGGGCGCGGAGGTGCGCGTCGTCGCGGGAGAGCCGGGGCGCGAGCGGGTCTACCGCGTGATCGAGCTCCTCGCCGCCGGCAGCGTCGAGCGGCTCTGGATCACCGACGCGTACCTGGTGGCGCCGCCCCGCCTCTTTCAGGCGCTCCGCGACGCGGCCGAGGACGGCGTGGACGTCCGGCTCCTGGTGCCCGGCTCCAGCGACATCCCGTTCATCCGGAACCTCACGCGGATCGGCTACCGGGACCTGCTCCGGAGCGGCGTGCGCATCTTCGAGTGGGACGGGCCGATGCTGCACGCCAAGACCATCAGCGTGGATGGCCGCTGGGGACGGGTGGGCTCGAGCAACCTCAACGCCTCGAGTCTCCTCGGCAACTACGAGCTGGACGTCCTGGTGGAGGACCCCGCGCTCGCCGAGGCGCTGGAGCGGCAGTTCCGGCTGGACATCGCCCGGAGCCGGGAGGTTTCTCGCCGGCAGCTTCGGGGACCACGACGGATCAGCCAGCGGCTTCCGAGCGCCCTCACCCACCTGGAGCCGGCGGCGCCGGTGGTCTATCGCCGCGGACGGCGCGAGGTGCGCCACCGGGCAGTGCTGGCCCTCCGGACCCTGGCCAGCAATGCCCGCCGGTCGGTCTTCGGGCCGCTCAGCATCGCCCTCCTGATCCTGGCGGCGCTCTTTCTGCTGCTGCCCCGGATCACGGCGCTGGGCTTCGGGATCGTCTGCGCCTGGCTCGCGCTGGGCGCGGCCCGCGAGGCGTTCCGGCGCCGGGCCGAGAAGCCCGAGGCGGTATCCAACGCACGGTCCCTGCCCCGCGTATGACCGACGTGACCGATGCCGAGCTGGCGGCGCTCGCGGCCGGCGGCGACGCGGAGGCGTTCGGGCGGCTGGTCGAGCGCTACGC
The DNA here is from genome assembly GCA_025935545.1 of Gemmatimonadales bacterium. GTDB lineage: Bacteria > Gemmatimonadota > Gemmatimonadetes > Gemmatimonadales > GWC2-71-9 > JAICUF01. Next base: position 4,268 of record JAICVB010000006.1, read on the forward strand.
CCCCGCCGCCCGCCGGCTGGCGCGGCTCTTCCTGCATGACGCCGACGATGCCGACGATGCGGTGCAGGACGGCCTCCTGTCGGCCTGGCGGGCGCTCGACCGCTTCGACCTCAAGCGGCCGTTCCGGCCCTGGCTGCTCCGGATCGTGCTCAATGCGGCCCGGGACCTGCGCCGCCGCCGGCAGGTCCGTCGCACCGAGGCGGTCCCCGAGAGCCAGGCGAGCCGCACCCCGGGACCCGACCGCGAAACCGAGCGCACCCTCCTTCGGGCCCGGCTCGAGGCGGCGCTCGCCACGCTGCCGGAGCGCCAGCGGCTCGCCGTCACGATGTTCGATGCCGAGGGCTATCCGCACGCGGAGATCGCGGCCATGCTCGGCGTACCGGAAGGCACGGTCCGCTCCGATGTGTTTCACGCACGACGCGCCCTCCGCAGGGAGCTGGCGCCGTTTCTCGAGGAGGTGCCATGACGGGACATGATCCGTTCGACGCGACGCCCGACGCCGCGCTCGGCCGGCTCTTGCGCGAGCACCTGGACGCGGGCGGCGACGCGGCCTTCGCGGCGCGCATCCGCGCGGCGCTCGGGGCCGAGGCCGACAGCAGCTGGACGGTGCTCGCGCGCTGGGCGCGGCCGGGACTGGTGGCCGCGGCGTCGGTCGTGATCGGGCTCGGGCTCTGGCTCGCCACCCAGCGCGCGGAGGCGCCCACGCTGGCCGACGCGATCCAGCCGTCGGGAGCGCCGACGCGGGTGCTGTCCGGTGGGCGCGAGTCGAGCAGTGATCTCGTGCTCGCCGCGTGGGTGGACGGCCAGTGATGGCGTCCCGCGGCCGGGCCGCCGCGCTGCTCGCGCTCGTCTTCCTGGCGGGCGCGCTGGCCGGCGCCGGCGCATGGGCCCTCCGGCGGGGCGGGTCGCACGGCGACCATCCGCGCGGCGATTTCGTGGAGCACCTGGCGCACCATCTCGATCTCACGCCGGCCCAGCGCGACAGCGTCGCCGCGATCCTCGAGCGCCGCCGCCGCAGCATGGATTCCCTCTGGCAGGAGGTGGGTCCGCGCTTTGAAACTTTGCGGGTGACCGTGCGTTCGGAGATTCGCTCGCAGCTTACCCCGGACCAACAGCGAAAGTTTGCCGACATGAACAAGCGGGCCGATTCGATCCGCGCCCAGGGAGGTTCGCATGGGCCGCGGTAGCCTTCTGCTGGCCGCGATGGTGGCGGGCGCGTCCTTCCCCGCCGCCCCGCCGCTGGACGCGCAGACGACCGCCCCCGCGCCGGTCCGGACGGTCACGCTCGCCGATGCGATCAAGCTGGCGGAGGAGACCCAGCCCCGCGTGATCACGGCCCAGGCGAACGTCATCACGGCGGATGCCCGGGTGCGGACCACGCGCGCGGCCTACCTGCCCAACCTCTCGTTCTCCTCATCCGGCAGCAACTTCCACGCGGACGGCCCCGCGCGGCTCAATCCCAACACCAACGAGGTGGTGCCCGGCGGGTCCAGCAGCACCAGCCTCAACACGAACCTGAGCGCCAACGTCGATCTCTTTACCGGCTTCCGCCGCGGCGCCGACATCGGGGCGGCGCGGGCCACCAGCGAGGCGGCGCTCGCGTCGCTGGCCGACGCGAAGTTCCAGCAGCGGCTGGCCACCACCAACACCTTCTTCGACGCCCTCGCCGCGCGGCAGCTGCTCGCGGTGCGCGAGGCCAGCGTGCGGCGCGCCGAGGAGCAGCTCAAGATCTCGATCAGCAAGCTGGCGGCCGGCTCCGCCACGCGGTCGGACTCGCTCCGCTCGCGGGTGACGCTGGGGACCGCGCAGCTGCAGCTCCTGCAGGCGCAGTCGGCGCTCGCCACGAGCGAGGCGGCGCTGGCGCGCACCGTCGGCCAGACCGGGCGCGTGCAGGCGGCCGAGGACAGCTCGCTCTATCACGTCGTGACCGTGGACAGCGCCCAGGTGCGCGCGGAGGCGGCGGAGAAGTCGCCGTCGGTGCAGGCGGCGCTGGCCAGCCGCCGCGCGGCGGAGGCCTCGCTCCGCTCGGCCCGCTCGGGCTACTGGCCCACCCTCTCGCTCGGCGCGAGCACGGGCTGGAGCGGCAACAACAGCACCAGCTACCACCTCTACAACTCGCGCCAGGTCAACCTGTCGCTGAGCTGGAACCTGTTCAACCGCTTCTCGCGGGAGCAGCAGATCGCGACGCAGGAGGCGAACCTCGACATCGCCCAGGCGAATGCGGCCGACCTGAGCCGCTCGCTCGAGACCACGCTCACGGGCCAGCTGGCGTCGCTCGACGCGGCCCGCGCGGGCATCGACATCGCCCAGGTGAGCGTCACGGCGGCGACCGAGGACCTGCGCGTGGTCCAGGAGCGCTACCGGCTGGGCGCGGCCACGATCGTGGACGTGCTGACCTCGCAGGAGGCGCTGAGCCAGGCCGAGGTGGACGCCGTGTCCGCCCGGTTCAACTATCTGCGCGCCAAGGCCCAGATCGAAGCCCTGGTGGGACGGAGCCTATGACGACCGCGATCCACAACACCGATGAGCGGATGGCCATGCTGCCGGCCGACGTGCCGCGCGATGCCGTCATCGTCACCCGGAACCTCCAGCGCGACTACGACATGGGCGGCGAGGTGGTGCACGCCCTTCGCGGCGTGGACCTCACCATCCGGAAGAACGAGTACGTCGCCATCATGGGCCCGTCGGGCTCCGGCAAGAGCACGCTGATGAACATGATCGGCTGCCTCGACAGCCCGACCGCCGGCGAGTACTGGCTCAACGGCCACCGGGTCTCGGAGCTCTCCGACGACGAGCTCGCGCGGATCCGGAACAAGGAGATCGGCTTCGTCTTCCAGACGTTCAACCTCCTGCCGCGCGCCACCGCGCTCCACAACGTGGAGCTCCCGCTGGTGTACGCCGGCATCGGCAGCAAGGAGCGCCGGGACATGGCGAGCGACGCCCTCAACCGCGTCGGCCTGGGCAATCGCATGGCGCACCGGCCCAACGAGCTGTCGGGCGGCCAGCGGCAGCGCGTCGCCATCGCGCGCGCGCTGGTGAACCAGCCGAGCATCCTGCTGGCCGACGAGCCGACCGGCAACCTCGACAGCTCGACCAGCACCGAGATCATGAGCCTGTTCGAGACGCTCTACGGCGAGGGGCAGACCATCGTCCTCGTCACCCATGAACCCGACATCGCCGCGCACGCCCTTCGACAGTTCCACCTCAAGGACGGCCGGGTCGAGCGGGACTTCCTCACGGAGAGGCACAACTGATGACGCGCATTCGTCTGTCCACCGCCCTGGCCCTGGCGGCCGCGCTCGCGGCCTGCAAGAAGGAGCAGCCCCAGGTTGCCTACCAGGCCGTGCCGGTCGAGCGCCGGGACATCATCGTGTCGGCTCAGGCGGCCGGAGCCATCCAGCCCGACACCACCGTCGAGGTGAAGTCGAAGGCCTCGGGCGAGGTCCTCCAGATGCTGGCCGAAACCGGGCAGGAGGTGAAGCAGGGCGACCTCCTGGTGCGGATCGATCCGCGCATCCCCAACAACAACCTGGCGCAGGCACGCGCCGACCTCACGGTGGCCCAGGCGACGCTGGCCAACGCCAAGGCGCAGAAGGTGCGCTCCGACGAGCTCTACAAGTCGCAGTCCATCACCCAGCAGGAGCATGAGACGGCGCAGCTCGCCTACGCCAACGCCCTCGCCGACGTGACCAAGAGCCGGATCGCGGTGGAGAACGCGCAGATCCAGGCCAACGACGCCAACGTGCGCTCGCCCATCAACGGCACGATCATCGAGAAGGACGTCGAGCGCGGCCAGCTCATCCAGTCGGCCACCGGCAACGTGAGCGGTGGCACCGTCCTCCTCAAGATGGCGGACCTCAACCTGGTGCAGGTCAACGCGCTGGTGGACGAGACCGACATCGGGAAGATCCAGCCGGGCATGGCGGCCACCGTGACGGTGGATGCCTTCCCCAACCGGCCCTTCGAGGGAACCGTGCTCAAGATCGAGCCGCTCGCGACGGTTCAGCAGAACGTCACCATGTTCCCGGTCCGGATCCGCATCCGGAACCAGGGCGGCCTCCTGCGCCCCGGCATGAACACCGAGGTGCAGATCCACATCGGCGAGCGCGACAGCGTGCTCGCCATCCCCAACTCGGCGCTCCGGACCATGCAGGACGTGGGCTCGGCGGCCGCGGTCATCGGCCTCTCGCCCGAGGCGGTGCAGAAGCAGCTCGCCGCCGCGCCGCCCCCGCCCCCGCCGGCGGCCCCCGCCGGCGACTCGGCCACCCGCGCCTCGATGGGTGCCACCACCGCGGGCGATTCCGCGGCCAAGGGCGGCAACACCATGACGCTGCCCAACGGCATGACCATCCCGCTGCCGCAGGGCGTGACCGCGGCGCAGGTGCAGGCCATCATGCAGAAGCGGATGAGCGGCCAGCAGCCGACCGCTGAGGAGCAGGCGCTCATGCGGAAGATCTTCCAGGGGATGCGGGGCGCGGGCGGCGGCGGAGGCCGGGGCGGTGTGCGCGGCAACCGCCGCAACAACGCGGCCGACTTCGGCGGCACCTACGTCGTGTTCGCCAAGCGCGGCACCGAGATCACGCCGATGAACATCCGGACCGGGCTCACGGACCTCGACTACAGCGAGGTCGTCTCGGGGCTGAAGGAGGGCGACTCGGTCCTGGTGCTGCCGAGCGCGAGCCTGATCCAGTCGCAGCAGGACATGAAGGAACGGATCAACCGCGTGACCGGTGGCGGCGGCGTGCCGGGCATGCAGCAGCAGACCGCGACGCCGCCGCGGACCGGCGCCGCCGCGCGTCCGGGCGGCGGGAGGTAGCGGATGCTGGTCGGGGAAACGGTCGCGGTCGCCTTCCAGTCGATCCGGGCCAACAAGCTCCGGGCCGGCCTCACCATGCTCGGCATCATCATTGGTGTCGGCGCCGTCATCACCATGGTGGCGCTCGGCTCCGGCGCGCAGAAGGCGATCGAGGACCGGATCGCGGCCCTCGGCGCCAACATCCTGACGGTCTTCCCCGGCCAGGGCTTCCGCGGCGGGATCGCGTTCAACGACCGCACGGCGATCACGACCGACGACTACGAGGCGCTCCGGCGCGACGCCCACCTCCTCAAGGCCGTCGTGCCGGAGCTGCAGGGCAACCAGCAGGTCCAGCTCGGCTCGCAGAACATCAACACCACCGTGCTCGGCACCACGGCGCAGTACGTGCCGATGCACAACTACACGATGACGTACGGCCGCATGTTCACCGACGGCGATGACCAGGCGCGGCAGCGCTACGCCGTCCTCGGCTCGTCCGTGCCGGAGATGCTGGGCGGCAATCCCGCGGCCATGATCCACCAGACCATCCTGATCCGCGGGGTGCCCTTCGAGATCATCGGCGTGCTCAGCTCCAAGGGCTCGGCCGGGTCCTTCTCGAATCCCGACGAGCAGATCCTGATCCCGATCCAGACCGCGCAGTTCCGGATCTACGGCACCAAGCGGATCCGCTCGCTTTCGGTGCAGGTGGCCGACGGCGTGCCGGTCGAGCAGGGGATGGTGGACCTCGAGCGGGTGCTCCGGAAGGAGCACAAGATCCGCCCCGGGGCGGACAACGACTTCCAGGTGCGGAACCAGCAGGACTTCCTGGCCACGCAGCAGCAGGCCACCCAGGTGTTCACGTCGCTGCTCGCGAGCATCGCGGCGGTGAGCCTCATCGTGGGCGGCATCGGCATCATGAACATCATGCTTGTGTCCGTGACCGAGCGGACCCGCGAGATCGGCGTCCGGAAGGCGCTGGGCGCGACGCGGCTCAACATCATGCTCCAGTTCCTGATCGAGGCGCTGGTGCTCTGCCTCACGGGCGGCGTGATCGGCATCATCCTCGGCACGGGCGCGGCCGTCCTGCTCTCGAAGCTCGCGCACTGGAACGTCCTGGTGTCGCCCACGTCGATCGTGATCGCCTTTGCCTTCAGCGCGATCATCGGCCTCTTCTTCGGCATCTGGCCGGCGCGCCGCGCGGCGAGCCTCGACCCGATCATCGCCCTCCGGTACGAATAGCGGGCCGGCCCGGCGGCGTTATCTTCCGCGCCCATGGGCCCCCTCGCGACGCTCCTCCTCCAGCTGCAGGCCGCCGTCGCCCCGATCCCGGGGCGCGGCTCGCCCGCGGTCACCATCCCGCGCATCGAGGCCGAGATCGAGGTGAACGGCCGGCTCGATGAGCCGGTCTGGAGCCAGGCCGCCCGGCTCGGCGGCTTCTCGCAGTACCAGCCCGTCGACGGCCGGCCCGCCGAGGAGCGGACCGAGGTGCTGGTCTGGTACAGTCCCACGGCGATCCACTTCGGCATCGTCGCGTGGGACCGCGATCCCCGCGGCATCCGCGCCAGCGTTTCCGATCGCGACAACATCGGGAACGACGACAACGTCACCATCTACCTCGACACCTTCAACGACCGCCGGCGCGCCTTCTTCTTCGGCGTGAACCCGCTGGGCGTGCAGGACGACGGCGTGCGGAGCGAGGGAGCCGGCACCGCCGCCGGCAACCTGGGCGGCGGCAACATCGACCGGAATCCCGACTTCATCTACCAGTCGAAGGGGATGATCACCGACTCGGGATACGTGGTGGAGGTCCGGATCCCCTTCAAGAGCCTCCGGTTCCCGGGCGGCGGCGCGCAGCGCTGGGGGATCAACATCGTGCGCGATGTGAAGCGCACCGGCTACGAGGACACCTGGACCGACGCGCGGCGGGCGAGCGCGAGCTTCCTCACGCAGTCGGGCACCCTCGAGGGGCTCCACGACCTGCGCCGGGGCGTGGTGACCGAGATCCAGCCCTTCGTCACCGCCGCGGCGAACGGGGCGCTCGATGGGACGACGGGCCGCTTCGATCGCGACGCCGTGGACCCGAGCGCCGGCGTCAACCTCAAGCTCGGCTTCACCAACATGGCGCTCGACGCCACGGTGAATCCGGATTTCAGCCAGGTCGAGTCCGACGCCGGCCTGGTCACCATCAACGAGCGCTTCGCCCTCTTCCTGCCCGAGCGCCGCCCCTTCTTCCTCGAGGGAATCGAGCTCTTCTCCACGCCCAACCAGCTGGTGTACACCCGGCAGGTCGTCGATCCCCTGGCCGGCGCCAAGCTCACTGGCAAGTTCGGCAAGCTCAACATCGCCTACCTCGGCGCGGTGGACGACGCGGGCGATGAGAACGCGGTCTTCAACATCGCCCGGATGCGACGCGACCTCGGCGGCACCTCCGCGGCGGGCCTCACCTACACCGACCGCATCCAGCACGGCGACTTCAACCGCGTCCTCGCCGGCGACGCGCGCATCATCTTCGCGAAGCTCTACTTCGTGCAGGGACAGCTGGGCGGCTCGTGGACCCGCGACGACGCCGGGAGCAGGAGCGCCCCGGTGTGGGAGGCGGAGTTCGACCGCACGGGGCGCGGGTGGGGGTTCAACTACCAGGTGAACGCCCTCGGGCGCGGCTTCGAGACGCGCTCGGGCTTCGTGCCGCGCAACGACATCGTGAGCGTGCACGGCTTCAACCGGGTGACCTTCTACGGCCGCCGCGGCGCGTTCATGGAGAACTTCAACGCCTTCTTCGGACCCACGCGCATCTGGCGCTACGGCGACTTCCTGTCGGCCGGGCCGGTCGAGGGCACCGACATGATCAACACCACCACCCGATTCCGCGGCGGCTGGCTGGTGGACGCGAACCTCGGCCGGAACTTCGTCACCTTCGATCCGTCGGCGTACGCCGGCTACGCCTTCGACGACGGGACCGCGTGGCTCCCGCCGGCGCGGCTGGACAACGCGTTCAGCGGGTCGCTCCGGCTCACGTCGCCCACCTTCCGCCACTTCAACGGCGACGTCCGGGTGAGCCGCGCGGAGACGGCCATCTTCCCCGAGGCATCCGAGGGGCGGGAGACGCGCATCACCTCCGGGCTCGAGTTCCGGCCGACGAACCTCTTCCGCATCGGGCTCTCGACCACCTACTCCCGCATCACGCGGAAGCGCGACGGGAGCGAGTTCGCGCGGACGATCATCCCCCGCCTCCGCGCCGAGTATCAGCCCAACCGGGCGCTCTTCTTCCGGTTCGTGGGTGAGTACCAGTCGCAGCGTCAGGCGGCGCTGCTGGATCCCGCCACCGGGCGGCCCCTCTTCAGCGGCACCGCCCCGCTCGCCGCCACGCAGTCGGGACGGCTCCGCCTCGACTGGCTCGCGTCGTTCGAGCCCACCCCCGGCACGGTCGCCTTCCTGGGCTACGGCAGCACCCTGCTGGGCCCGAGCGCGACGAACTTCTCCGACCTTGCCCGCAGCGTCGACGGCTTCTTCCTCAAGCTCGCCTACCTCTTCCGGCGATGAGCGGTGACGCCGGCGGCGTGATCGTCGTCGGGGCCGGCGTCGCCGGCCTCGCCGCCGCCAGCGAGCTCATCCGGGCCGGCGAGCGCGTCACCATCCTCGAGGCGCGCGACCGGATCGGCGGCCGGATCCACACCCACCGCGTGCCCTCACTGCCCCTCCCCATCGAGCTCGGCGCCGAGTTCATGCATGGGGAGACCGAGACACTGCGCTCCCTCGTCGCGGCGAGCGGCCTCACGAGCTGCGACGTAGGCGAGGAGCACCACGTCTTCGAGCGCGGCGCGCTCCGGCCGGTGGGCGCCTTCTGGTCGCGGGTCGGACGGATCCTGGGCGGCCTCGATACCGGCGGCGCCGATCGCCCGGTCGAGGCCGCCCTGCACCCGCACCGGCGGTCGAAGGCGGGGCAGTGGGCGGCCCGGTACATCGAGGGCTTCCACGCCGCCGACCTCGCGCGGATGAGCGTGCGCGCGCTGGGCCGCTCCGAGAGCGGCGAAGCCAGCGGCACGAGCGGCGCCTCCCGCCTGCTCAGCGGCTACGACGCACTGGTGGCGGCACTGGCCGAACCGCTGGGAGGCGCGCTCGCCGACCTGCGGCTCCGGATGGCGGTGCGCGAGCTCCGGTGGGGACCCGGCCGGGTGACCGTGTACGCCACGGGGACGGCGGGCGGGGCGCCGGAGACCGTCACCGGGCGCGCCGCGATCGTGGCCGTGCCACTCGGCGTGCTGCAGGATCCGGAGGCTGCCTCCGGCATTCGCGTCGAGCCGGAGCCACCCGGGTGGCGCGAGGCGGGCCGTCTGCTGGCGATGGGACACGTGGTCCGGCTGGTGCTGCAGTTCCGCGAGGTCCCGTGGCCGCGCGACCTCGGCTTCCTGCACGTTCCCGGCGCGCCGATCCCGACCTGGTGGACCCCCGCGCCGATCCGGGCCCCGATGATCACCGGATGGGCCGGCGGGCCATCGGCCCGCGCGCTCCTCGGGCTCGACCGCCAGCAGCTCGCGGCGGCCGCGCTCGACGTGCTCGCGCCGGCCATCGGGGTGCCGCGCACGCGGCTCGGTGGCCTGCTGGTGGACCTCCACCACCATGACTGGTCAGGCGACCCGTGGAGCCGCGGCGCCTACAGCTACGCGCTGGTGGGAGGCGCCGACGCCTTCGCGGCGCTCGGGCAGCCGCTTGCCGGCGCCCTCGCCGCCGCCGGCGAGGCCACGGCGCCCGACGGCGAGAACGGCACCGTCCCCGGCGCCATCGAGAGTGGCCGGCGGGCGGCCCGGGCGCTGCTGGCCGGCGCATGACCGCCGGCCCGGCACCGGGTCGCGTCACCCACGGCGGCGCGGACTACCGGCCCGATATCGATGGCCTCCGCGCCGTCGCCGTCATCACCGTCATCGGCTACCACGCCGGCGTGCCCGGCTTCCACGGCGGCTTCATCGGCGTTGACGTCTTCTTCGTCATCTCCGGCTTCCTCATTTCGTCCATCATCTTCCGCCAGCTCGACCAGGGGCGGTTCTCCCTCGCGCACTTCTACGAGCGGCGCGTACGGCGCATCGCGCCGGCGCTTGGCTTCCTGCTGGCGGCGTGCACCGCCGCGGCGCTGGTGCTCTTCCTCCCCAACGATCTGTGGCGCTTCTGCAAGAGCCTGGTCGCCACCCTCCTCTTCGCGTCGAACATCTACTTCTGGCGGTCATCGGGCTACTTCGACACCGCCGCCGCCACGAAGCCGCTCCTGCACACCTGGTCACTCGCGATCGAGGAGCAGTTCTACCTCGTCTTCCCGCTGGCGGCCCTCCTGGTCGCACGGTACCTGCCGCGGCGGCGCCTGGCGGTCTTCCTCGCGTGCCTCGGCCTGTCGCTGGCGGCGTGCATCATCATCACTCCGCGGTCACGCGAGAGCGGCTTCTACCTGCCGGTGACGCGCGCGTGGGAGCTGCTCGTCGGAATCGTCCTCGCCTGCCGGCCGCTGCCGGTCCGCTCTCCGGCATTGCGCGCGGCCGGGAGCGCGCTCGGACTCGCCGCGATCATCGCTGCGGCGGTCGTTTACACGCCGGCCACTTCCTTCCCCGGTGTCGCCGCCCTCCTCCCGACGCTGGGCGCGGCCCTCGTCATCGGCCTGCACACGGAAGGCGACCCGGTGACCGCGCCGCTCCTGTCCGCTCCGCCGGCTGTGCTGACGGGACGCATGTCCTATTCGCTCTACCTCTGGCACTGGCCGGTGCTCGTCTTCTTCCGCCAGCTCGCGGCGCGTGAGCCGGGCCCGGGTGAGCTGTCGCTCCTGCTGGCCGGCATCGTCGCGGTCTCGGCCTTCTCCTGGCGCTTCGTGGAGGAGCCGTGCCGGCGGCCCGCCCGGATGGGCTTCCGGCGCTTGGCGGCCGGCGCCGTCGCCGCCGGCATCGTCCTGCTGCTGGCGGGCATCGCGGGATGGCGGACGCGCGGGTTCGCCTTCCTGCAGCCCGCCGGTGTGAACGCCTTCCTCGCGGGGGCGCGGGACGTCAACCCTGACCGCCACCGCTGCTTCGACCGGGGCGTACTGCTGATGGACCGACGCGCCCCCTGCCGCCTCGGTCCGGACGGGAAAACGAGGCCGGCCTTCCTCGCCTGGGGCGACAGCCACGCCAACGCCGTCATGCCGGTGCTGGGCGCGCTTGCGAGCGAGCGGGGCATCTCGGGTCTCTTCACCGGCGCCTCGGGCTGCGCGCCGCTGGTGGGCGTCCGCCGCGCCGACCGCCACGATGACTGCGCGCGGCTCGCCGATTCCGCCGTGGCGATGGTCGCGCGGCTCCGCATCCGGGATGTGCTCCTGGCGGCCTACTGGTCGGTGTACACCGAAGGATGGGAAACGAGGCCGGCCCCGCCGGAGCCGCTGCTTCGGAATCCCGCGGGCGACGACGCTACGCCGCCACGCGAGGTGATGGCCGCGGCGATCGAGCGTACCGTGGATGCCCTGCAGGGCGCCGGCGCACGAGTCTGGATCCTGGAACAGGTGCCGTCGCAGCCTCGCGAACCGCCCACCTGGCTCGCGACAATCGTCAAGCAGGGCGGCGACGCCGCGGCGGCCGGGCGGCCGCTCGCGGAGCATCGGAGGCGGCAGGCGCCGGTGGCGGGGATCCTCCGCGCGGTCGGGGGCACCCGCGCGGTGCACCTGCTCGATCCGGCCACGATCCTCTGCACCGGCACGCTCTGCCCCGCGGCGGGCGGCGGGCGAAGCCTCTACGCCGACGATAATCACCTATCCACATGGGGCGCGATGCGACTCCGGCCGCTCTTCGCGCCCCTCTTTGACAGCATGGCGGCCGGGGTGACGGTGGAATAGGATGAAATCGCCCGTGCTGGCGGGCGGGGGCGGTACCGGCTAGGCTACATCATCCGACCAGAGTGTGGTGTTCCGCGCAGGAGCCGACATGGAATCCGTCTCCGAAGGCATCCCGCTTCCGCCGGCTGAACCGGCGATCGAGCCCGTTTCCGAGCCGGCCGCGGAACCCCGGGCCCCCGTCCACCGCCATCACTGGATCGTGCGCGTCACCCACTGGGTGAATGCGATCGCGCTCACCGGCCTCATCGCGAGCGGGCTCCAGATCTACCAGGCCTTTCCGCACTTCGGGCAGAAGGGCAAGGTCTATCCCGTCCCGAATCCGTTCGACATGTACAGCTTCCCGCGCTGGTCGCGGCTGGGCGGCTGGCTCGCCGGCGGACTGCAGTGGCATTTCGCGCTCGCGTGGGTCTTCCTCCTGAGCGGACTGCTGTATGTCGGCTACATGCTCCTTTCCGGCGAGTGGCGGACGCTCGTCTTCCGCCCGCGCGACCTGCCGCGCGCGACGCAGATGCAGCTCTACTACCTCCGCCTCAGGCGGGACCACCCACCGCAGGGAAAGCACAACGCGCTGCAGAAGGGCGCCTACACGTTCATCATCGCGCTGGGCGCGCTCAGCCTGCTCACGGGCTTCGCGATCTACAAGCCGGTCCAGCTGTGGTGGCTCACGGCGCTGTTCGGGGGATATGAGCTTGCGCGCTACTGGCACTTCGTCGCGGTCTGGCTCTTCGTGGGCTTCACCATCCTGCACGTGACGCTGGTGCTGGTGGTGGATCCGGCGTCGCTCCGCGGCATGATCACCGGCTGGTATCGCGGGAGGTTTCCGAGCCATGGCGCGTGACCCCGGCGGTGTGACCCGGCGCGACTTCCTCAGGCTCGGCCTGCTGGCCGGATCCGCCGCGGCGGCCGGCTGCGCGTGGGACGGCGGGCATCTCCTGCGCCCACGGCTCGCGGCCGTCAGCCGGTTCAACGACTGGGTGGGCGAGCACGTCTTCCTCTCCGGCGGCCGCCTCGCGCCGGAATGGCCGGTGTCGGCGCGCAGCGCGGCGATGCCCAACTATCACGTCGCCGACTCGACGCCGCTGCTCGACGATCCCTCGGCGTGGGCCCTGACGGTGGCCGGGCTCGCCCGGAAGCCGATGCGGCTCACCCTTCCCATGCTGCAGGCCCTCCCGCGGGTGACGTACACCGTGCCGCATCACTGCGTCGAGGGATGGACTACCGTCGCAACGTGGACCGGTGCACCGGTGCGCGCCGTCGCGGCGCTCGCGGAGCCGACCGGCGAGGCCCGCTACCTCCGCTTCGATTCCTTCGACCGCACGGCGCAGGGTGTTCCCTATTACAACGGGTGGGACCTCAAGAGCGCCATGCACCCGCAGACGATCCTGGCGTACGCCTTCAACGACCGCCCGCTCATGCCGGAGCACGGCGCGCCGGTCCGCCTCTATTCACCCAACAAGCTCGGCTACAAGCTCACCAAATACCTCACCGCGATGACCTTCACCCGTGAACGGCCGGGCGGCTTCTGGGAGGACCAGGGCTACCCATGGCTCGGCGGCGTCTGATGTCGTGGTGAGCCGCGCCCGATTCCTCGGCACCGGCATGGCGGTGCCGGACCGCGTCGTCACCAACGACGACCTGAGCGGACGGATGGAGACGAGCGACGAGTGGATCCGCACCCGCACCGGGATCGAGGAGCGGCGCTGGGTCGAGGAGGGCGAAACCGGGGCCGACCTGGCGCTCGCGGCGAGCCGCCGGGCCCTCGCCATGGCGTCGCTCGAGCCGTCGGCGGTGGATGCGATCGTCTACGCGACCTCGACGCCGGACCATTTTGCCCCCGGCAACGGGGTCTTCCTTCAGCGCATGCTCGGCGCCGGCGCCATTCCGGCCCTCGACATCCGGACGCAGTGCAGCGGCTTCGTGTACGCCCTGTCGGTCGCCGATGCGTGGATCCGCTCGGGGATGTATCGCAACGTTCTCGTGGTCGGCGCCGAGGTGCAGTCCACCGGGATGGACGTGACGACCCGGGGCCGGAACACCGCCGTGATCTTTGCCGACGGCGCCGGGGCCGCCGTGCTGGGGCCGAGTGACGACCCCGGTCATGGCATCCTCGCGATCGATCTTCATTCGGACGGGACGCACGCGGAAAAGCTGTGGGTGGACGCGCCCGGGTCGATCTATCACCCGCGCGTGTCGGAGTCACAGCTCCGGGAGGGTCGGCACTTCCTGGCGATGGACGGGAAGGAAGTCTTCCGGCACGCGGTGGCGCGCATGCCGGAGTCGGTCCGTGCGGCGCTGGCCGCGGCGGGGGCGGCGCCAACGGAGCTGTCGCTCCTCATTCCCCATCAGGCCAATCTGCGGATTTCGGAGATGGTCCAGCGGAACCTGGGGCTCGATGACGCCCAGGTGTACAACAACATCCAGCGTTACGGGAACACTACCGCGGCGACCATTCCCATCGCGCTGGACGAGTGCGTCCGGGCCGGGCGCATCCGCCCGGGCGACTTGGTCGTGCTCACTGCCTTCGGCTCGGGATTTCTCTGGGGCAGCGCGGCGGTCCGCTGGTGACCGCCGCGCCCGCGCCGGGGGCTCAGGACGCCGCCTCCAGCGGGTACTTCCTCCAGTAGTACTCGGCCCTGCGCGTCGCGTGGGCGCGGTACAGCTGCTCCTCGTCGTCCTCCACGTCGTGCACGAACAGGTGGAGCGACCCCGGCCACAGCGTTGCCTGCAGCGACCAGTTGCAGCTGGGCGCGTGCAGCACCCATTGCAGCGCGCCCCCGCCCGCATCGGTGAGGTGGATCTCGCTCGCGCGCTCGAGGGGAACGCTCGCCGGGATGCCGGCCAGGGCCGCCTCCACCGGGTCCCAGTTCAGCTCGGCATCGGCCCACGAGTTGAACAGCACTTTCCCATGCACCGCCGCCTCGCCGTCCGGCGCCTCCAGCTCGGCGTCCCACTCGCCCAGGAGGTCCCAGGCATGATCCATCGGCCCGATGTTCGGCACCTCCACTGTCGGATGTCGTGGCATGTGCACTCCTTCCTGTCGCGGGGCCGGGCGACCCTGGTGCGCTACCCGGAACTGAATCTTCCAAGCCCACGTTTCGTACTGTAACGCACCGTCGTCCCCTTGCCCCTCGTGAGGCCTGCTATGTTCGATGCCCTCTTCGCCACCGTCGCCCTGGCCGGATCCCTCATTGCCGGGGTCGGCGGCTACCTGATCTCGCGCAACTTCGTCCGCCGGCGCCTCCGGTTCGTCGACGCGATCCAGTCGCCCATGGCGCCCCTGATCGCCGGCGGAGCCGCCTTCCTGCTGGCGTGGCCCCTCACCCTCCTGCCGCTGGTGACCATGTCCGTGGCCATCCTGTTCGGGTTGGGGTGCGGTCTCGGGACGGCAAGCGGCGTCCGCGCCCTTCGCCGGGGCGAGTGGCAGACCCATCGCCTGCGTCCCTGAACCAGTGTAGCGCCCTCCGCCGATCCGCCCCGTTGCGTACGTCACAAATCCGGGGCGGATCGGGCTATCTTTGCGCATGGCGAACATCACCTGCGTGCGCTGCGGCGAGACCCGCGGCCAGATGCCCTTCCGCCCCTTCCCCAACGAGCTCGGTCGCCGCGCCTACGAGGAAATCTGCAACGTCTGCTGGGCGGAATGGCTCAAGCTCCAGCAGCAGCTGATCAACCACTACGGCCTCAACCTCCGCGACGAGCGCTCGAAGGAGTTCCTGTTCGGCCAGATGGAGCAGTTCCTCTTCGGTACGCCCACCGCCTGATCAGAAGGTCCGCCCCACACTCAGGATGAGGTCGATGCCGGGATCCCCGGGGCCCAGGTCCTCGGTAAGCCCGACGTGCCATTCGCGTCCGTCCGCGCCGCGCGCGAGCCAGCCGAAGTCGGCGGTCAGCTCGTGGCGGTCGAGCGAGCGGAGGTCCGTGCCACGGTAGTACGGCGAATGCCAGAAGAAGGAGCCGTACACCGACTGCGCGCCGAACAGCCGGATGGCGACGCCGGTGGATGCGGAGGCGAAGAGCGTCCGCTGCCAGGGTGCGAGCGCCCCATGCCGGGGAGTCGCTCCGGTGCCGAAGGTTCCCTCGAACTGGAGCCGAGAGGAAATCTCCTGGTGGACGGTGTGCACCAGGGCGACCGACGGGACTCCCCGCCCGAGCCCGCCCGTGGCAGTGGGCAGGGTGACCGAGAACGCCGACTGCAGCGACTCGCCGTGGCGGATTCCGACGGTCATGCGGGTGTCCGCCAGGGCCAGCGCGACGGGGGGTCGCTCCACGTCCACGCCCGGGAGGATGAACCGCCACGCGAACTCGTTGCGCGGGCGGGCGGTGCGCTCGGGCTGCCGGAAACCGATCACCCGGTGATACCACACGAAGAAGCCGTCGGCGAATCCGGCATAGGTGCCGGTGACGCCGGTCTCGAGGGCCACGAAGCCCCGGGTGCCCAGGTCCCGACTCGCGCCGAACGACACGCGGAGCGCCTCCGCGTCGAGCAGGTAGGAGCTGGTTCCGTGGGTGTCGGACTCGATCGCGTTGCCGTAGGCCAGCCCCAGCCGCAGCTGCCATCCGCCGCGCGGATCGAAGGCGCGGTACGGCTGGGCGTAGAGCGCCGTGCGAATGGCGCTGGTGGGGTTGAGGGGTTCGTGGAACGGCAGCTGGGCGCGGAGCGCCGGGACGAGCGCCATGGCGCCGGCAAGGCAAGCCAGAGTCTTCACGCGGCTCCGGTGCTGGAGTGGGGTTGCGCCGGAACCTAGCGCCGCCGGGTCTACCCGCGACGCGGGGCGGCCGGTGCGTCCGGCCGCCCCTCCCGTACTGCCATCCCGCGATGGTCAGGGAACCGTGGTGCCCCGCCGGCCGACGAAGAGCCGGTAGATGAACAGGAGAATCATGGCGCCGATGATCGAGGCGATGATTCCCGGTCCCGAGCCGGGCGTGCTGTACCAGCCGAGCGCGCGGCCGAGGAACCCGGCGATGAAGGCGCCGGCGACGCCGAGGAGCATGGTGATGAAAATCCCGCCCGGATCGCGGCCGGGCATGAGGAACTTCGCGATCGCGCCCACCACCAGACCGATGATCAGGGTCCACAGAATGTTCATTGCATCCTCCAGTGTGAACCGACAGGGCCAGCGAGTGGCGACACGATAGTCACCGCCCGCCGGGGGGTCTGTGAGGGGGCGCACAAGGGCACCGGAGACCCCGGCCGGACCCGTCCGTCATCACGCTCTCTGCATGCGCTGGGCTACCAGCTTTCGGCCCGCGCCGCCGCGCCGGGCTCCGTTCGGCCGGTCGCCGGCGCCGCGCGCTCGGCCGGCGCAGGGGGCGGCGCGCGGTTCACGATGCCATTCACCAGCGTCGAAAAGAGGATCGCGAGATAGCCGGCCGGGTCGTCGCCCGGCGCGGAGGGGGCGGCGGCGCGGGTCAGGGCGCCGCCCAGAAGCGCGTCGGCGAGCGATCGGCTCACCCCGCCCACATCCACCGACCGGAAGACGCCTGCCGCCATGCCCAGACGGATCACGCCGCCCAGCTGCTGCTCGAGCCGGCTCCGTACCTCGCGCGCATAGAGCGTCGCCGCTTCGGGTGTCTCGGCGCTGGGCGCGAGGCTGGCACGCAGCAGAACCGACTGCGCCGGCTCCGCCAGAAAGCCCCACCAGCGATCTATCGTCTCGCGGAGGAGGCGGCCGGGATCGCGCTCCGCCACCGCCCATCCGCTGGGGAGTGCCTTCCGGCTCTCGTCCAGCACCGCGGCGAACAGTGCTTCCTTGTTGGGAAAGTACCGGTAGACCGTGCCGACGGTAACACCGGCGCGCGAGGCGATCTCCTCGACGCGCGTGGCCTGATAGCCGGTCTCCCCGAAGCAGGCGGCAGCCGCCTCGAGCAGTTCGGCCGGCCGGGCCTCGCGCCGACGCTGCCAGCGGGGAGCGGGGTCGGCAGGCATAGGGGAGAGGTTACTTGAAAAGGAGGAAAGACGGAAGGACGGCAAAAAAGGAAGGGCGGAAGGACCGGCCGGCGCGAGTGAGAGTTGCCTCGATCCGGAGCCGTCCTTCCGCCCTTCCGCCCATCTGGTCCCCGCCGCGTGCTACTCCAGCTTGCCCGTCACCGTCTCCCGCCGGTGGTTCCGCATGACCTCGAGCTTCACCGTCTCGCCCTGGTCGTAGCTCTGGAGGATGCGCATGAGGTGGGGCGGGCTCGACGGCTTGCGCCCATCCACGCTCAGGATGACGTCCCCGCTCTTCAGGTTGAGCTTCGAATCCTTCGGCACATTGATGACGAGGACGCCGTCGGAGGTCCCGAAGTAGCTGCCGAGATCATCATTAACCGGCGCCAGCTCGAGGTCGCCGAGGGGGGAGCCGAAGAAGACGCGCATCCGGCCCTCGCCGGCGGGCCCGAGCTCGCCCATGTAGAACGGGGCTCGTGCGGCCTTCTCGGAGAACCGGCGCACCAGGGTGCGCTCGCTGTCTCCCATGCTCTGCTTCCACATCTCCCCTGGGACCGTATAGGCGAAGGTGCTGCCGGACTCGCCCTCGGTCACCAGGCGGACGGTGCGGCGCTCCTTCCCGCGGCGGAGATCGACCGAAATCGTGTCGTCGGGCGAAAGGCGGGCCGCGAGCTCCACCAGCCGGAGGCCGGGGCCCGACTGGTCGTCATCGGTCATGGCGCGCTTCGCGTCGCGATCCACCAGCGTGGTGCCGTCCAGCCGGGTGATGATGTCGCCGGTGCGGATCCCCGCCTTCGCGGCCGGTCCGCCGGGGGTGACGCTCTGCACCAGCGCGCCGATCGAGTCGGTGTCGCCGGCCCTGAGGCTGACCGTGACGCCGAGCCGCGGCCGGCGGTCGAGCAGCACCTTCATGAGCCGCTCGGGCTGGGCCTCCCGCTCGATCTGCACCCGGGTCCGGGGCGGGAGCGCACGCTCGACCTGCTGGGCGCCCAGCGGCGCCGCGGCGAGGAGGAGCAGGACGGGGCAGAGTGACTGCGCGTTCATCGTCGATCTCCTTGTGGGGACTCAGAGTCCCACGTTGCTGGCACGGGTCACGTGCACGTCCACCAGCGCGTTGAGCAGGCCCACCCGCTCGCGCCACAGCTGGAGCATCCGTGCCTCCTGCTGTTCCTCCTCCATCCGCTGCACCTGCCGGAGCTGCGCCGCCTCGAGCTGCTGGTCGAGCTCCGCGATGCGGTCCTCCAGCGCCTGGGAGACCCGGGCGGTGCGGCCGTCGATGACGCGAAGCTCCGGGTTGTACTCCTCCAGCGCCGATTCGAGCACCTGCGAGCGCTCCCTGGCCGCGGCGATTTCCGCGGAAGCATCGGCCGGCTCGGGACGCGCGACGTCACCCCAGAACAGCGCCAGGGCGACCGAGGCGGCGGCCAGGAACCCCGCGACGCCGGTCCACCGCTGCTGCCAGCGCCGGCTCTCGAGGCGCTGCCGGACCCGTACCGCCGGCCAGAGGTCGCGGGAGGGACGCAGCGCCGGCAGTGCCCGGAGCCGGGCGGCCCGCTGGTGCAGCCGCTCCAGCTCGGCGCGGCACGCGGGGCAGCCGTCCACGTGCTCCCGGGCGGCGACGTCTCCCGGCTCGACGCCGGGCTCACGGAGCGCCAGGAGCGCCTCCATGCTCAGATGGCTCATGCGTGCACCTCCTCTCCCAGCCAGCGGCGCAGGCGGACATGCGCCCGTGCCAGCTGCGACTTCGAAAAGCTCACCGTCCGACCCATCATCACCGCGATTTCTTCGTGGGTGTAGCCCTCGACGTCATGCAGCCAGACCACCGCGCGAGACGTCTCGCCCAGCCGCTCCAGGGCGGCCTCCAGGTCCATGCGGAGGGCGGTGTCCTCGCGCCGGGACGGGGCCATCGCGTCGTCCAGCTCGTCGGTGTCCCGGTACTTGTTCCGCCGGAGCCGCATCAGCGCCTTGCTGGCCGCGATGCTCCGGATCCAGCCCCAGAGGCTCCCCTCCCCCCGGTACCGCCCGATGCTCCGGCAGACCTCGAAGAAGGTTTCCTGGAGCACGTCCTCCGCGTCTTCGGCGGTGCGGCAGATCCGCCTGGCGAGGGTGTAGACCGGGCTTTCGAAGGCCCGGAACAGCTTCTCGAGCGCCGCCGCGTCGCCCTGCCGGGCCCCGGCAAGCACCGAGTCGGCATTGGCGACCAGATAGGGATCCATGGGCAGGGTCCGGGTGAGCGTCATGGTACGCTAAAGATGCGGGGAGGGGCCGGAGGGTTGCAGCGGCCCGACCCCCTATATTGGGCCATGCCTCCCTCCCCCCCGGTCCCCGACTTCCAGGTCTGGCTGCACCACCTGGCCGATGAGGCGGACGCGGCGTACCTGTACGCCGAGCTGTCGCAGGCCGAGCGGGATCCGAAGAAGGCGCGGCTGTATGCCCAGCTCTCGGATGTCGAGAAGCGACACGTGGAGATGTGGCGGACCCTCCTGCTGGAGCACGGCCGGGAGGCTCCGGTTCCGGAGCCGTCGTTCGGCGCCCGCTCGCGCGCGTGGCTCGCGCGCCGGGTCGGCAGCGGGGTCCTGCTCCCCATGCTGCTCGAGGAGGAGGGACGGGAGGTCAAGGGCTACCTCGACCTCTACCGGGAGGCCCCCGACGCGGCCAGCGGTCCGACCGCGCTGACCCTCGCCAAGGAATCGAAGGAGCACGCGGAGACCCTCGCCAGCATGGGCGGAGGGTCGAGCGAGCCGTGGCACCGCACCGGCGCCGGCGGATTCCTCAGGAACGTGGTCTACGGCTTCAACGACGGGCTCACCGCCAACTTCGGACTCGTGGCGGGAATGATCGGCGCGCAGGGACACCTGGGCGGGACCGGCCACGCCGTGCTCGTGGCGGGGCTCGCCGGCGCGGTCGCCGATGCGCTCTCCATGGGGGCATCGGGATACCTCGCGGCCAAGAGCGAGCGCGAGGTGTTCGAGCACGAGATCGCGATGGAGCGGGAAGAGATCCGGGTGATGCCCGAGATCGAGCGCGAGGAGCTGAGCCTCATCTACCAGGCCAAGGGGATTCCCGAGGCGCAGGCGGAGGCGCTCGCGACGCAGGTCATGGCCGATCCGGAGCGGGCGCTGTCGGAGAAGGTGCGCGAGGAGCTCAAGATCGGCGAGGCCACCAGCACGCCGATGCGGGAGGCCTGGATCACCGGGACCGCCACCGCGCTCGGCGCCTTCATTCCGGTGGCGCCCTTCCTGCTCAGCAACGGCCCGTGGGCGATCTGGACCGCGTTCGCGATCGCCATGCTGTCGCACTTCGCCGTGGGCGCGGCGCGGAGCTTCTTCACCGGCCGCGGGGTGGTGCGGAGCGGGATGGACATGTTCGTCGTCGGCCTGGGCGTCGCGGCGATCGGCTACTTCGTCGGCGATTGGCTCACCCGGCTCCTCTGACCACGCTGCAGCTGCCCTAGACCAGCAGGTTGAGGAGGCGGTTGGGCACGTAGATCCGCTTCCGTACCTCCCTGCCTCCCACGAACCGCACCGTGGTCTCGTCGGCCAGCGCCGCGGCGACGACCTCCTCCTCGCCGGCATCGCGCGGCACGGTGACCCGCGAACGCGTCTTCCCGTTCACCTGCACCGCGACCTCGACGTCGTCCTCCACCACGAGCGCCGGGTCCCACTCGGGCCACAGCTCATCGAAGACCGACGTCCGGTGGCCCAGCCGCTCCCAGCATTCCTCGGCGAAATGGGGGGCGAAGGGCGCGAGCATGATGACGAGGTCCTGCACCACCTGGCGGTCGCAGCAGTTGGTGTCGCGAAGGGCGTTGACGAGCTTCATGTACCCGGCGATCGCGGTGTTGTAGTGCAGCCCCTCGATCGCCTCGGTGGCCCCCTTGATGGTCTGGTGCCACTTCACGGTCACGTCGTGCCGCACCTCGCCGCCGCACATGTCCTCCCGCACGCAGTCGCCCACGATGCCCCAGACCTTGTCGAGGAGGCGGCGCGGGCCGACGATGCCCTCGTCCCGGAAGTCGCCGCCCTCCTGGAAGGGGCCGAGGAACATGAGATAGGTGCGGAAGGTGTCGGCGCCCCACCGGGCGATGTACTCGTCGGGCACGACCACGTTCCCGCGCGACTTGGACATCTTGGCCCCATCCTTCACGATGAGGCCGTGCGCGCGGAACCGGGTGAACGGCTCGTCGAAGCCGACGAGGCCCAGGTCGTGGAGCACCATCGCGATGAAGCGCGAATAGAGCAGGTGGAGGACCGCGTGCTCATTCCCCCCGATGTAGGTGGCGACGGGACACCACCGCCGCGTGAGCTCCTGGTCGAAGGGCCGGTCGTCGTACCCGGTGCTCGGATAGCGGAGGTAGTACCACGCCGAGTCGAGGAAGGTGTCCGAGACGTCGGTCTCGCGGCGGGCCTGGCGGCCGCAGACCGGGCAGGGGACGTAGTACCACTCGCCATGGCGCGCGAGCGGCGACACGCCGCTGTCGTCGGGACGGAAGTCCTCGATCGGCGGCAGGATCACGGGGAGATCCGCTTCAGGCACCGGTACCGCGCCGTGATCGTCGCAGTAGATCATCGGAATGGGCGGCCCCCAGTACCGCTGGCGCGAGATGCACCAGTCGTGGAGCCGGTACTGCACGACCCCCTTCCCCGCCCCGCTGGCCTCGAGCCAGCGGATCACGGCCGCCTTTCCCGTCTCCGCCGGGAGCCCGCTGAACTCACCCGAGTCCATGAGCCGGCCGTTCTCGTCCACCACGGGCACCACGGCGAGGCCGTACTTCGTGGCGAACTCGAGGTCGCGCTCGTCGTGCGCCGGCACCGCCATGATGGCGCCGGTGCCGTACTCCATGAGCACGTAGTCGGCGATCCAGACCGGGATCATCCGCCCGGTCGCCGGGTTCCGCGCAAAGGCGCCGGTGAAGACGCCGGTCTTCTCCCGCTCGGCGATCTTCCGGCTCACGAGGTCCTTCGCGGTCGCCGCCGCGCGATAGGCATCCACCGCCTCGCGCTGGGCCACGCTCGTGAGATCGGCCACGAGCGGATGCTCCGGCGCGAGCACCATGAACGTCGCGCCGAAGATGGTATCCGGCCGCGTGGTGAAGACCCGGATGGCCTGCCCATGCTCCAGCGAAAACTCGATCTCCGCCCCGTCCGACCGTCCGAGCCAGTTGCGCTGGGCGGTGACGGTGGTGTCGGACCAGTCCATCCGGGCGCGGTCGTCGAGGTCGGCGAGGAGCCGGTCGGCGTACTCGGTGATCCGGAAGAACCACTGCTCGAGGGTGCGCTGCTCGACACGGGTCCCCGGGTGCCGCTCGCAGAAGCCGTTGATCACCTGCTCGTTCGCGAGCACCGTCTTGCACTCGGGGCACCAGTTGACCGCCGCGTACTTCTTGTACGCCTTCCCCGCCTTGTAGAGCTGGAGGAAGAGCCACTGGGTCCACTTGTAGTAGGACGGGTCGGTGGTCGAGAGCTCATGGCGCCAGTCGGCCATGAGCCCGATGCGCTTGAGCTGGCGGCGGAAGTTCTCGATGTTCGCCGGAATGAGCTTCGCCGGGTGGGTGCCCACCTTGATCGCGAAGTTCTCGCTGTGGATGCCGAACGCATCGAACCCCATCGGCTCGAAGACCTGGTAGCCCTGGAGCCGCTTGAACCGGCCGTAGACGTCGCTGCCGGTGAAGGCGAACATGTTCCCCACGTGCAGTCCCTCGGCCGAGGGATAGGGGAACATCATGAGGTTGTAGTAGGGACGCTCGGCCCGCTCGAGGTCGGGCTCGTTGGTGCCGCGCTCGGCCCAGCGGGCCTGCCACTTGGGCTCGATCACGTCGGGCCGGTAGGTGTCGGCGTCGGCCGCGGCACTCACCGGGCTCCGGGTTGGCTCACTCATCTGGTCACTGCCTCTGGGCCGCGCGCGCGGCTCTGCTCATCGGTTGACGGGAATCGCAAAATCTAGACGGTGCCGTGACCTGTCGCCACGGCGGAAGCGCCCGGTCGGCCCCGCGGCACGCTCCTTGACCCCGGGAGGCTCGACTTGCCGGGATCGCGCCCGGCGGGATCGGCCGCGTGGCAGGTCGCAACGGCATCCCGCAGGGTGCGAGCCGCCGCCGTCCACCCTCGGGTTCCGGGACTCATGGCCGCTGACCACCTGAAGCTCACCCGCGCACTGCACCGGACCGGTGCCGGCGTCGTCGTCGTCCTCGCCGCCATCGTGGCGGGGATCGTCTGGTACACCACGACACGGCTGCCCGCCGGAGGGACGCCGGTCCGGGCGGTGCTGATCGCCACCGGTGCCTTCCTCACGCTCGGCCTCGTCGTGGAGCTGGTCGTGGTGGCCTGGCTGGGCCGCCAGGTGCTGGGCCCGCTCCTGAGCGCCGAGGCAGTGGCCGCGCGGGTGGCCCGTGGCGACCTCGCGCTTCCGGAGGAGTCGGACGCCAGCGTGAAGGGCGGGCAGCTGGTCACGTCCGTCACCGCCATGGTCCACGCGCTCCGGACGCTCACCTCGGCCATGCAGGGCGCCGCGGCCGACGCCTCCGCCATGGCGCAGCAGATCGCGGCCTCCACGCAGCAGATGACGGCGTCCACGCAGGAAGTGGCGGGCACGACCGGTGAGCTGACCGAGCGCGCGAGCCAGCAGGCGCTCATCGTGCGCGCGGCCGCGGAGGACGCGGCCCGCATCCTGGACATCGCCGAGCAGCTCGCGAACGGCGCGGTGGAGGCAGCCGAGCGGAACGCCGCGCTGGCGCGGCTGGCGCGGTCGCACAAGGACCGGCTGGACGCGAGCACGGCCGAGCTCGTGCGCCTCACCGAGGAAGTCGAGCGCGGCGCGGCGGAGGCCGAGGCGCTCGCGGCATCCTCGAGCGAGATCGAGAAGTTCATCACGCAGACGAAGGCGATCGCCAAGCAGACGCACATGCTCGCCCTCAACGCGTCCATCGAGGCGGCGCGCGCCGGCGAGGACGGCAAGGGCTTCAGCGTCGTGGCGGAGGAGGTCCGGAAGCTCGCGAGCCAGGCGGCCGCGGCGGCGACCAGCACCAGCCAGACCGTCCAGGGGGTCCTCGCCCGCGTGCAGACGGCGCGCGAGCGCCTGCTCCGCCTGGGCGAGGGTGGCATGGCGGCGCGGGCCGCCGCACACTCGGCCGCCGAGGGCCTGCAGCACGTGGCGTCGGATGCCGAGCACAACGACCAGTGGACCCGCCGCATCTCGGCGTCGGCGGATGAGGTGCGCGGGCTGATCGAGGGGATCGCGGGACGGATGCGGGAGGTGTCGGCCGGCACCGAGGACTACGCGGCGGCGGCGCAGGAGATCGCGGCGGCGGCGGAGCAGCTCAACGCCTCGACGACCGAGATCTCGTCGTCGGCGGGGCACCTCGCCCACGCGGCCGACAAGCTGACCGGCGCCGTGGGAGGGTTCCGGCTGTAGGGGGGGCGTGACTCGGGTCACCGCCGGGCGCGCGGGGTTGGCGATAGCGTACACGGCCGTCCACCCGTCACCCCCGGAGGACCCGTGAGTCGTGGCCGCCTGCTGATCGCGCTGGTCGTCGCGGTGATCTCGTTGCTCGGCTACTTCGGCAACAGCGTCATCAATCCGGTCACGAAGGAGAAGCAGCACGTCGGAGGCGTCACCCCCGACCAGGAGATCGCGATGGGTCTCCAGGCGGCGCCCGAGATGGCGCAGGAGTTCGGAGGCCTCGATCCCGACCCGCGCGTCCAGGCGCTGGTCGACAGCGTCGGCAACCGCATCGTGAGCCACACCGCCGCCGGCACCACCCCCTACCAGTACCAGTTCCACGCCCTCAGCGATCCCGAGACGATCAACGCCTTCGCCCTTCCGGGCGGGCAAGTGTTCGTCACCGACGGGCTGCTCAAGCGACTCGAGACGGAGGGTGAGCTCGCCGGCGTGCTCGGGCACGAGATCGGCCATGTCGTCGCGCGGCACGGGGCGGAGCAGATCGCCAAGTCACAGCTGACGCAGGGGCTGACCGGGGCGGCGGTCCTCGCCACCTACGATCCCAACAATCCCGGCAGCCGGAACTCGGCGGCGGTCGCGATGATGATCGGGCAGCTGGTCAACATGAAGTTCGGCCGCAATGACGAGCTCGAGGCCGACCGCCTCGGCGTCCAGTTCATGAGCGACGCGGGCTTCGATCCGCGGTCGATGGAAAAGCTGATGCAGATCCTGGAGGAGAGCGCGAGCGGGGCGCGTCAGCCGGAGTTCTTCAGCACGCACCCGAACCCCGAGAACCGCATCACGCGGATCCGCGAGGCGATCAAGGAGAAGTATCCGGGCGGCGTGCCGGAGGGGCTCCAGCCGTAGGCCGCCCGTGCAGCGCGCAGCCCAGCCGGCCCCGGTGGCGCGCGAACCAGCGATAGCCGGCACGGGCGGCGGCGCGGCCGCCCGGCAGCCGGAACACCCAGCTGCCCAGCCATCCCGCCGGCAGGAGGCGCAGCAGCTGCTCCACGGCATCCGCGCCGCTCCACGTCGCTCGGTCAGGCCCGACCAGCTGCATCGCCGCGGCATAGTCGGCCGGCGTGACCCAGGGGAAGCGGCCGGCAAGGCCGGGTGAGGACGAAGGCAAGATTTCGAGCACGGCGCGCCGGTCCCGCCGCCTCAGGGCGTCAGCCAGTTTCCCGCAGACTCCGCACTCCCCGTCGTAGATCAGGGTCCACCTTGGTTCAGCTCCGGAGGGCATCGCGGTATTCGCGCGACTTGCCCCGCGCGATGCTGAGCGTCTGCCACCCGTCGCCGCGATAGTGCCTGGCCAGCTGGACGATCTGCCCCACGTGATAGGCGTAGTGCCGCGTCTGGCGGAGGATCGCCTGCAGCACGGTATGCGGCTCGCCGCGGATGGTGATCGTCCGGGCGAGGTCGGCAGGAGCGAGCGGCTCCAGGGCGGCGAAGACGGCGCCCCACCCGGCCTCCCACCGCCGCATGAGGTCGTCCCGCGTGAGCGAGGGGTCGAGATCGAATTCGCCGTCGCGGTCCCGGTCCGGCTTCTCGCCGTCGCTCGTCAGGAAATCGGTCCAGCGCGAGAGCGCGTTCCCCGCCATGTGCGCGACGAGCACCGCCAGGCTGTTGGACGTGTCGTCGAGCCGCGCGAAGAACGCCGCGTCGTCCGCCTGCGCCAGCGCGCGCTCGGCCTGGTC
>JAICVB010000050.1 GCA_025935545.1 Gemmatimonadales bacterium
CGACCGGGTCGTCCGGCTGCAGCTGACCGACGCCCAGAAGCTGCAGGTGCGGGCGCTGACCGGCCGGGACGGCGACGCGCTCGAGCTGACGGTGGAGGAGCTGGAAGACCGGATCGCTCCCCGGTTCTCGTACACCACATCGAAACCGTCGTGAACCTGCAGGCCCGCCGGGGTGCGCCTCGGCCGGGCCCCGCCCCGTAGCCTCCCGGCACGCAGTTCGGCGGGCCACGCTCCCATCCGGGCCCTCTTGACGCCGGCACTCCCGCGCGCCAATTCGGAGGACGTCTCCCACGAGGAACCGTCCCATGCCGAAACTGAAAAGCCTGCTGATCCTCCCGGCCATCGGCGGCTCGCTCGCCTTTGCCTGCGGGCGCGATGCGCGACCCGCGGCATCGGCCGACGCCGCGCAGAAGGCCAGTGCCGGTGCGACTGCACCCGCGCAGAAAGCCTGCCCCGACGCCGCCGTCGTGTCCCACGCCCTCGGCACCACCGTCAAGTTCACGGGTCAGGGCACCGGCTGCATGTACACGACAGATGACGAGACCTACGAATCCAGCATGATCCTGGGCGGCGCCGGCAGCGGCGCCCAGCTCATGCGCGAAGTACAGGAGGAAGCGGACGGCCGCCAGGCGAGGACCGAATCGCCCGGCGTCGGCGATCGGGGCCTCATGTGGGCCGCGCGCGGCAACGCCGCGGGCGCCGTGGTGGGGAACGGGAAGTCGGCGTACGTCGAGGTCACGATGGACAGCAAGGATCCCGCCGCCACGAAGGCGGCATTGCTCGAGCTGCTCAGGAAGGTGATCGAGTAGCGGTCAGAGGCAGCGGAAGAGGCGGGCCGGCTCGCCGCGGTGGACGGTGAACGGCCCGATGACCGATCCGTCGTCGCTGAGCGTCACGGTGAACGTGATGCGGTCGCCGTACACGGCGCCATCGTAGCGGGCGGGATGGCTGTCCTCCACCTCGCCGACCCGCACCGGCCCGCCGTGCTCGCGCACGTGAGTGCCCGTGGCGGTGAGCGCGCCATTGCGGCCCAGGGTAATCGGCGGGACGATGGTGCCGTGCGCGCAGTCGTACTGCAGCGTTCCCGCGCCCGCGGCATCCAGCGCCAGCTCGGCGTGCTCGCCGCCCCACGTGCCGGCGAGGTCGGCCGGCTCGAGCGGGCCGGCGCACGCGGCCAGCAGGAGCGCGACGGCTGCCCCGCGTCTCACCGCACCCCGAAGACCAGGATCCGGCTCCGGTCCGCCCCGCCCGGCCACACCGGCGACTTCATCCCCGACGCGACGGCCACGAGCTGCTTCCCGCCGGCGAGGTAGGTGATGATCCCGCCGCCGGTGGACTGACCCGTCGCCGCCTGCCAGAGCACCTGTCCCGTCTCTGCATCCAACGCGTAGAGCATCCCGCCCAGGTCGCCCGCGAAGACGAGTCCGCCCGCCGTCGGCGTCACCGCCGCGAGAATCGGCTTCGGCGTCTGGTGCTTCCACTTCACGGTGCCCGAGTCCGCGTCGAAGGCGGTGATCCACCCGCGCGCCCGGCTCGCCGAATCGAACATCTCCGCCTGCGGCGTCGCGGCGGCGAGCCACGTCTTCCCCATTTCCGGAACCGGTGCGTCTTCCGGTTCCACCTTGAGCCGGACGCACCAGTCCACCGCGCCGACATACAGCATGTTGAGTCGCGGATGCCAGGCGGCCCCGTTCCACTCGACGCCGCCCACGATGCCGGGACAGAAGCGCACGGCGGAGTCCCGCGAGAGCGGCACGTCCACGTTGAGGCGCGTGGTGACCGGCTTCTCCCAGAGGAGCGGCATCGTGTCGGGCATGCCGGGCGCTGCCGCCCCGCGCGCCGACACGCCCGCGCGGTCGAGCACCGACAGGAGCCCGTTCTTGTTGGCCGACGCGACGATCGCGCGGCCCGCCCGGGTGGTGACGAGGATGGGCGGCGCGTCCACGTCCCAGTCGTGCGCGTCCCGTTTTACCAGCTGGTTCCAGCCGAGCATGCGGCCGGTGGCGGCGTCGAGGGCGATCACCGAGTTGCTGTACAGGTTGTCGCCGGTGCGGGTCTCGATGTCGAAATCGGGCGCCGGGTTGCCCGCGGGGACATAGAGGATCCCGCGGGCGCTGTCGAGGGTGAACGAGGTCCAGAAGGCGCCGCCGGACACGGGGAGCTTCGGGTTGGTCCAGGTGGCGCGCGCGGGTCCGCTGTCGGGGACGACGTCGAACTTCCATGCGACGTGGCCGTCCCTCGCATCGAGCGCATAGACGTGGCCGGTGACGCCGACCTGGTCGCCACCGGCGTTCCCCACGAAGACGAGCCCGTTCGCCGCGATCGGCGCCATGGGGATGGTGACGCCGGGGGCCTTCTCGTCGATTACGTGGTCCCAGAGCACGTGGCCGTCCGCCGCGTCCATCGCGAGCACGTGCGCGTCGGAGGTGCCGCGGAAGAGCCGGCCGTTGAGGTACGCGAAGCCGCGGTTCACCGCGAGCGTGCCCGGGGTCGCGCTGTGACGGACGCGCACCCACTTCCGGGCGCACGTGGCCGCGTTGATGGCGTACGAGATGGTGTCGGTGGTGAAGTACATCGTGCCGTTCACGACGAGCGGGCCGGTCTGCAGCGACGTCACCTCGGGCAGCGTGAAGGTGCACACCTGCCGGAGCCGGGCGGCGTTGCTCCGGGTGATGGCGGTGAGCGGCGAGAACCGGTCGCCGGCGAGCGTGCGGTTGTACGCCGGCCAGTCGCCGGCGGGTGACGTGGATCTCACCTGGGCGGCGGAGGGCGCGGCGAGCGCGGCGGCGGCGAGGAGGGGGAGAGCTGACTGGTGCGCGCGAATCCTGTTCATGGTGACCTCCGGGAGAGGCCTGCTCTCGCCAACATACGGCCCGGCCGGCGCGCGGTCAAAGCATCCTTGATATTTCGTGGGTGCTGCCCCAACCTCCCTCGGCACCACGCAACTCCCGCCCATCTCGAGCCGCGGAGCCATCATGTTCCGACGCTGCCTTGTCTCCATCCTCGTCACTGCCACGACCGCCGCGTGCCATCCGGCGCTGACGCTGCTGATGCCGCCGCCCGATGGGGCGGGCAGCCCCGGCCCGGTCCCCGGCACCTATGCCGTATGGTTCTGCCGCCACGATTGCGCGGCCTCGGAGCTCACCCGCACCGCCATCGCGTACGGCTTCATCGTCCTCGACACGGTCCCCCTGGCCGACTGGTCCGGCACGCACATGAGCCGTGCCGAGCGGGTGTCGCGGCTCCAGGGGAACCTGCCGGGTGCGTGCTACCTGGTCATTGGCCATCGGGCGGTGCCGTCGGATGCGGGGGCCATCGGCCGCGCCATGAGTGGATGGCGGCCCGTCGGCCCGGACTCCGCCACGGCCCTCTGGTTCACGCGCGGGGTTGACCGAGGCTACATCGGTTCCGTCCGCATCGACCGGGCCACTGGTCGCCTCGAGGGACTCGCACGCTCGACCGGGAACGGCATCGCGCGCGGCACCCCGGCGCCGCCCGATACCATCGTCGGCCATCGCATCGGGCCGGTCGATCGGCACATGTGCAGCCGTCGGCTGAACGAGACGATGTAGTTGCTCGACGTCGAGGCGACACCGCCGGCTGCCACTGCCGCCCCCGTCGCGTACCTGATGCGTCATACGACTGAGGATTGACCATGCGTACAGCAAGATTCGCTGCCTGGGCGGCCCTCCTTGCCGCGTGCGCGAGCGCGCCACGGCCGCTGTCCACTGAGGTCGCGCAGGTCAAGCCGACCGACCTGGGTGCCGAGCTGGGTGCCGCGATCGGTCGGGACTCGGTCGTCGTCAGCGTCTGGCAGCGGGAGCACCGCCTCGTGGCGCGCGTGCGGGACTCCGTGTCGGCGGGGAATAGAGAGGGGATCGAGTCCCGCGCCAGGGAGATCGCGGTCAGGACACGACCAGTACTCACTGCGACGACCTGTCGTGTGAAGCATGATCACCCGGCGCCGTCTCCAGCACGTCGAGGGAGCATCGTCGCCTCCTCGCCTCCTCGCCTCTCAGCGCGCCAGCAGCCTCAGTCAGTGGAGATTCGCCCATGGAATGCGCGATCCCCGTCCTCCCCGCCGATGATCTCCGCGTCGCCCGCGCGTTCTACGTGGACGCCCTCGGCTTTGAGATTCGCTTCGAGGCGACCACGGACGGCCAGACCGGCCTCCTCGGCCTTCGCCGCGGGACCATCTGCCTGACGCTCGATGCCCCGATGGCGGGACACGGCCGCGAGGCCTGCGCCGCGCTCGAGGTCGAGAGCGCGGACCGGTACTACACCGAGTGGCGGGACCGCGTGCCCATCCGCCGGCCTCCCAGGAACGAGCCGTGGGGAGCGCGCACCTTCGATCTCCTCGATCCGTTCGGCAATACGCTGTTCGTCATGGGCCCCGTCGCGTGAGGGCGGCCCTCGTGGCCGGCGCGATCCTGGGCGTCGCGGCATGCGGCGGCAGGACGGCCGGGCCGGCCGCACCTCCTCCGCAAGCCGCCGCGATCACGGCGCTGCGGGAGGCCACGCGGCCGTACCATGACGTCGCCGCCGCGGTCCGGTCCGGCTACGCGGCCGAGGTCCCTGCCTGCATCGTGCACGAGCACCACGGCGCGATGGGATACCATCACATCAACCGGTCCTACATCACGCGCGACCTCGCCGTGGAGCGGCCGCAGTTCCTGCTCTACGAGCGGCTGCCCGGCGGCGACTACCGTCTCAACGGTGTCGAGTTCTTCATTCCGTACCGCCTCTGGCCGCGTGACTCGACCCGGCCAATGTTTCTCGGGCAGCAGCTGAAGCGCGAGGACACCTTCCAGTACTGGTACCTGCACGTGTGGGCCTGGCGGGAGAACCCGGAAGGCATGTTCGCCGACTTCAATCCGGTTGTGCGGTGTCCCGCGGCTGCCAGCAAGGTGTACCGGCCCAACCCGCCGGCGGGCTTCTAGTCGGCGCGCAGCATCACGGCCAGGCCGTTCGCGGTCGCGCGCCGCGCCGGGACGATGCAGGCGACCACCGCCACGAGCCCGAGCAGCGCCGTCACGCCGGCGAGCGTCGCGGGATCGCCTGGCCGCACCTGGAACAGGAGGCCCGCGGCGGCCCGCCCAGCCACGACCGCGGCCAGGAGGCCGATCGCGAGCCCGATCGCGACCGGCGTCAGCCCCTCGCGCAGCACCATCCGGTGCACGTCGCCGGGCTGCGCGCCGAGCGCCATGCGGACCCCGATCTCACCGGTCCGACTCGCGAGCGACTGCGAGATCACCCCGTAGATGCCCACGCTCGCGGTCACCAGCGCCATCGCCGCGAACACCGCGAGCAGGGTGAGCTGGAAGTGGCGGGCCGCGGTCGCGGCCGAGACGACCTGCGCCATCGTCCGCACGCGGGGCACCGGGACCGCCGGATCCACGCGGCGGATGGCGGCGCGGATCGCGGCGGTCATCGCGGCGGGCTCGCCCGCCGTTCGCGCGATCACCGAGCCCTGCCACTGCGGGTTGTCCCACATCGGCAGGTAGACGACCAGACTGCCCTCCCGCTCGAGACTCGAGGTGTGGACGTCGGCCGCGACGCCGACGACCTCGACGAGCCCCTTCTCTCCGGTGTACGCGCTCCGCCCCACCGGATCCTCACCGGGCCACAGGGTGCGCGCGGTACGCTCGGAGACGATGGCGACGCGCCGCCCGCGGTCGCCCGCATCGAACTCACGGCCGCGCCGGAGCGGCGTTCCCACCGTCTGGAGGTATCCGGGGGTCACGAACCGGTAATTGGCGGGCGGCGGTTCGGCGCCCGAGCCCACGTCCTCCGACCGGGCGACGCCGTTCACCCAGGTCTCTCCCTCGAGCGGCAGGGCGCTCGCGGCGGCCGCCGACTCCACGCCGGGCACCGCGGCCACCTCGGCCACGACACGCTCGTAGAAGCCGGCCAGGCGTCCCGCATCGCCGTAGCCGGTGGCCGGGAGCGCGACGTCGAGTGCCAGCACTCGATCGGTGTCGTTGAACCCACGGTCCACCCCGAGCACCCGGATGAAGCTCGAGAGGAAGAGGCCGGCGGCCGCCAGCAGCACCGTGCTGCACGCGACCTGCGCGGTGATGAAGAGCGACCGCCACCGCGCGGCGGAGCGCCCGCCGGCGAGGGTACGGCTCCCCGACTTGAGCGCCTCGCCGGGATCCACGCCGGCGGAGCGCGCGGCAGGCACGACGCCGATGACGATCCCGATCAGAATCGTGAGGCACGCCGCCGCCGCGAAGACCCGGCCGTCCAGCCGCACCTCGGCCAGGCGCGGCAGGGTCACGGGGGCGAAGGCCAGGAGACTCCTGAGCCCGAGCTGCGCCAGGAGGAGGCCGAGCGCGCCGCCCGCCACCGCGATCGCGAGGCTCTCGGTGAG
This sequence comes from Gemmatimonadales bacterium, assembly GCA_025935545.1. Classification (GTDB taxonomy): domain Bacteria; phylum Gemmatimonadota; class Gemmatimonadetes; order Gemmatimonadales; family GWC2-71-9; genus JAICUF01. The sequence goes on from JAICVB010000050.1 coordinate 6,374, forward strand.
CGCCTGCCGCGCGAGCCGGCCCCAGCCCGCGCCGAGCGCCACGCGGACCGCCGACTCGCGCTGGCGCCCGACGTTCCGGGCGAGCGAGAGGTTGGTGAGGTTCACGCAGACGATGAGCAGGACCGCCCCCACCGCCGCGAGCAGCAGCAGCATCGGTTCCCGGGCCGACCCGACGACCTGCGCCTGCAGCGGGAGCACGAGCACGCGATCGGCGCCCGGCTTCGTGCCGTCCTGCGGCGCGAGGGAGGCGACGACGCCGTCGAGCTCGCCCTCGAGGCGGGACGGTGTCGCGCCGGGCGCGAGCCGCGCGATGACGCCGTAATCGTACTCGCCGGCGGTGGTGGCCTCGCGCTCCGACATCGCGAGCGGGCGATAGATATCGATCTGCCGCGCGAGCGAGATCATGCCGCCGAGCGCGTCTCCGGGTGGGAGGCCGCCGGCGGGGGGCAGCACCCCGATGATCGCCACCGGCTCGTCGTTGATCGTGATGGTCCGGCCCACGGCCCGGGGGTCTCCGCCGAACTGCCGCCGCCAGAAGCCGTCGCTCAGCATGACCACGCCGGCGTGGCCGGGCCGGTCCTCGTCCTCGCGGAACGTGCGGCCCAGCGCGGGACGGACCCCGAGGACCTCGAAGAGACCGGCAGAGACGCGGGCGGCGCCGAGCCGCTGGGGGTCGCCCTCGCCCGACAGCGTGACGGCGGAACGTCGGAGGGCCGCCATGCCGGAGCACGAGCGGCAGGCGCGGCGGAACTCGAGGAAGTGGCGGCCGTTGGCGGGAAGGCTCGCATAGGAGGCGCGCATGTCGCCCACGACCTCACGCACCACGACCAGCCGTTCCGGCTCGCCGTAGGGCAGGGGGCGGAGCACGACGTGATCCACGAGCGAGAAGATGAGCGTCGTGGCACCGAGGCCCAGGCCCAGGGTGAGCACGGCGGCGGCGGCGAAGCGTGGCGCGTGCCGGAGCGATCGCGCGGCGTAGCGGATGTCGTACCAGAGGGCGTCGAGCCGTTCACGCATGGCGAGTCGTTCCTCCCGGGCGTCGCCCGACCGATGCAGCGCCCTGACGGCGTTGTCCCACGACGACCCGAAGCGCCGGCGCGCCTCCGCCTCCGCGTCGGCGCGGGACCAGCCGGCGGCGACGAGCTGCTCGGTGCGCATCTCGACGTGAAAGCGCACTTCGGCATCCACGTCGGCGCGGGTCCAGTCGGCCCGGCGAACGGCGAGACGGAAGGCGCGGCGGACGCGCGGCGTCAGCATGCCGAACATGCGATGCTCAGCGCGCCGCCGGCGCCGCGGTGAGGATGCCGGTCACGGTCTCCGCGTAGCGGACCCAGTGCGCGGTCTCGCGCCGGAGGTGCGCGCGGCCGGCCGCGCTGATCCGGTAGTATCGCGCGCGCCGATTATTGCCGGTGACGCCCCACTCCGCCTCGACCAGCCCGCGGCCCTCGAGCCGGTAGAGCGCCTGGTAGAGGCCGCTGTCGTCGAGGGCGAGCGCGCCGGCCGAGCGCTCCTCGAGCCAGGTCATGATCTCGAAGCCGTGCATCGGGGCCCACGCGAGCGCCTTGAGCACGAGCGCGTCGAGGGTGCCTTTGACGAGGGAAAGCTGAGCCGGCATGCTTCCATCCAGAGTGTGGATGGAAGAGAGAGTGGGTCAGCCGCGGCGTGGTGTCAAGAGGGGCGGGCGGGCAACGGGCTCACCCGATAGCCCAGCGTCACCATCCCGCTCGGGTACCGGTGGGTCCCGAGCAGGTCCAGCGTGACGCGGTGTGGCAGCGCGGCGGCGAGGGGCACGCCCGCGCCCAGCATGACGGGGACGACGGTCACCTCGACCCGGTCCACCTGGCCGGCGGCGAAGAGCGCGCCCGCCAGCTCACCGCCGCCGAACAGCCAGATGTCCCCGCTGCCCGGCTCGGCGCGGAGCCGGGCCACCACTCCGGCGGCGTCGTCCGCCACCAGCTGGACGCCCTCGCGCGGCGCCTGCCCGAGCGTGCGCGAGAAGACGTACACTCGCGTGCCGGGCGTCCACGGCGTTTCCGTCCCGCCTTCCACCAGCTCCCAGCTTCGCCGCCCCAGCAGCACCGTGTCCACGTTCGCGAAGAGCGCCGCGAAATCCACGGCGGGATCGTCGGGGATCCAGTCGAAGGCGCCATTGGCATCGGCGATGAAGCCGTCGAGGCTCGCCGCCACGTTGTAACGCACCAGCCGCATGATGGGCTAGCTCCGGAGCCGCCACGCCAGCCATGGCGCGAGCAGCGTGACGAGCGGGATGACGATCCAGACGCGCCCCCGGGTGAGGTCGTAGTCCTCGAGCAGCACGCTCCATGGGCGGTGGAAGAGGTAGTGGCCGGCAAGGAACTCGAAGGCGAGCGTCAGCGCGACCCACATGGCGCCGATCGCAAGTGCCTGCCGCGCGCCGGCCGGCGCGACCCACCGGATCCCGCCGTACGCCAGGAGGAGGACGATCGCCGCGAGGATCGCCGTGCTCGCCACGTGCGCGCGTGCCGTGCCGAGCCGCGGCACGAGCAGGATCTCGCGAAAGGCGCCATTGGCAAAGGCGCCGGCGAGGAGCGCGAGCCAGAGGAGGAGGGCGCGCGGGATCATCCGCCGCTGGCCGCGCACATCACTCCTCGACCCGCGTGAAGGTGAGCGGCCCCATGCGCAGGGTGCTCGCCCGGCCGTCCTGCATGGTCACCGTCAGCACCTCGCCGGAGCCGAATGGCTCGACCCGGAGCTGGTTGGCCGACGCGTCGTACGTCTCCACGGCGCTCCACGCCGCGCCAAAGCGCGCCTCCAGCTTCCCATCCGCCTCGACGATCTGCACCGTACCCAGCGAGGGATTCCGGTACCGGCCGACATACGCGGCGAGGGGATACGGCAGCGCCTGCGGGCGCGCGGCGCGGCGGGCGAGCTCCGCCGCCATCCGCTCCCGCCCCTGGAGGATGCGCGACCGCAGCACGCCGATCGAATCCCGGGAGATCGCCGGCTTTCCCTGGAGCACGTCGTAGATGGCGGCCGCCAGGAGCTCGACCCCGCCGCCGCCGATCTCCGCATTGTTCGCCATCACCGACAGGGCGGCGCGGGCGCGCGGGAGAAACGACATGTGCGTGGCGTACCCCTGGAACCCGCCGCCGTGCACGAACAGGGTGTCCTCGCCCAGCAGCGAGATCTGCCAGCCGAGACCGTAGCCCACCTGCTTCCACGACGCGCTGCGTCCGGTGGCCGGGACGAGCAGCCGGTGCGCCTCCCGCAGCGCCGTCGCCGGGAGCACCTGGCGGCCGCCGACGTGCCCGCCGTTGAGGTTTGCCTCGAGCCAGGTGCCCATGTCGGCGAGGGTCGTGACGAGCCCGCCGGCGGACTGCATGGTCGCGTCAACCTTGCCCTGGTGGGCCACGGCGAACCCCGAGGGGGTGGCGCGGTAGGGCACGGCGAGCCGGCCGGCCGGGACGCGGGACATGTACGCCGTCGTGTGCGTCATCCGGAGCGGCGTGAAGATCTCGTCCTGCAGCACGTCCTTCCAGCTCCGCCCGGTCACCGCGTCCATCGCGAGCGCCGCGACGTTGTAGCCGATGTTGCCGTAGGCGTACGTGCGGCCGCCCGGGGCCGCCGGGTGCTCGGCCAGGAGGCGGACCAATTCGGCGTCCCCCCCGTACTCCCCGGTGAAGGCCAGCCGGGTGTCCACCGGCCCGCCGCCGATGCCGTGGGTGTGGGTGAGGAGGCTCCGGATCGGAATCGAATCGGGATAGAGCGGCGCCCGGAGCCGGAGTCCCGGCAGGTAACGGCTGAGCGGGGCCCCGAGGTCCCACACGCCGCGCTCGGCCAGGAGCTCGGCGGCGAGACCGGTAAACGACTTCGTCGTCGACGCGATGTAGAACCGCGTCTCGGCGGTGACGGGGACGTGCTTGTCCGCGTCCGCGTAGCCGAAGCCCTTGAGGTAGATGATCTCCGTGTCCCGGACCACCACGACGCCGAATCCCGGGGCGATCCCGAGATCGGCAAATCGCCCGGCCACCGTATCGATGGCGGCGGCGAGCGGGGACGCAGCCGGCGCCGGCGCCGCGGCGGGATGCGCGCAGGCGGCGAGGGCGAGGAAGAGCATGCCAGGCGTGCGTTTCACGGTACCCTCGCTGTCAGGGGTGGGCCATTCGCCTGACGGTCGGGCTGATGGCCGGGCACGGCAAGGGCGCGGCGCGGTGCGGGTCAGTCGCGGCGCACCGTCACGACCAGCGCCTGGATCTTCCCATCCACCCCGGCGTTGCCGAACCGTCGCGCGATCGCCGCCTCGGCCGCGTCGGTCGCCTCGCCGAGGCCTTCGGGGTCCAGCGCCTCGATCTCGTTCCGGAGCGGGGTCCCCTCGCAGTAGGCGAGCGCGGGAAGCCGCGCCCCGGACGCGCGGCTCCGCGCGGTGACGGTCTCGATCGCCGGGGCCGCGCTGAAGCCGCCGGCGCCGAGGTCCCGCGCGACCGCCCGTGGGTCGTGATAGCCGTGCGGCGTGCGCGCCAGGAACCGCGGAGGGTCCGCCGGAAACATCACCTCGAGCGCCAGCGTCACCTCGTGGGCAAAGTCGTTGTCCTCGATCCGGTCCCACGTGCTGAACAGGAGCGTTCCGCCCGGCCGGAGGACGCGCCGCGCCTCGGCAAAGGCGCGCGGGCGGTCGGGGAAGAACATGACACCGAACTGGCACACGACCGCGTCGAACGACGCGTCAGGGAAGGGAAGCGCCAGTGCGTCCGCCTGCCGCCACTCGACCGGGCGCGCCGTGCCGACGGCGGCCGCGCGCTCGAGCATCGCGTGGTTCAGGTCGGTCGCGACGATCGCCGTACCGGGCGGCAGCGCCGACGCGAGGGCGCGCGTGACGGCGCCGGTGCCCGCGGCCAGCTCCAGAACACGCGACGGTCCTCGCGCCTGGACCCGGTGCGCCATGTCGGTCGCGTAGGGCTCGAAGATGAGCGGCACGAGCCAGGTGTCGTACATCGCCGGGATCGAGCCCGCGAAGCGCCGGTCGATGTCGCGGCTCACGCGCGCCGCCGGAGGAACTTGAGCCCCGACCACGTCTCGTCGATGGCGCACACCTTGACGTCCACCCAGAGCATCGCGCCATCGGCCAGCCCGGCCGCGAGGGGGGCGAACTCCCGGCGGAGCTTCAACGCCTCGGTGACGAACAGGAGCGTCACCTGCCCGGCCTGATGCCGAGCTTGTCGCTGAGCGCCTTTCCAGAGTAGCCCGCCGCCATGGCTCCACGTTAAGGCTCATTTCACCGACAGCCAATAGCTCGCCTTGACGAGGAGGATGTTGTCACCCGTGGTGCCGAAGGCGTCGAGCACGTCGCGCGGTCCCGCGAGGGCGCGGCTCACGTCCTGGCCGAACCGGTCCTGCTGCCACACGAGGAAGAGGGTGCTCCCCGGCCGCCACTCCCACCGGAGCACCACGTTGCTCCGGAGCGAGCGCACCAGGAAGTCGCGGTTGGACAGGGTGAAGGACTCGCCGTCGGCGGTCACGGTCTGGCTGCCGTCGGCCCCGGCGGTGATCGTCGTACCGTCGGTGCCGTACCGCCGCATCTGCTGGGTCCCCGGCGCCGCGAGCTCGCCGAAGCCGCTCCAGCGCCCGCTGGAGGCGAACGGCTCCGCGTACAGCTCCAGCGTCAGGTTGGGCGTGAAGGCGTAGCTCGCCCGGATCTCCGCCAGGATCGTGCTCTGCTCGATGGTGGCGAAGATGTAGCGGTTGCCGTAGGTGGCGGCGGGGCCGCCGGGCCGCGTCGTCACGTACTGCTGGTTGTCGCGCACCCGCAGGTAGTTCGGGAGGAACGACAGCTCCCAGCGCGGGCCGGGCCGCACGATCACCCCGCCGCTGATCCGGTAGATGTACGCGCCGCCCTCGTAGTCGCCGTAGTACACCCGGCCGCGGAGCCGCACCTTGCCCAGGAGATTGTTGCCCACCTCGACGATGCCGGTCACGTCGCGCGGCGTCTGCATCAGCGGGCCGCCGCGCGTCAGCTTGTCGCTTTCCCCGCGGTGGTCCACCCACGCGGTCAGGTTGGTCCACCAATAGTTCCGGAAGGTGATCGCCGCGTCGGTGCGGTAGAACGAAAAGGTCCTGGCGCCGCCGTAGTTGATCGCCGCGTCCGCCTCCGCCTGGAGGCTGTACTCGCGGAAGATTCCCTTCGGCTCGGTCTCCTGGTACGCGCCGAGGATGCCACCGTAGATCTGGTCGGCCTGGCTCAGGCGGCCGGCATCGTTGATCTCGAAGCCGGGACTCCGGAGGTCGCCCCACACCTGGCCGAGCCAGTGCTTGCCGCCGCGCTTGGCCAGGGTGAGGGCCGCGGCGTACCCGCTGAGCGAGGTGCGGCTGGGATCGAGCTCGACGTAGTCCGCATCCGGCCGCTGGTAGTAGCGGGCGCTCGAGCGCTGGACGCGGGCGATGTCCGCGGTGTCCCCCTCCACGCGGCTCCCGCCCAGGTGACCCGACAGCTCGTAGTTGCCGTGCCCGAAGCGGAGGAGCCAGTCGGCGCCGCCCGCGACGGCGTTCCGGTTGAGGTAGGGCGACAGGGGATCTCCATCGTCGAGCCAGCGGCGCACGCCGGTCGCGCTCACGCCGATGGTGGAGCCGGAGGCGCCGACCTGCTGCTGTGCGCGGACGACGCCGTACGCGGTGAGCGGCGCCGCAGGCCGGCTGCCGAAGGTGCCCGATACCGGGTCGAAGGTCCGGACGTGCTCGTCGTCGGTGAGCGCGGCGAGCGCGCCCAGGGTGGCGCCGGAGGAGAAGCGGCTGGTGACGCGGGCGGCGCCCAGGATCGAGCTGGTGGTGGGCACGTCGTTGTAGGTGCCGTCGGCCAGCTCGCCGCGGGGCGCGCCGCCGATCCGGCGGGAGTAGAAGTAGGCCGGCCCGTTCCCCTCGAGCAGCTGGCGGTTCTCGGTGAAGAACGGCCGCCGCTCGGCGAAGAAGGTCTCGAAGGCCGAGAGGTTCACCTCGGCGGGATCGGCCTCCACCTGGCCGAAGTCGGGATTGGCGGTGACGGCAATGGTCGTGGAGGAGCCGATCCCGATCTTCATGTCGCCGCCCGCCCGCGCGCCGACCTGGGTGCGCTGGTCGAACGGGTTTGCGAGGTCGGGCGAGCCGCGCACCGTCGCGTCGCTCGCGACATAGGGGAGGAGCTCGATGTGGCGCGCCGGGTGTACGCCGTCGAGCCCCGTGAGCGTGCCGAACTTCGAGGCCCATCCCGCCTCCGAGCGCGGGATCCTTACCCAGTAGTCCTGCTCCTTCCGGGCGGGGACGGTGCGGCGGATGTTGAGACCCCAGCGCTGGATCTCGCGGCCGCTGAAGCGAAGCTGCGAGAAGGGAATCCGGAGCTCGGCCGTCCAGCCCAGCGAGTCGACCCGCACCGCGGCGGACCAGACGGGGTCGAACGAGGCGTCAATGGTGTCCTCGTCGTCGTCGGGGTGGAGCCAGTCGAGCCGGGTGCCCGCCGCCGTCACGCCGAAGGTGTAGGCGGTGCGGCGGTCGAGGTACGGATCCAGCGACACGCGGAGCTGCTCCGCGCCGGTCGTGTTGTCGCGCCGGGCGACCGCCGCCTCGATGTGGGCGGGATCCCGGCTGTACATGCGGGCGCCGATGTAGAGCGCCTCGTTGTCGTAGAGGAACCGGACCTCCGTGCTGTCCACCGCCGGCGCGCCCTCGGACGGCCGGCGCTGGGTAAAGCCCGCGGCGGCGGGCGCCCTCGACCAGGCGGAGTCGAGCCGGCCGTCCATCACCGGCGGCACCTCAACGCGGACCGCGGTGACGCTCCGCGGCTCCGGCTGCGCCGCGGGCTGTTGCGCGGGCTGCTGCACGGCGGCGAGCGCCAGGAGGGCGATCCCGATCACGGGCGCGCCCGGCCCGCGTGCTGCTCGGCGCGGCGGTGGTCGCCGTCGGACGAGATAGTCTCGAGGGCGGCGTCATAGGCGGCGGAGACCTGGGGGTTCCGGAGCTGGTCCGCCGAGACGGCGAGGAGGACGCGCGTCTTGTCGCCGTCGGACGAGATGTGGCGCGCCGACTCGAGCGCCGCCACGGCGATGTCGTTCCGGTCACCGTCGCGCGCGAGAATCGCGAGGAGGGCGCGCGAGCGGTCGCCGTCCGACGACACGCTTCCGGCCGCCCGGAACCAGGCGTCGCGGGCCGCGGGCGCGTCGAGCGCCGGGGCGTCGGCCGAGCGCGTGAGGACGCTCGACTTGTCGCCGTCGGAGCTGATCGGCGCCGTGGCCCCGAGGAGCGCCGTGAGTGCCGCGGCGTCTGCCTGCGCGCGGGGCAGGGCGGCGAGGAGGACCATGCGCCGGTCGCCGTCGGAGGAGATGGACGACGCCGCGCCGAAGTAGCCGTCGCGGATCGCGGGCGCGGTGAAGTCGAGGGAGGCCGCGAGTGGGCGGAGGAGGCTCGACTTGTCGCCGTCGGAGCTGATCTCGCGCTCGATGATCCGGAACGCCGCCGCCTCCTGCGCGGTGCTGAGCCGCGCCTTGTCGAAGAGGACCGAGAGGTAGAAGCGCTTCACCCCGTCGCTCCGGATGCGGCGGATCTCCGCGAGGAGCCCATCCGCCCCTTCCTTCCCGAGAATGCGCTCGGCGCGGGGGCCGGCGTTGAGCCCCTGGTCCCGGATGAGCTCCGGGAGGATGCGCGCGAGCCACCCCTCGCGATCGGCGTCGCTGCCGCTTCGCACCTCGCCGTTCACGGTGTACGTGCTCCGGACGCCGCCACCCTCGTGCCGGAACTCGATGTGTCGCGAGGGCTCGCCGCGGACCTGCTCGTCGATCACGAGCCAGCTGCCCGGGTCCATCGAGATCACGGAGCGGTCGTCATCGCTGAAATCCACGCGGCCATCGAGGAGCACCGTCATGGTGCGCTTCCCGTCGCTCCAGATCATGTTGGTGTGCTGGTGGTGCCCGTCGGTGCTTTCCGAGACGCGACTGACATGGCTCCCGGCGCCGCTCTGGCACGCGAGCGGGGAGGTGGCGGCGGCGCCCGCGCCCAGGAAGGCGGCGGCGGCGAACAGCATGCGGTTCATCGGGATCTCCTCACAATAGATGCTGATTTTTCAGCACTCAGGGGCACAAAAGAAGGCGCCGGCGGCGCGGGCAGGGCGCTACTTGAGCTGCCCGCCCGCCCACCGCGCCACCACCAGGTCGAGCCACTGCTGGGCGGCGTCATCCCACGGGTGCGGCGCGCCGTCGATCCGGTAGTCGTAGCTGAAGCGCCCGCCGGCGGCCGGCCGGATCGTCGCCGTTCGCGTCAGGGTCGTGGTGACACCGGGATTGTCCGGATCGGGATGCACGGTGTGCTCGATCGAGAGCGAGCCGCCGGGCTCGAACCCGACCAGGTGCCGCGCGTCGGCGCTCACCAGCGCCTTCCGGGCGGTGATCCGGACCTCGTAGCTCGGGTTCCCGCCGTGCGTCCCGTTGAGCGACAGGTCGGTGGTCCACCGCCGGCTGCCGTTCACCACGCGCGCCTCCGCCGTCGTCGCCACGACCGGCTCCGAGCGGCCCCGCGATCCCGAGCCGCCCGCTACCGGAATGGACGACGTCTCGCCGCCGGGGAGGAGTGCCTGCAGGACGGTGCCGCGGTCGCCGTCGCTCGCGATGGACTGCGCCTCGGTGACGATCGCGGCGCGCGCCCCGTCGTCGAGCCGCTGGTGGCGGATGGCTTCCATGAGGACGCGGGTCTTGTCGCCGTCGGACGCGATCGTGTGGGTGCTCCGGATGACATCCACCAGCGCCGCCGGATCGAGCCGGCTCCCGCCCAGCAGGCGGACCAGGAGATCCCCCTTGTCGCCGTCGGAAACGATCGGGGCGATCGCGGTAATGAAGGCTGCGCGCACCGCCGGCTCCCCGAGCGGCGCCACGTCGAATGCGGCGGACAGCACGTCCTTCCGGTTCCCATCGGACACGAACCGGGAGACGGCCTCGAAGAACGCAGTGCGCTGGGCCGCGTCGTCGAACGACACACGGGGGATGGCGGCGCGGAGCACGTCGGACCGGTCGCCGTCGGTGGTCATCGGCTGCGTGGCCGCGAGGAGCGCCGTCATGTCGGCGCGATCGAGCTTCGGATGGCGGAGCACCGCCCTGAGGACGTCGGCGCGGTCGCCATCGTTGGTCATGGACGCCGTCGCCGCGATGACGCGGCGGAGCGTCGAGTCGGAG
>JAICVB010000089.1 GCA_025935545.1 Gemmatimonadales bacterium
GCGCGACGGCGTGCCCTATCACTACTGGTTCGACATCGTCACGCCGCGGCCGGGCACGACGGTGGAGGCGCGCTATCACCTGGCGGTGACGGACCACGGACGCCTCCTGCTTGCGCGGGAGCGCATTCCCCTCGCCTTTCCCGCGGTACTGCGCCGCGCCGGGCCCCGTGCCCCGATCTACTACTTCGCCGGCGACTTCGCCGACAATCGCTTCGTGCCCGCGTGGACGCGCTACCGCTGGGCCGCGGCGACGGCGCGCTGGATGCCGACCACGCTCCAGAGCATCAACAACCTCTTCTACTGGCGGGTCTACTTCCCGCTCATCGAGAGCGTGCTCTCGGGTGTGCGCCACGACTCGGCCGCCGCGTCGCCGCCGCCGATGTGATCCGGTTCGGGATTTCTTCTCTGTCGCGGTTCGCCGCCGCGGCGCATGGTAGGAACGGCGCGTCCCCGCGAGCTCCTGTTCGCGGCCGACGACTGGCGCCGCCTCGACAGCTTGTGTGTTGCCGGCCTGGCGCCAGTGGGCCGGCCCCGCCGCTGAGGGACTAATGTGATGCTGACTGTCGCCCTCGAGCAGGAGCGCCTCATCGTGGCGGAGCGCCTCCTGCGGGAAATCGAACGCCGCCACGGCCTCCCCCTGTCCCAGCACACTGACCTGCAGCCTGCCGTCGTTGACCGCTTCCTGGCAGCGTATCTTCCGGAGTCCAGAGAAGGCGAGCCCGCGCCCTCCGCGCTGGAGTACGCCTTCACGACCACACTCGCCGATGCCCTCGACCTGCTTGGCAGGGTCATCGAGGAATCGCCGGGCGGGTCGGGTTCGGCGCTGTACGTTCATGACCTCGACACCGGCACCACGTCCAATGGGGAGCTGACCTAGGTCCATTGCGCCGGATGGTTCCGGCCGCGTGGCTCACGGCCCTCCCCGCTCACCCGGGAGGGCCGTTTTGCTCGCACTGCTGCTCCTGCTCCAGGCCTCCGCACCGACTTCCACCACCCCCGCGCCCGCGGCCCTCGCCGTCCGTTTCGCCGGCATGACGGCGGTGACGGGCCACGAGCAGCGCGTGGTGGACACGCTGCTCACCCTGCTGCCCGGCGCCACGCGCGATCGAGCCGGCAACGCCGTCCTCCGGCTCGGAAGCGGGCAGCCCGCGCGCCTCGCGGCATGCCCGCTCGATGAGCCGGGCTATGTGGTCGGCGGCATCCGGGACGACGGCTGGCTCACGCTGCACCGGGTGCCCGGCCGGGTGCCGCCCATGGTGGACCAGCAGCTCGAAGGCCAGCGCGTCACGGTGTGGGCCCGGCGCGGCGCGGTACCGGCGGTGGTGGCCGTGCGGTCCACGCACCTCACGCGCGGACGCACGGCTGCCGAAGCCCCATTCACCGCCGACGCCGCGTACGTGGACCTGGGCGCCGGCACCGCGGCCGAGGCACGGGCCGCCGGTGTCGCCCTCCTCGATGTGGTCGCGCTGGCCAAGCGGCCCCACCGCTATGGCGATTCGCTGGTCGCGGCACCGGTGGCCGGGCGGCGGGCCGCGTGTGCTGCCCTGGTCGCGGCGGCGCGCAGCGCGCGGCCGGCGCCGGGCACCACGATCATCGCCTTCGTGGTGGAGCAGGATCTCTCGGGGCGTGGCATCCTCACGGCCATGAACCAGCTGGGCCCGTTCAGCGAGACGCTCATCGTGGACGCCGACACCACGGCGCTGCGGCAGCCGCCGGCCGGCCTGGGTGCGGTGCGCCGCGAGACGATTGCGGCCCGCTTCCGCGGGACGCCGGTGGAGACGGTGGCGCTTCCGGACGTGGGCGCGCTGGCAGAGCGGCTCGGCCGGTGGATCGGAGGTGGCCAGTGATCCGCGCATCGGTGGCACTGGTCGCGGGGCTCGCCGCGCTCGCCCAGCCGGTGCGCGCCCAGAAGACGGGGGGGGCCCGGATCGGCACTGCCGAAGCGGAGGGAGTGCTTGCGCCGCTGGTGGAGAGCTACGGGCCGTCGGGGATGGAGGGACCGGTGCGTGCCGCCGTCCAGCGGCTCCTCCCTGCCTGGGCCCACACCGAAACCGATACGGCGGGCAACCTCTGGCTCCGGGTCGGCCGCGGCGACCCGGAAGTGGTGTTCGTGGCCCACATGGACGAGATCGGCTGGCGCGTGACCGCGATCCGCGACGACGGCACGCTCGAGATGCGCCCGCTCGGCGGATTCTTCCCGTCGCTGTACGAGGGCAGGCCCGCGCTGGTGCACACCGGAGAGGCGATGGTGCCCGGGGTGTTCACGCCCCGCGATTCGATCGGCGAGCCGCCTCGGCGCACGCCGGGAGCGTTCCGGGTGGACCTGGGCGTCACCTCGCGCGCGGCCGCGGAATCGCTGGGCGTGAAGGTGGGCAGCACGGTGACGATGCCGAAGGAGTACGTGCGCCTCGCCGGGACTCGCGCCACCGGCCGCTCGTTCGACGACCGGGTGGGCTCCGCCGCGCTCCTGCTCGCGGTGCGGCATCTCGACCGGGCGAAGCTCAGGCACACGGTGGTGTTCATCTGGAGCGTGCGCGAGGAAGTCGGCCTGGAAGGGGCCGCGGCCGCGGCCCACGCGCTGGGACTCCGGGCCGCGCGGGTCCACGCGGTGGACACCTTCGTTTCGGCCGATTCACCGCTCGAGCTGCCCAACTTCGCGGTGGCGCCGCTCGGCGCGGGGGCGGTGGCGCGCGCGGTGGACAACAGCGCCGTGACGCCACCCGCGCTGCTCGACTCGCTCGTGCGGGTGGCGCGGCTCCGCGGCGTGCCGCTCCAGGTCGGCACCACGAACGGCGGCAACGACGGCTCGGTCTTCGCGCCGTGGGGCGTGCCCGATGTGGCGATGGGGTGGCCGCTCCGCTACTCGCACTCGCCGGCCGAAGTGGTGGACCTCCGCGACGTAGCGGCGCTCGGGTCGCTGGTGCAGGCGGTGGCCGAGGCGTGGTGACGCGAGTGTGAGCGAGCTTCCGCGGTTCGCGCTCCTCCTCCTCGTCTTCGGCGTCCTGCTCGGCACGAGCGTCGTGCTGAGCCGCGCCTCCGAGCGGTTCGGCCTGCCGATCGCGCTCGTCTTCCTCCTGCTGGGCATGCTGGCGGGAGTGGACGGGCCCGGCGGCATCGAGTTCGGCGACTACCGCCTCGCCTTTCGCCTCGGCACCGCCTCGCTCGTCCTCATCCTGTTCGACGGCGGGCTCAACACGTCGCTCGCGGCGGTGCGCCGCGCGGCGCTGCCCGCCGGGATCCTGGGCACCGTCGGCGTGGCGGGCACGGCACTCCTCGTCGCGCTCGGCGCCCGGCTCCTGCTCAACTTCGTCTGGCCGCTGGCGCTGCTCCTCGGGGCGATCGTCTCGTCCACCGACGCGGCGGCGGTCTTCGCCGTGCTGCGCGGGAGCCGGCTGCACCTCCGGCGCCGGCTGGCCGCCACCATCGAGGTCGAGTCCGGCGTCAACGACCCGATGGCGATGCTCCTGACGACCATCCTCACCGCCAACCTCCTGTCCCCCGGGGAATTCAAGGCCTGGCAGGCGCCGCTCGCCATCGTGCTGGAGCTCGGGATCGGCCTCGCGATCGGCGTGATGATCGGCTTCGCCGGCCGGCGGCTCCTCGTCCGGCTGCGCCTGCCGGTCGAGGGACTCTATCCCGTCCTCATGCTGTCGCTCGCCGCGCTCGCCTTTGCCGTGCCGACGCTCCTGCACGGCAGCGGCTTCCTCGCCGTCTACGTGGCGGGCGTCACGCTGGGCAACGGCGAGATCCCGTACCGTGACGGGGTCTTCCGCGTGCACGACGCGCTCGCGTGGCTCAGCCAGATCACGATGTTCCTGCTGCTCGGCCTGCTGGTGAATCCGCGGGACCTGGTGCCGGTCGCCACCATCGGGCTCATCCTGGGCCTGCTCCTCGCCTTCGTGGCGCGGCCGCTGGTGGTGGCGCTCTGCCTCTGGCCGCTGGGCTTCGCGCGGCGCGAGGTGGGCTATATCGGCTGGGTGGGATTGCGGGGAGCGGTCCCGATCATTCTCGCGACGGTGCCGGTCCTCGCGGGGGCGCCCGGCGCGCGCGGCATCTTCAACATCGTCTTCTTCATCGTGGTGGTGAACGCCTTCATTCCGGGCGCCACGGTGCCGTGGCTTACCCGGTGGCTCCGCCTGGAGCGAGCCGGCGGCGGCACGGAGTCGCCCGTGCTCGCCCTCAACTCACGGGAGCCGCTCGAGGGGCTGCTCCTCAGCTTCCACGTGGACGCGGCGCTCGCGGTGGCCGGACTGACCGTGACCGATATCGGGCTGCCGGAAGGCTCCGCGGTGATCCTGGTGGTGCGCGGACGCGCCCTCCTTCCACCCGCCGCGGGCCTCGCGCTCGAGCCGGGCGATCATGTGTACATCGTCTGCCGCCCGGATGACCAGCCGCTCGTCCAGCTCCTCTTCGGCCGGCCCGATCAGGACTGAACCGCGCGCCGGTACCGCTCCGCCGACCGGCGCACCACGGCCTTCGCGTCGGCGGTGACGTGTGCGTCCCACCACGCACCGTAGATCACCTCGAACTCGAACGGCTCGAGCGCCTGGACGATGCGCTCGACCGCGCTCACGGGCAGCGGGATGAGATTGGGGTAGCTCCGCATGAAGCCCACGTGCCGGCGATCGGGGATCACCTGGACGATGTCGCCGCTCAGGAGGGCGCCGCGGCCATCCGCTCCGCCCGCCCAGTGCAGCACCGTTCCTCCCTCGAAGTGGCCGCCGCACCGGACCAGGGTGAGCCCGTCGCCCAGCGCGTCGGTGTCGCCGTCCCAGAAGCGCAGGACGGGGTCGGGGCGCATGACGTGCGCGCGGTCGGCGGCGTGCAGGTATACCGGACAGCCGAAGGCGCGGGCCCACTCGACCATCGTCGTGTAGTAGTGCGGGTGCGAGATGGCGATCGCCGTGAGGCCGCCCAGGGCCTCGATGATCCGGACGGTGGCGTCGTCGAGGAGCGCGATGCAGTCCCAGAGGACGTTGCCGGTGGGTGTCCGGAGGAGCAGCGCGCGCTGGCCGATCGCGAAGTGGGGGACCGACCCGACGCCCAGGAGTCCCGGCGCGAGCTGCTGAAAGGCGTTCCGGTGCGTGGACCGCAGCGCGGCGAGCGTGGTCCACTGCTGGCCCCGGAGCGGGACGTACTGCCGCCCGTCCTCGCAGATGGGGCAGCGGGCGGGGGCCTGGGCGGTCTCGGCGAACTGGCTCCCGCAGGTCACGCAGATCCAGGCAGTATCGGTCATGAGCTCCCGGCTTAACGCCGGCCAGGGTGGTGCGTCTTCCCTGCGTCACGGCACCCCAACCAGGAGGCACCATGAAGCGGAGTCTGATGGTCGCGGCGAGCGCCCTCGTGCTCGCGGCGGTTCCGGTGTCCGGCTCGGCGCAGGCGCCGCGGCCGGCGAAGCGTCACGAGATCCGGCACGACCGCCGCGAGCTCCGGCAGGACCGCCATGAAGTGCGGGCGGACCGGCGCGAGGTTCGGCAGGACCGGGTCGAGGTCCGTCGCGACCTGCGGCAGGGCCGTACGGCGGAAGCCCGCCAGGATGCCCGCGACCTCCGGCGCGACCGGCGGGACGCGCGGCTGGACCAGCGCGACCGGATCCGCGACCGCCGCGAGCTCCGGCGGGACGCGCATCAGAAGTAAACCGGAGCGGACGCGGGAGACGAGGCCCCGGCCCGGCGCCGGGGCCTCGTCGCGTCCGCGAGCGCCGCGCCCGCCGGTCCCCTTGCGTTCGTACCGGCCGTCTTGCATAATTATGCATTATGCAAACTCAGCGCGGCGTGCTCGCCCTCGCCTTCTCCGGCGGCCTCGATACCTCCTACTGCGTTCCGCGCCTCGCCGAGGCGGGCTGGACGGTGCACACCGTCTTCGTCAACACCGGCGGCAGCACGCCGGCCGAGCGCGAGGCCATCCGCGCGCAGGCCCGGGCGGTCGGGGCCGCGCAGCACCACGAGGTGGACGCGCGCGAGCTGGTCTACGCCCGCTTCGTCCGCTACCTCATCCAGGGCAACGTCCTCCGCGGCGAGGTCTATCCGCTGAGCGTGGCGGCCGAGCGCACCCAGCAGGCGCTGTCGGTGATCGAGGTGGCCCGCGCCATCGGCGCCCGTGCCGTGGCGCACGGCTCGACCGGCGCCGGCAACGACCAGATCCGCTTCGACATCGCGCTCCGCGTGCTGGCTCCCGAGCTCGAGATCGTGACGCCGATCCGCGAGGGCAATGTCCGCCGCGAGGAGTCCATCGCCTTTCTCCGCGAGCGCGGCCTTCCCGTGCCCGAGAAGGCCGGCGCCTACTCGATCAACCGCGGCCTCTGGGGCACCACCTGGGGCGGCGGCTGGACCCATGACACCTGGGCCGGCCCGCCCGCCGAGCTCACCGACCCGCCGGCCGGCGCGCCCGCCGCCGCCGAGCTCGTGATCGGCTGGGAGCTCGGCCTCCCCGTCTCGCTCGACGGGGCGCCGCTCGCCGGCCCCGCGCTCATCGAGCGCCTGGGCGACCTGGCCGAGTCGTACGGCATCGGCCGCAACATCCACGTGGGCGAGACGGCACTCGGCATCAAGGGGCGCATCGGCTTCGAGGCCGGCGCGGCGCTCCTGCTCATCGCGGCGCACCGCGAGCTCGAGAAGCTGGTCCTCACCAAGTGGCAGGCGTTCTGGAAGGACCAGCTGGGCCGCTTCTACGGCGACCGCCTGCACGAGGGCCACTACTTCGATCCCGCCCTCCGCGACATCGAGGCGCTGATCACGAGCTCGCAGCAGCGCGTGAGCGGTGACACCCGCGTGCGCCTGGCCCCCGGCCGGTTCCAGGTGGTGGGCACCCGGAGCCCGCACTCCATGATGGACCCCGCGATCGCCACCTACGGCGAGGAGAATCGTCTCTGGACCGGTGACGAGGCCCGCGACTTCGCGCGCGTCTCCGCGATCCCCTCGCTGCTCGCCGCGCGCGCGGCCGGAGACCGCTGATGGTCGTCACCACCCGCGTCCGGCTCGACCGCGTCGCCTCCTCGACCAGGAACGCGCAGCTCGCCAGCGAGGTGATCGTGGGCGACGAGATCGTCGCCGCCGAGGGCTACGTGCTCGCCGTCCGGATCCTCGAGGACAAGTCGTCCTACAACACCGTCGAGGACCTGGCGGGCCGCATGGTGTCGCTCCGCGCGGGCGACGTGCTCGCCGGCACGCTGGGCAGCCGGCGCGCCCTCCGCGGCTACGCCGGCATCGTCCCGCCCCACATCGCGGTGGGCGACACGATCAACGTGCTCAACCTGGGCGGGATCCTCGGGCGCTGCACCTCGGTGAACCCCGAGATCGGGCCCCCGTTCGCCGCCGAAGTGCTCGGCGCCGTCCTCACCTTTCCCGAGCTGGGCGACCGGGTCGGACGGCCGGCGCACATCCGCGATCGCGCGGTGCCGGCGGCGGACCGGCTCGAGAGCACCATCCCGGTGGTGTACGTGGCGGGCACCTGCATGAACGCCGGCAAGACCGTGGCGGCCACCGAGCTGGTCCGCGGCCTCGCGCGCGCGGGGCTTCGCGTCGCCGCCTGCAAGCTCACCGGCGTCTCCCTCATGCGCGACGTGCTCTCGATGACCGACGCCGGCGCCGTCACGGCGCTCACCTTCAACGATGTCGGCGTCGCCAGCACGCATCCGGGTGTCACCGTCCGCACCGCCAAGGGGATCCTGAACCGGCTCGCCGCGGCGCGCCCGGACGTGATCGTGGCCGAGCTGGGCGACGGCATCCTGGGTGAATACGGGGTCCAGGACATCCTGCGCGATCCCGAGCTCGCCCGCGCGGGCGCCGCGTGGATCATGGCGGCGCCGGATCCGGTCGGCTGCTGGGGCGCTGCCGAGCTGATGCGGAACGAGTACGGGCTTCCCATCACGGCGATCACCGGTCCCGCCACCGACAACGAGGTCGGCCGCGACTACATTCGCGCCGCGCTCAACCTGCCGGCCCACAACGCGCGACGGGACGCACCCGGACTCGTCGCCGCCGCGCTCGCGGCCCTCGCCGCGGTGGAGGTGCCGGCATGAGCGGACTCCGCGTCGCGGTGGTGGGCGGGGCGGGGTATGCCGGCGGCGAGCTCCTCCGGCTCCTTCTGCAGCACCCGAACGTCGCCGAATGCGTGGCCACGAGCCGGAGCCAGGCGGGGAAGCCCGTCGCCGAGGTGCATCCGACGCTCGCGCCGCTCACCGACGCCCGCTTCTCCGGAGCGACGCCGGCCGAGGTCGCCCGCGGGCGCGACGTCGTCTTCCTCGCGCTCGAGCACGGGGAGTCGTCGCGCATGGCGGAGGAGATCTTCGAGGCGGGGCCGGGCATGATCGTGGACCTCGCCGCCGACTTTCGCGTCCCGTCGCTCCGGCTGTACGAGCGGTTCTACGGCGCGCATCCCTCGCCCGATCTGGTGGGACGCTTCGCGTATGGGCTCGCCGATGTCGCGGGCGACTCGCTCCGGGGCGCCACGTCCATCGCGGCGCCCGGCTGCTTCGCCACCGCCGCCCAGCTGGCGCTGTATCCGTTGGCGGGGCTCCCGTTGCCCATCGCGCCCACGCTCTTCGCCATCACCGGCTCGAGCGGCGCGGGGGCCCAGCCGAAGCCCACCACGCACCACCCCGCCCGGGCCCATAACGTCTTTGCCTACTCGGTGCTGGGCCATCGCCACGAGGCGGAAGTGCTGCAGGCCTGGCGCGCGTGGACCGGCCGCCCCGACGCCGACGCGCGCCTCATCGTGCACGCCGGCCCCTTCGTCCGCGGGATCTATCTCACCCTCCACGCCCGCATGCCCGCAGCGGTCGGGTCGTCCGCCGCGTCCGCCGTGGAGCGCTATCGCTCCAGCTACACCGGCCGTCGCTTCGTCCGCCTGCTCGACCGCCCGCCGGAGCTCACCCACGCGGTCGGCACCAACTACGCGCTCATTCACGCCGCCGCCAGCGACGACGGCCGGGAGCTCCAGGTCTCGGTCGCCATCGACAACCTGATCAAGGGCGCCGGCGGCCAGGCGATCCAGGCCATGAACCTCGCGCTCGGCCTTCCCGAGGAGACCGGGCTCACAGCGGTGGGAGTCTTCCCGTGCTAGAGACGATGGACGCGCTGCTGCCCGTGTACGCCCAGATGCCGGTCCACCCGGTGTCGGGGCACGGCTCGTGGCTGGTGGATGAGGACGGCCAGGAGTGGCTCGACGCCTACGGAGGCCACGCCGTCGCCTCCACCGGTCACAGCCATCCCGACGTGGTGCGCGCGATCAGCGAGCAGGCGGCGCGGCTCCTCTTCTACTCGACCGTGGTGCCGCACCCCGCGCGCGAGGAGCTGGCCCGCGCGCTCGCGCGGCTCGCGCCGGACCCGCTCGAGCGGGCCTTCTTCTGCAACTCGGGCGCGGAGGCGAACGAGAACGCGCTGCACCTGGCGCGGAAGACCACCGGCCGGCAGGGCATGGTCTCGCTGGCGGGCGGCTGGCACGGCCGAACCGTCGCGACGCTCGCCGTCACCGACGGCGCGAAATACGAGGAGGGCGCCCGGCGGGCGGGCATGCCGCTCTCGCGGAAGGTGGCGTTCAACGACATCGCCGCCCTCGATCTCGCGGTGGACGACACGATCGCCGGCGTCATCATCGAGCCGGTGCAGGGGATGGCGGGCGCGCGCGACTGCGCGCCGGAGTTCCTGCGTGCCGCGCGCCACATCTGCGACGCGCGGGGTGCCCGCCTCATCTTCGACGAGGTGCAGTGCGGGGTCGGGCGCTCGGGCAGCTTCACCGCGGCGGAGTCGTTCGGCGTTGTCCCCGACCTCCTCACCATGGCCA
>JAICVB010000130.1 GCA_025935545.1 Gemmatimonadales bacterium
CAGCTGGTTGTTGGCGCCGCCGGCGATGATCTCGACCTTGAGGCGCTTGAGCGTGTCGTCGTTGATGGTGGCGCCGAGGGCGCAGGGCGCGTACACGTCGGCCTTCTGGTCGTAGATCGCCTCGGGCGCCACCGCGCGCGCGCCGAATTCCTCCACCGCGCGCTTCACCTTGTCCGCGTCGATGTCGGTGACGACGAGCTTCGCCCCCTCGGCGTGCAGGTGACGGCACAGGTAGTAGGCCACCTTCCCCGCCCCCTGCACTGCGACCGTCCGGCCGGCCAGGCTGTCGCTGTTCCACCGCGCCTTCGCCGTGGCCTTCATCCCCATGTACACGCCGTACGACGTGATGGGGGACGGGTCCCCCGACATCCCCATGAGCCCGGCGACGTGGTTCGTCTCCAGCCGCACGAACTCCATGTCGGCCGGGCTCGTCCCGACGTCCTCCGCCGTGATGTAGCGGCCGTTCAGCGTCTCGATGAAGCGGCCGTGGGCGCGGAACAGTGCCTCGCGGTCGGCCCGCTTGTTGTCGCCGATGATGACCGACTTCCCGCCGCCCAGGTTGAGCCCGGCGACCGCCGACTTGTAGGTCATCCCCCGCGCGAGGCGCAGGGCGTCGGTGATCGCCTCGTCGGTGCTCGCGTACTTCCAGAAGCGGGTGCCGCCGAGCGCGGGCCCCAGGGTCGTGTCGTGGATCGCGATGATGCCGATGTAGCCGCACGAGGGATCGTGCCCCATGACGAGCTGCTCGTGGCCCAGCGACTGCATCGCGGCAAAGATGTCCATCGAAGTCCGACTCCGGTTGAGGCTGCGGTTAACGGGCGGGATACGGGTAGAAGCCGCGGCCGGTCTTCCGGCCGAGGTGGCCGGCGGCGACCATGCGGCGGAGGAGCGGCGCGGGGCGGTACTTGTCGTCGCCCAGGCCGCGATGCAGCACCTCGAGGATGGCAAGGCAGACATCGAGCCCGATGAAGTCCGCCAGCGCCAGCGGCCCCATCGGGTGCGCCATGCCGAGCTTCATGACGGTGTCGATGGCCTCGGGGGTCGCGACGCCCTCCATCACGCAGAAGATGGCCTCGTTGATCATCGGCATGAGCACGCGATTGGCCACGAAGCCGGGGTAATCGTTCACCTCCACCGGCGTCTTGCCCAGCGCGCGCGCCAGCTCCATCACCTGCGCCGCCGTGGCGTCGCTCGTCGCGTGCCCCCGGATCACCTCCACCAGCTGCATCACCGGCACGGGATTCATGAAGTGCATCCCGATCACCTGCCCAGGCCGGCCGGTCCGCGCCGCGATCTCGGTGATCGAGATCGAGCTCGTGTTGGTGGCGAGGATCGCCTCCGGAGGCGCCACGCGATCCAGCGACTCGAAGATGGAGAACTTGATGGCGGGATTCTCGCTCGCGGCCTCGACCACGATCGCCGCGTCCGCCGCAGCATCGAGCGAGGTGGCGGTGGAGATGCGGCCGAGGATCGTGTCGCCCGCTCCCTCGGGGAGGGAGCCCTTCTTCACCTGGCGGTCGACGTTGCCGCGGATGGTGGCCGTGGCGCGCTCGAGCGCGCCGGCTGCCGTGTCGATCAGCCTGACGTCCCACTCGTGCTGGGCAAAGACGTGCGCGATGCCGTTCCCCATCGTCCCCGCGCCGATGACCGCCGCCCGCTTCATGCCGTCGCTCCCTTTCGTGCCCAGCGCGCCACGACCAGCGTGGCCGCGGCCAGCGCGACCGTGGCGGTGAGCCCTCCCTCGGGCCCGAAGGCGCCGCCGGTGAGCCACGCCGGCGCACCGGGGTGGTGATCGATGAATGGTATGGAGAAGGGCATCCCGCTCACCGGCGCGTCCGCTGCCGCCAGGGCCGCGTTCCACCCCAGGTGCGCGCCGAAGGCGGTCCAGATGCCCCCCGGCGCGAAGAAGGCCACGCCGAGGAGGATGCCGGCCAGCGCAATGTTGGCGAGGCCGAAGACGGTCGCATTGGGATTCACCGCGTGCGCGACCGCGAAGAGGAGCGCCAGTGCGACCAGAGCGGGCCAGCGGCCGAAGACGAGTGCCAGCAGCACCAGCGGCACGCCGCGGAAGGCCACCTCTTCGCTCAGTGCGGGGCCCGCCAGCGCGGCGGCGGTGATGCCGACGCGAGCGAGATAGTCCCCCGCCCCGCCGCGATCCGCCGTCCAGCCTCCCCCCGCCGGTACGGCGAGGAGCAGTGCCGCGAGCGCCGCGATCCCGCCCAGCGCGAGCCCGACAGCGAACCCCCGGCCGCCGCGGCCGTGGCCCCGCCAGCGCAGGTCAGCGGCGCCAAGTCCCAGCACGCGCACCCCGATGATCCATGTCGCGAGTCCGAATCCCAGGAGCTGGGACCAGCCGGCGGCGACGATGTAGGCCACGCCGGTCGCGTTGGGGCCGGTGGTGCCCCCACCCACGCTGCCAAAGCGCAGCACGGAAAAGAGCGAGTAGAAGAGGATGGTGAGCGCGAAGCCCAGCAGGAGGAAGGCGATGGACCACCCGATCGCGCGCCCTCCCGTGAGCGGCTTTCGCACTGCCGCGCCGTCGGTCAAGCCGGCGGGTGGAGGCGCGGCGCCGCCACCAGGATCACCAGCGCGGCCAGCCCGACCTTGAGGAGGTCCCCCGTGAGGAAGGGAATGAACCCGTAACGGAATGCCTGGGCGGGGTCGCCGCCCAGGAGCGCGAGCTGCGCCACACCACCGGCGTGGATGATCACCATGCCCGCGACGCACGCGGCCAGGATACGCCAGAGTGGCGCGCGGCCGGTCCGCGCCAGCGCGCCGGTGACCGCGGCCGCCACCGGAAAGGCGAGCAGATAGCCTCCGGTCGGCCCCACCAGCCGCACGATGCCCGACCCGCCGCCGGCAAACACCGGAAGTCCGATCAGCCCGAGCGCGAGGTACAGCACCAGGGCGGCCGCCCCGTCCGCCGCGCCGAGGAGCCCGCCGACCGCCAGTACCGCGAGCGGCTGCAGCGTGAAGGGCACCGGCGTGAACGGCAGCGGTACGACCACCTGGGCGGAGGCCGCGACGATGAGCACGGCGAGCCCGATGCGCACCGCGCGCAGCGCGGCGGACGGGCGGGCCGCGGATTCCGCAATCGTTCGGATCGAGGTCATTTCATCCGCTCCACGCTGAGGGCCACCGCATTGCCGCCGCCGAGACAGAGGGTAGCGAGGCCGGTCGTGGCATCGCGCTCCTCGAGGGCGTAGAGGAGCGTGGTCAGCACCCGTGCGCCGCTCGCGCCGATGGGGTGACCCAGCGCCACCGCGCCGCCGTTGACGTTCACCCGGTCCCAGTCCCAGCCAAGCGCGCGCCCGTCGGCCAGCGCCTGGACCGCGAAGGCCTCGTTGGCCTCGATCAGGTCGTAGTCCCCGATGCGCGTGCCCGCGCGCGCCATCAGGTTCTTCACCGCGACGATGGGCGCGAAGAAGAGGTCCTTGGGCTCGCCGCCGCCGGTCGCGTACTGGGTCACGCGCGCCATGGGCCGGAGCCCGTGCGCCCGGGCCCACGCGAGCGATGTGACGACGACCGCGCTCGCGCCGTCGTTGAGCCCCGGCGCATTGCCCGCCGTCACGGTGCCTTCCTTCCGGAAGGCGGGCTTGAGGCGCGCGAGCGTTTCGGGAGTGGTGTCCTTCCGCGGGGCTTCGTCGGCCGCGACGGTGGTCGCGCCCCCCTTGCCCGGCACGCTCACCGGCAGGATCTCCGCCTGGAACCGGCCCGTCTCGGTGGCCTCGACGGCCTTCCGGTGGCTGTCCACGGCAAAGGCGTCCTGGTCGGCCCGGGACACGCCAGCCTTCTCGGCGGTGTACTCCGCATATTCGCCCATGTGATTCCCGCCGAACGAGTCCCAGAGCCCGTCGTGAATCATGCCGTCCACCATCGTCTGGTTGCCGGCCTTGATCCCCTGCCGCATGCCGTAGACATAGTGCGGGGCGCTCGACATGGACTCCTGCCCGCCGGCGACGACGCACTGCCGGTCGCCGGCGCGAATCGACTGCGCCGCGAGCATCACGGCCCGAAGCCCCGAGCCGCACACTTCGTTGACGGTGATGGCGGAGGTGGTGGCCGGGATGCCACCGCCGATCAGGGCCTGGCGCGCGGGAGCCTGCCCCGACCCACCCTGGACCACCTGGCCCATGATGACTTCCTCGACGGCCGCGGCATCGATCCCGGCGCGGCGCACCGCGTCCCGGATCACCATGGCGCCGAGCTGCGGGGCGCTGAACGACGAGAGGCCGCCGAGATAACGCCCGATCGGCGTTCGCACGGCGGCCACGATGACGGGGGTGGTGCTGTCGCTCACGAATCCCGCTCCCGGTTGATCTGAAGGGTTCCGAACGCCGGAAAGCTAGCCGGGTCGGCGCCAAAAATCACAACGCGCGCTGCCGGACCTCCTCGCGCACCCGCGCCATGAGCGCGTCCACCGTCATCACTTCCTGCTTCTTCCCGGCCCCCCGCGCCCGGAGGGCCAGGCTGTCGGCCGCGGCCTCGCGCTGCCCGACGACCGCCATGTACGGCACCTTGTGAGTCTCCCCCTCGCGGATCCGGTAATTGAGGGTCTCGTTCCGATCATCCACGTGGACCCGGATGCCGGCGGCCTTGAGCCGCGCGGCCACGTCTGCCGCGTAGGCGTTCTGCTCCGCCGAGATCGGTATGACACGCACCTGCTCCGGCGCGAGCCACACCGGGTAGGCGCCGGCGAAGTGCTCGATCAGGTTCCCGATGAACCGCTCGAGCGTCCCGTAGATCGCCCGATGGATCATCACCGGCCGGTGCGGCTGGTTGTCCGGGCCGGTGTACTCGAGCTCGAACCGCTCGGGAAGCTGGAAGTCGAGCTGGATGGTAGGACCCTGCCACAGGCGGCCGATCGCGTCCCGGAACTTGATGTCGATCTTGGGGCCGTAGAAGGCGCCGCCGCCTTCGTCTACACGGAAGGCGATCCCCTTCCGCGCGAGCGCCGACTGCAGCATCGCTTCGGCGCGGTCCCAGGTGGCGTCGTCCCCCAGGCGCTCGGGCGGCCGGGTGGACACCTCGAAATCGAGCTCGAAGCCGAAGGTCTCCTTCACCAGACGGTTCACCTGGTCGAGACAGAGGAAGATCTCGTCCTCCACCTGGTCCATGGTGCAGAAGATGTGCGCGTCGTCCATGCAGAGGCCGCGCACGCGGAGCAGCCCGTGGAGCACGCCGGAGCGCTCGTTCCGGTAGACGTTGGCCACCTCGGACAGCCGGAGCGGCAGGTCGCGGTAGCTCCGCTGCTGCGTACGGTAGATGAGGCAGTGCATCGGGCAGTTCATCGGCTTGGCCCGGTAGCGGACGTCCTCCGATTCCTCGTGCCCGGCCGCCATCGGCGGGTACTGGTTCGCCTCATAGAGCGGGAGGTGCCCCGAGATCCGGAAGAGCTCCTCCCGCGTGATGTTCGGGGTATAGACGAGCTCGTAGCCGGCGGCCACGTTGTCGTCCTCCACGGCGCGCGTCAGGAGCCACTTCACGATGGCGCCCTTGGGGTGCCAGAAGACGAGGCCGGGGCCGACGATCTCCTGGATGGAAAAGAGGTCCAGCTGGCGGCCCAGCACGCGGTGATCCCGTCGCCGCGCCTCCTCCAGGCGGTGGAGGTAGGCGTCGAGGTCCTCCTGGCGGAACCAGGCGGTCCCGTAGATCCGCTGGAGCATCTGGCGGTGCTCGTCGCCCCGCCAGTAGGCGCCGGCGGCGTTGAGCAGCTTGAAGTGCCGGAGCCGGCCGGTGCTGGGGACATGCGGCCCCCGGCAGAGGTCCACGAACGGCCCGTCCGTGTAGACGCTGATCGTTTCGTCGTCGCCCAGCTCGGCGATCCGCTCGAGCTTGAGGGGATCGTCCGCGAACCGGCGGTTGGCCTCGGCGCGATCCACCACCTCACGGCGGAAGGGGTAATCCCGCTCCGCCACCTCGCCCATCTTCCGCTCGATCCGTTCGAGATCCTCGGGCGTGAACGGGCGCTCGACCTGGAAGTCGTAATAGAAGCCGTCCTCGATGGGCGGCCCG
Organism: Gemmatimonadales bacterium; assembly: GCA_025935545.1. GTDB lineage: Bacteria > Gemmatimonadota > Gemmatimonadetes > Gemmatimonadales > GWC2-71-9 > JAICUF01. Next base: position 6,016 of record JAICVB010000130.1, read on the forward strand.
AACCCGATGCCGGCGCCGGGAAAGAGCTCGCGCACGGCAGTCGCGAGAATGTGGGCCGAGGAGTGGCGCAGGAGCTCGAGCGCCGCCGGGTCGCGGGCGGTGACGACCGCGACCGGCGCGTCGGACTCGATGGGGCGGTCGAGGTCGCGGATCGCGCCGGCCCCCCGCC
>JAICVB010000051.1 GCA_025935545.1 Gemmatimonadales bacterium
GGACCCGCGGGTGGACCAGCGCGCCGACCTCTACGCCGTCGGCGTGGTCGCGTATGAGATGCTCTCCGGACGGCCGCCCTTCACCGCGCCCACCGCCGCGGCCATGCTCGCGGCGCAGGTGGCGACGATGCCCGAGCCGGTGGACCGCTACCGGCCGGGGATTCCCCCCGCGCTCTCCGCGCTGGTGATGCGCGCGCTGCAGAAGGTGCCCGGCGACCGGCCGCAGTCGGCGGACGACATGCTGGGGCAGCTCGACGCCGTGCATCCGGCGACCCCGGCGAGCGGGATCCGGAGCGCGCCGACGCTCCCGACACCGGCGGCGGTCACCACACCCCGCACGTCGCGCGTGGCCCTGATGTTCGTGCTCGCGGCCGGGCTGCTCACGGCTGCCGCCTTCGGCATCTCGCGCGTGGCGGGCCTGCCGGACTGGGTCTGGATCGGCGTGCTCGTCTGCATGCTGGCGGGCCTTCCGATCATGCTCTACACGAGCCGCCTGGAGCGCCGCCGCGCCGAGCTCCGCGTCACCGGCGAGCACAGCATCTCGGCGGAGCATCCCCACCACCGCTGGTTCACCTGGCGCCGCGCGCTGCTGGGCGGCGCGGGCGCGCTCGGCGCGGTCGTGCTCGTGAGCGGGGCCTACGCGCTGTCGCGGCAGCTGGGCATCGGTCCCGCGGCCACGCTCCTGTCGGCTGGGACGCTCGGATCCGCCGACCGGCTGGTGCTCGCCGACTTCGCGAACGCGACGGCCGATTCGTCCATCGCCCGCGCGGTCACGGAGGCCCTCCGCGTGGATCTCGGGCAGTCGCGGGTGGTGCGCCTGCTCGATGGCCGGCAGGTGGCGTCGGCGCTCCAGCGGATGGGCGCGCGACCGGACACGGTGCTCGACGAATCGCTCGCGCGCGCGCTCGCCATCCGGGAGGGGGCCAAGGCCGTGGTGAGCGGGGAGATCTCGCGGCTGGGCACCGGGTACGTGCTGAGCGCGCGGCTGGTGACCGCCGATTCCGGCGCCACGCTGGCGCCGGTCCGGGTGACGGCGGTGGACGATGCGCACCTGATCGCGGCGGTGAATCGCCTGTCCGGAGACCTGCGCGCGCGAATCGGCGAGTCGCTGCGGGCGATCCGCGGCACCGAGCCCCTGGAGCAGGTGACCACCGCCTCGCTGCCCGCGCTCCGGCTCTACACCGACGGGAGCCGCGCCTTCGAGGCCGGACACTACCGGGAGGCGCGCGACCTCCTGGAACGCGCGGCCGGCACGGACACGGCCTTCGCGATGGCCTGGCGGAAGCTGGCCGCTCTCTACTTCAACGTGGACGCGAGTCGCGTCCTGCAGGTGGATGCCGCGACCCGCGCCTTCCGGCATCGGGACCGACTGCCGCCGCTCGAGCGCCACCTGACGGAGGGGTTCTACCACACCAACGCCGCGCCCGACGTCCCCCGCGCCATCGCCGCCTACCGGAGCGCGCTCGACGTGGCACCGGACGATCCGATCGCCACCAACAACCTCGGCCTGGTCCTCAACATGAGCGGGCAGTTCGCGGCCGCCGAGTCGGTGCTCCGGCGCGGCATGATCCGCCAGCCTTCCATGACGGTGGCCGACAACCTGATGGACGCCCTGGCATCCCAGCGGAAGTGGAGCGCGCTCGACACCCTGTTCGAGGAGGCGGACCGGGCCTCCCGCCCCGACCATCCGGGGCGCTATGTCATCCGCATCGGCGCCGCGATGGCGCAGCGGGACTACGCGCGGGCCGAGAGCCTCGTGACCGCGCACGAGGTGCGTCCGGGCGGCGCGCTCCCGATCCCGCCGGTGCTCTACAGCCGGGTCGACCTGGACATGCTGCACGGCCGCTACGCGCACGCCCGGCGCGTGCTCCGGGAGCTCAGCGATTCCTCGCTCGCCTCGGGTGAGCGGAGCGACGCCGCGACGGCCGCGGTGGCGCCCGTGCTCATGGACGCGCAGCTGGGCCGGATTGCCGACGCCCGCCGGAGCCTCGAGTCGGTGCTGGCGGGTCCCGTCTTCCGGGGCCTCGACGCGGGTGACGTCCCGCTGCTCGACCTGGCCCGGGCGTACGCGCTCATGGGTGACGTGGACGGCGTACGCCGGCAGCGCCGGCTCCTCGAGGCCCGCGAGCCGGTGAGCACCTGGCGCCCCGGGGACTCGGCCCGGTGGGACGGGATCGAAGCGGAGGCGGCCCATCGCTGGCGTGATGCCGCCGCGGCCTACTCGGCCGTGGCGATGGCACGAAGCTGCGCGCCCTGCGAGAGCTACCGCGCGGGCCAGATGTGGGACGCGGCAGGCGAATCCGATTCCGCGATCGCCTATTACCGGCGGGGCACTGACCGCCCGCCGCTCAATGGCGGCGACGAGAATGCCTACCTCTACCCCCTGGCCCTCCGCCGGCTGGGCGCCCTGTACGAGGAGCGCGGTGACCACCCGCAGGCAATCGAGTGGTACAGCCGCTTCCTCGACCTCTGGCACGATGCCGATGCCGACCTCCAGCCCATCGTGCGCGACGTCCGGGCCCGGCTCGCGCGCCTCACCGCCGAGCCGCGGTCTCCCTGACGAAGCCCCGGAGCTCCCCGGGATAGGCCGCGACCAGCTCCGCCGGCGCCTTCACCTTCTTCTTCGACACCATCGACTCGAGCATCACCGCGTTCACCAGCGCCTTCGCGCGGTAGTGGTTGTTGGTGATCACGAATGTCTCCTCCGCCTCGCGCGCGATCTCCTTCGTGCGCTCCACCCAGGGCGCGAGCTCCTCCGGCGGATACAGGTAGTCGTAGCGCGCCTCGACGCCGGCCCCCTTCCGGAACCAGTCGCGATAGTTCCGCCCGTGCACCCGGACGTACCCGACCGGCGACGTCACCGTCGCGCTCGGCCTGATGCTGCGGCGGAAATGCGGCTGGTCGATGTTCACGAAACCGATCCCGCGCTCCGCCAGCTCGGCATAGAACGCCGGCTCGTTCCAGCTCTCGTGCCGCACCTCGAGCACCAGCGGGAAGCGCGCGAAAGCGCGGCTCACGTCGTCGAGCCACTCGCGGTTCTCGTCGGTGCGCCGGAACGACCAGGGAAACTGCATGAGCAGCGCGCCCAGCCGGCCCGCCTCGAGGATGGGCAGGAGGCCGCGGGTCGCCTCCGCCACCTCGGACCGGGTGAAGGCGGTCCCCCGCTCGTGCGTGAAGCGCTTCCAGAGCTTCGCGGTGAAGCGGAAGCGGTCGTTCTCCGCCACGCGCTCGATCCACCGCCTTGCCGTAGCCGGCGCGGGCGGGCCATAGTAGCTGCTGTTGATCTCGATGGTGTCGAAGAAGGCGGCGAGCCAGGCGAGCGGATCGAACCGGGGCGGCTTGGGCTCGGGATACGCGATCCCGGCCCAGTCCTTGTAGTTCCACCCCGCCGGCCCGATCCGGATCATGCCGCAGGATGCCTCTCGCGCCCGGGCCGCGCGGTGATCCCGTGCACAGATACTCATGGTTGCCAGCGGGGTGACGGTGTCCTACGTTGCGATACTATGCATGAGCCATGCAACCACGTCGTTCATCTGCACGGCGGCGACACGGCGCTCCTGCGGGAGCGCGCCGGCCGGTTCCTCGGCGAGGGTCTCGCGGCTGGCGAGGCCGCGCTGGTGATTGCTGCGCCTGCCCACGTGGATGCGTTCATCTGCCAGCTGAGTGAGGACGGCCACGATCCGATCGGCGCGATCCGGAGCGGCCGGCTCGCGCTGGTGGATGCCGCCACCATGCTTGCGGACATCATGCCGGCCGGCTCGCTCGACCGCGACGCGTTCATGCGGTCGGTGGGTGGAACGCTCAGCGCGCTCCGTGTCCGGTCGGGCGTGCGGCGGCTCCGGGCCTATGGCGAGATGGTCGGGATCCTCTGGCAGGCGCGCCGGTACGCCGACGCGGCGGTGCTCGAAGGCTACTGGAACGAGCTGCTGCCCGAAGAGGACCTGAGCCTCTTCTGCGGCTATCCGATCGACCTCCTCGACGCCCACCTCGACGTCGAGGCGCTGCGACCGCTCCTCGCGGCGCATACCGTGATGGAATCGAACGGGCCGGCGTTCGACGCGGCGCTGTCCCGCGCGATTGCGTCGGTCCTTGGCGTGCCGGTGCCGGGCGCGGAGCTCAGGCCCGGCTGGGGGCCGGCGACGGGGCTCGAAGCGGTGGCGCTCTGGCTCCGCGAGGCGCATCCCAAGCGCGCCGGCGAGGTGCTCGACCGGGCGGTGCACTACCAGTCGTCGCAGCTCAGGGCCGGGTAGGTGACGGGGGCGACGGGCGGGCGGATGGATCGGGAGCACCTCGCCGCGATCGTGGATTCCTCCGAGGACGCGATCGTCAGCAAGTCGCTCGAAGGTGTGGTGCAGAGCTGGAACCCCGCCGCCGAGCGGATCTTCGGCTACAGCGCCGCGGAGATGGTCGGCGCCAGCATCTTCCGGCTCATCCCCCCCGAGCTCCACGACGAGGAACACCGGATCCTGCACGAGATCAGCCTCGGGCACCGGATCGCCCACTTCGAGACCCAGCGCATCCGGAAGGACGGCCGGCGCATCACCATCTCGCTCACCGTCTCCCCGGTGCGCGACAGGTCGGGCAAGCTGATCGGCGCCGCGTCGGTCAAGCGCGACGTGACGGAGCAGCGGAACCTCGAGGAGCAGCTCCGGCAGGCCCAGAAGCTCGAGGCGCTGGGGCAGCTGGCCGGCGGCGTCGCGCACGACTTCAACAACATCCTCACCATCATCTCCGGCTTCACCGCCTTCCTGGGCCGCGCCATTCCGCGCGACTCGCCGGCGTGGCCCGACCTCCAGGGGATCGAGAACGCCACCGAGCGGGCCAGCCGGCTGACCCAGCAGCTGCTGGCGTTCGCGCGGCACCAGGACGTGGAGATCGAGGTGCTGGACCTCGCCGCGATCGTAAACGAGACCGCCGTGCTGCTCCGCCGCGTGCTGGGCGACCATGTCCGGCTCGACGTGAAGCCGTCATCCGGCGCCATCTGGGTCCGGGCCGACAAGGGCCAGCTCTCGCAGGTGCTGATCAACCTCGCCGTCAATGCGCGCGACGCGATGCCCGGCGGCGGCACCCTCACGATCGCCACCTACGAGGACCACGACTCGGCCGTCCTCACCGTGCGCGATACCGGACAGGGAATGGACGAGGCCACGCGCGCACGGCTCTTCGACCGGTTCTTCACCACCAAGCCGAGCGGGCAGGGGACCGGGCTCGGCCTCACGACCGTGGCGACGATCGTTCGCGGTGCCGGCGGCAGGATCGAGGTGGAGAGCGCGCCGGGGCAGGGGTCGGTGTTCCGCGTGATCCTCCCGCGCTCGAAGGCGGCACCCGAATCGGAAAACACGCCGGGCGAGGGCGAGCTCCGAGGTCGCGAAACGGTGCTGGTGGTGGATGACGAGAGCGGCGCGGCGGCCCTCGCGGCCCGGGTGCTCCTCGATCACGGCTACACCGTGGTCCAGGCGATCGGCCCGGGCGCGGCGATGATCGCCTTTGCGCAGCGGACCACCCCGATCGACCTCGTGGTGACCGACCTGGTCATGCCCGGCCTCAACGGCCATGCGCTCGTGGAGCAGCTCCGGGCGCACGAGCCGACGCTGGCCGCGCTCTTCATCAGCGGGCACGCCGACAAGCTCATCGACGCGGGCTCCCCCCACTCCGCCGAAATCACCATCGGGAAGCCGTTCACGCCGACGCAGCTCGCGCGTGCGGCGCGGCGCGCACTGGAACGCCGGCCGGAGCCCGGGGCCAACGGCGACACGAAGCCGCACGGCGGGGCGAAGCCGAGCGCCGGCAAGGCGAGCTCGCGCTAGCGGAAGGTTCCCGGACTCACGCTGTAGAGCATCTGGTACGCCCCCGCCTCCTCCTCCGGCGACCAGAACCCCATCTGTTCCTCCCACCTGAGCGTCTGCACCCGGCGTCCGCCGATCGTAATGAAGCCCGCCGCCCGCCTGGTGATGGCCCCGAGCTTCCGAAGATCGCCGAGGCCACGGATCAGGGTGCCCGTCCGCTCCTCGACGATCCGCCGCGCCGTGGCGGGGCCGAAACCGGGGACCCGGAGCAGCTCCTCCCGCGAGGCCGTTCGCACCTCGACCGGAAAGCGCTCGGGATGCGCCAGCGCCCACGCCGCCTTCGGGTCGGTCGTGAGGGGAAGGTTGCCGCCCTCGTCGAACACGACCTCGTCGGCGGAGAAGCCGTAGCCGCGCATCAGGTGATCCGCCTGGTAGAGCCGGTGTTCCCGGAGCACCGGCGTCGCGCGCACGCCCTCCATCGGCGTGTCGCTGATCGGCCGGAAGGCGCTGAACTGCGCGTGATGCATGCCGCCGCCGGCATAGAGTCCGGCGATGCGGCCCACGATCGTGCGATCGGTGTCGGGGGTGGCGCCCACCACGAACTGCATGGTCATCCCCGCGGTGCCGCCGGGCCGCAGGGGGTCGCGCGGGCGGCCGTCGCACTCCTCACGCCGGCGCGCGACGATGCGGCTGCGAGCGCGCTCGAGTGTCGCGAGGGTCACGTCGAGATTCTTTTCCGGCGCGATGCGGCTGAGCGTGACGCCGCAGGGGGCCTCGAGGTTGACCGACACCCGGCTCGCCAGCTCGGTGAGCCGGTCCACCTGTGCCGGCTCCGCGCCGGGCACGATCTTCACGTGGATGTAGCCGGCGAAGCGGTCGCGGATCCGGATCAGCTCGAGCGCGGTGATCAGGTCGTCCATCACCTTGACCGGGCGCCCGGGGATGCCGGTGGTGACGAAGAGCCCGTCGCACCAGTTGCGCCGGAGCGCGCCCGCGAAGATGCGCGCCAGCTCCTCGGGCTTGAGCAGGGTCCGGGGCATGGACCGGTCCCGGCGCATGGGGCAGTAGTGGCAGTTGTAGCTGCACGCGTTGGTCATCAGGATGCGCAGGAGCCGCGCGCGGCCGGTGCCGTAGCGGAGGTCGCGGATGTTGAGCGGCCTCAGCGCACCGACCTCGTGGGCGTGGCGGAGCCGGGGGGGCAGGCGTGCCGGGGAGGTGGTGTCGGCGTCGTCCGACGCGTCGGCCATGAGGATGGCGATCTTGTCTTCGAGGGACGGGTTTCGCATGGCGCGCTCCAGGAGTCGGGCTTCCACCTTACCGAACAAAACCCGAAAGCGCAAGCGATCACCCGCGACGGTGACCTGACCCACCGCCCGACGCGCTCGTCCCGCGCATCATGGCGCATGGCCGCCCGGACGCTCTTCCTTCTCTCGCCGGCGCACTGCGGCGGCAAGCGGGCCGGGTACCTGATGAACGAGCGCGCCACCTTTCCGCTGGCCCGCCGCATCCGGGCCGGCGGGATCCCGCTGGGCGATGCCTTCAGCTTCCTGAGCGGACTCTATTTCCGCGGCAAGCTGGCGTACGCCGAACGGTTCGGTGAGCCGATCGTCATCACGGCCAACCGGGGCCTCGTCCCGGCCGACACGCCCATCGGCGTCGACGATCTCCGGGCCTTTGGCGGCGTGGACATCCACCAGGGCGATCCCCGCTACCGCGAGCCGCTCGAGCGGGACCTGGCCCGGCTCCGGCGAACCCGGCGGCCGGTGGTGCTGCTGGGCAGCATCGCGACGGCCAAGTACGTGGACGTTCTTCTCGAGGCGCTGGGGCCGCGCCTCCTCTTTCCCGCCGACTTCGTGGGGCGCGGGGACATGAGCCGCGGCGCACTGCTCCTTCGCGCCGCGCGCGAGGGTCGCGAGCTCGACTACATCCCCGTGAGTGGCGCCGTGCGCAGCACGGCCCGCTCCCGAACGAAGGCGGAGCCATGACCAGCGTGAGGATTCCCCAGGCTGGGGATGCCGACGTCCGCGCCGGACGGCGAACGGTGCATCTCACCAACCTCGACAAGGTCTTCTTCCCCGAGCGCGGCTACACCAAGGGCGACCTGCTCCGCTACTACGCCGCCGTCGCCGACTACCTGCTGCCGCACCTCCGGAACCGCGGGATCACCATGAAGCGGTATCCCAACGGCATCCACGGCAAGTTCTTCTTCATGAAGCGGACGCCGTCATCCGCGCCGGAATGGATCGAGACCTGCGAGGTGCTCCACAAGTCGGCGAGCCTGATCGCCTTTCCCTTGGCGCAGGACCTCGCGTCCCTCCTCTGGCTCATCAACCTGGGCTGCATCGACCTCAACCAGTGGTACGCGCCCTGTGACGACGTGAACCGTCCCGACTGCCTCAACTTCGATCTCGATCCCGGCGACGAGGCGCCGTTCGAGAGCGTTCGCGAAACGGCAGCGCTGGTTCGCGCGGAGCTCGAGCGGCTGGGCATGAAGCCGATCGCCAAGACGAGCGGAGCATCGGGCATCCATGTGTACGTGCCGATCGTGCGCGGGCCCCTGCAGAAGCAGGTCTGGACCTTCGCCAAGGCCTTCGCCCGTCGCATGGAGCAGGCGCGGCCCGATCTCGTGACGGCCGAATACCGCATCGCTGATCGCCCGAAGGGTCGGGTCCTGGTGGACTACAACCAGAACGCGTGGGGCCGCACCCTCGCGTCGGTGTATTCGGTACGGCCGGTGCCCGACGCGACCGTCTCGACGCCGGTCACCTGGGAGGAGATCGAGCAGGACGTGGAGATCGGTGACTTCACCATCCGCACGGTGCCGGCACGCCTCCGGAAACGGGGGGACCTGTGGAAGCCGGTCCTGGCGCCGCGCGGACGGTTCCCGCTCGCGGAGGTCCTGTGACACTTGCGCTCAAGTATCCGATCGAGCCGATGGAGGCCCGCAGCGTGGACCAGCTGCCGGCCGGCGGGGGCTGGCAGTACGAGCCAAAGTGGGACGGATTCCGCTGCGTTGCCTTCAAGGACGGGAGCCGGGTGCGGCTCCAGTCCAAGGCCGGCAAGCCCCTCGAGCGCTACTTCCCGGACGTGGTCGAGGCGGTGGCATCGCTCGGTGCGGCGAGCTGCGTCCTGGACGGGGAAATCGTGATTCCGGTGGGGAAGCGGCTCTCGTTCGACGAGCTGCTCCTGCGCGTGCACCCGGCCGCGAGCCGCGTTCGCGCGCTCGTCGCCGCGCATCGCGCGCGCCTCGAGGTCTTCGATCTGCTGGCGGATGAGGGGGGCCGCTCGCTCATCGGCCTTCCGCTCGAGGAGCGGCGGGCCCGGCTCGAGGCGTTCGCGGCGAAGTTCTTCGACGATCCGACGGCGCTGACGCTCTCCCAGGCCACCACGTCGCTCGCCACCGCCCGGAAGTGGCTGGCCGGCGGCAAGGGCGATCTCGACGGCGTGATCGCCAAGCGGCTCGACTGCGGATACCGCGCGGGTGAGCGGGACGGGATGGTCAAGGTGAAGCGCCAGCGCACCGCCGACTGCGTGGTGGGAGGGTTCCGCTACGCCAGCAAGGCCCGCGTGGTCGGCTCGCTCCTGCTCGGCCTCTACGACGACGCGGGGCTGCTGCAGCACGTGGGGTTCACCTCCAGCATGCCGGCCGCGACCCGGAAGGAGATGACCGCGAAGCTCGAGGCCCTGGTCGAGCCGCCGGGCTTTACCGGCCGGGCACCCGGCGGGCCCAGCCGCTGGAGCACCGAGCGCTCCAGCCAATGGGAGCCGCTCCGGCCGGAGCTCGTGGTGGAGGTGGGCTTCGATCACGTCTCCGGCGGGCGGTTCCGCCACGGCACCCGCTTCCTCCGCTGGCGCCCCGACAAGGCGCCGCGGCAGTGTACCATGGACCAGCTCTCCCGCTGAGCTAGAAGCTCGGCACCCCACCGCCGCTGCCGCCGCTCCCGCCGCGGCGCCCGCCCATCCGGCTCCGCATCTCCTCATGCTGGCGCTCCTCGGCTTCCTTCCGGTTGTCGTCCTTCCACTTCTCGTAGCGCTTCTGCTGGTCCTTCGAGAGCAGCGCCTTGAGCGCGTGGTCGAAGGCGTCGTCATCCTGCTTCAGCGCCTTCGCCAGCTGCTGGGCCGAGGCGGCGTTCGACCGGGCACCGACCCGGTCGCCGCCCGCGAAGCCGTCGTGCACCGCCTTGACCGCCGCATGCGCGCTGTCGCGAACGGGCTTCGTCGCCGCCATGAGCGAGTCCCACGACCGCGTGTACGCGCTGTCCTGCGCCGCGTCCAGGGAGAGGAGCTGCCGCATGAGCCCGGGCGTCGGCGGGCCGTCGATCTCCGCGTCGGTCGGCATCGCCACGGCCGGCCGGCCGCCCTGCCGCATCCCGCCGCGGCCCATCCCGCCCATGCCTCCGCCCATCCCTCCACCCATGCCGCCATACTGCGCCTGTGCCGGCACCGCAGCCGCGAGCGCGCAGAGCGCGCCGACCAGCGTGGACCACCGCATGCTTCACCTCGGTCAGGGGAAACCGTCTCGACGAACGAACTCATTACGCCGGGAGACGTCCGGCCGTTGGGCGCCGCCACGCCGGGCCGCTAGCTTCCGGCATGCCCCATCATCCCGCCATCATCGCCGGCGCGGGCCCCATCGGGCTCGCCTGCGCCATCTCCGCCCGGCGCCGCGGCATCGAGGCGCTGGTGCTGGACGCCGGCGCGATCGTGAACTCGATCGTCCGCTACCCGCCCGGCATGATGTTCTTCACCACCCCCGAGCGCCTCGAGATCGGTGACCACCCCATCGTCTGCGCCGGTCCCAAGCCCACCCGCGAGGAGGCGATGATGTACTACCGCGGTGTGGCCCGGACCGAGCGGCTCGCGGTGCGGACCTGGACCCGCCTCGTGGCGGCGGAGCGGGTGAAGGCGCGCATCCGCTGCGTCGTCGAGACCGCGACCGGCATCGACGAGCTGACCACCGACCGCCTGGTCCTCGCCACCGGCTATTTCGATCACCCCCACCGTCTCGACGTGCCCGGCGAGAACCTCTCGCACGTGCGGCACTACTTCGACGAGGCCCACCTGAGCTGGGGGCAGGACGTCGTGGTGGTCGGCGGGAAGAACTCGGCGGTGGAGGCGGCACTGCAGCTCTACCGCGCGGGGGCGCGCGTGACGCTGGTGTACCGCGGCCTCGCACTCAAGCCGAGCGTCAAGTACTGGCTCGCGCCGGACATCAGCAACCGGCTCCGGGCGGGCGAGATCATCGGGCGGTTCGGGGCCGAGGTCCGGCGGATCGAGCCGGGGTGGGTGACGATCACCCGGGAGGGCCTGGAGGAGCGCCTGGCGGCGGACCGGGTGTACGCCCTCACCGGGTTCACCCCGGACTTCGACCTCTTCCGCCGGATGGGAATCGAGCTGGATCCCGCGACCCAGCGCCCGCGGCTCGATCCGGAGACCCTGGAAACGAACGTGCCCGGCATCCACATGGCCGGCAGCATCGTGGCGGGGCGGGCCATCTCCGAGGTCTTCATCGAGAACGGCCGCTACGATGGCGAGAAGATCTTCGGCGACGCCGAGGGCCGCCGGCGGGCCCGGGAACTTTACGAGGCCACCCCGCGTCCTCTGGGCGAATGACCCCCCCAACCCCTGTCATGGAGGCGCCGATGCCCAGCCGGAAGCCCGATCGGGAGGAGCTCAAGCGGAAGCTCACCCCGCTTCAGTACCAGGTGACCCAGGAGGACGCTACGGAGGCGCCGTTCAGGAACGAATACTGGGATAATCACGCGGCGGGGATCTACGTGGACGTGGTGACCGGCGAGCCCCTCTTCAGCTCGCTCGACAAGTTCGAGTCGGGCACCGGCTGGCCCAGCTTCACGAAGCCGCTCGAGCCGGACAACGTCACGACCCACACCGACCACAAGCTGTTCGTCCCCCGGACCGAGGTTCGCTCGGCCCAGGGTGACTGTCATCTGGGACATGTGTTCAACGATGGTCCCGGCCCCACCGGGCAGCGCTACTGCATGAACTCCGCTTCGCTGCGCTTCATCCCGGTGGACCGGCTCGAGGCTGAGGGCTACGGTCAGTACCGCGCCCTCTTCGAGAAGCAGTGACCTGACCGCTACCGGCGGCTGGCCGTCGGCGTGGCGCTCGTGGATGGATGCGAGCGGGCCTCGTCGCGCCAGACGCCGCGCACGTTCTCGTTCACTTCGGCCAGCACGTCCTGCCGGACCGGCAACCCCTCTTCCTGGAGGAACCGGATCGTCGCCGACGGAATGATGTTGTTGAACGACATCACGAAGCCGGCGTAATCGGACAGGTGCCGCCGGGCGATGTCGCCCGTCTCGCGGTCGCCCAGGCTCAGGGCGGTCGTATGCAGCATCACATAACCGATGGTGGCGAGGCTGAACGCGGTGTAGTCGTCCCTCAGGTTCTTGGGCATCCCCTCGTTCCGCACCAGGTCCACCGCCGCGGCACCGAGCCCCAGCAGGGCCGAGCCCACCTTCTTGATCGCCCCGCCGCCGCCCTCGCCGCCGCGCGCCTTGGCGAGCATTTCCAGCGTCGTGATGTGGCCGCCGATGGCGCCCAGCGCCTGGCGGATCTCGCCGGTCACTTCGGGATAGTCCTTGAGGTCCTGCACCTGGCCTTCCAGCGCCTTCGAAATGTGCTGCTCGAGCGCGAGCATGTCGGTGATGTAGCTGTTGACTGCCTCGCGCGGATCCTTGTCGGTCATCACAGTGCTCCTTGTTCGAACGTCGATGGGAAACAGTCTTGCATGATACGGCCGCGGGCCCCCGCTGGACGTGAGATTTGACCATCGTGACGCATGACCTCGCCCGGCGGCGGCGCGTTTCCCATCTTGAGGTCGACCCCGATCCCTTCCGCCCCCCGAGGAGCCGTTCCATGCCCGTGCCATGGTCCCGCCCGCGACTGCTCGCGCTTCTCGCCCTCACGGGCGCGGGCGCGACGGCGTGCGGAGCCGACCTGATCCTGCCGGCCGATCCGGCCCGGCTGGTCGTTGCCGGGTCGGGATCCGGCAGCGGGACGGTCGCGACGACGGTGGCTCCCGCTCCCGCGCTCAACTGCACCATCACGAGCGGAGCCGCCGACGCCGACTCGTGCAGCGTGCTGTACGCGGTAGGCACCTCGGTCACCCTGGCCGCCGATCCCGCGGAGGGAAGCCGGTTCACCGGCTGGAGCGGCGCCTGCTCCGGTACCGCCGCCTGCTCCCTGTCGCTCGGCGACTCGGCGCGCGTGGTGGCGGCCTTCGAGGAGTCGCGGTTCAGCCTCCTCGTGGTGGGCGCGGGGACCGGGAGCGGCGCGGTCCGGTCCGCGGCCGGGCTCTTTCCCGTCATTGACTGCACCATCACGGAAGGGCTCACCGGCGACAGCGGCTGCAATGCCAGCTTCCTCCTTTCCGGCAACCAGCTGACCCTCAGTGCCACCCCGGACGGGCGGAACACCTTTGCCGGCTGGGGCGGGGACTGTTCCGGCACTTCGGACTGCTCTCTGGTCCTCGACCGCGACCACGTGGTGAGCGCCGCCTTCGTGCACCGTCGCTAGCGTTCCCAGAGGCTCCCTCCGCTGGCACGATTATTGGTGCCGTTCCGCCACAATTCCTGATCCATCGCGTTGCCCGCGTGCTTTCGCGATCGGGCCCGACCGCGCAGACGGTGAAACGCGGCCGGTTGGGAGATCTGCAAGGCCGCCGGCCGCCCCACTCAACCCCGCACCTCAAGGATCCACCGTGACCGCAGTCGCCGAGCCCGCCGCCGCCGAGCCCGCGCCGTCCACCGCACTCCGTGTTCCTCCCGCCGCCCCCGTGCGGCGCACCTGGCGGCCCGCGACCCACATTGCCGTGGACCTGGGAACCGCCAATACCCTGGTCCTGGTGAAGGGGGAGGGCGTCGTCCTGAACGAGCCGTCGGTGGCCGCGCTGGACGCGACCGGCACCATCCGCGGGATCGGCTTCGAGGCCAAGCGGATGCTGGGCCGCACCCCCGACGGGATCCGCGCGGTGCGGCCGATGAAGGACGGGGTGATCGCCGACTTCCACGTGGCGGAGCAGATGCTCCGGCGGTTCCTCAAGGTGGTGATGGATCGCCACCTCTTCCGGGTGAAGCCCACGGTCATCGTCTGCGTCCCCTCGAGCATCACCGAGGTGGAGCGCCGGGCCGTCCGCGACTCGGCCAAGTCGGCCGGCGCCAAGAAGCTGTTCATGGTGTCGGAGCCGATGGCCGCCGCGATCGGCGCCGGGCTGCCGGTGGACTCGCCGCGGGGCAGCATGATCGTGGACATCGGCGGCGGCACCACGGACATCGCGGTGATCGCGCTGTCGGGCATCGTCTGCGACGCCTCGATCCGCACTGCGGGCGACGAGCTCGACCTCGCGATCGTCCACTACATGCGGAAGACCTACAACGTGCTGATCGGCGAGCCGACCGCGGAGCAGATCAAGCTCAGCATCGGGAGCGCGATGCCGCTCGAGGAGGAGCTCTCGATGCCGGTGAAGGGCCGCGACCTGGTGTCGGGACTCCCCCGGACGGTCGTGGTGGATTCCGCGGGGATCCGCGATGCGCTCAGCGAGTCGGTGCAGCGGATCGTGAACGCGGTGCGCCGGGCCCTCGAGGTGACGCCGCCCGAGCTCGCGAGCGACATCCTCGAGCACGGGATCGTGCTCACCGGCGGCGGTGCGCTGATCCGGGGGATGGGGGCCCTGCTGACCTACGAGACGGGCCTGCCGGTGCGGATGGACGACGATCCCCTCACCTCGGTGGTGCGGGGCACCGGGCTCATCCTCGACGACCTCTCGCGCTACCAGTCGGTGCTGTCGATGTGACGCTGGGGCAGGATTAGCGACCCGCGCCGCGCGCTCCCTCGGGGGCGCGCGTTTCGTTTGCGGCGGGGGCGGCGGGATGGCGCCGCGACATGATGCGGGGAATCGCGATCGTCGCCAGGGTCAGCGCGATCACGATCAGGATCAGGACCTCGATCAGCGTGAGGCGGAACGGGCGCGGCGGCATGCCGCATTCTATGCGGATGCCGCGCGCCTCGCCAGCGGGTGGCCGCGATCAGCCGTCCGCTTCGCCGTTGTGGTCGTCATCCCGGAAGGCCCGGAACGAGCGCTTGATGTTGTCCCACACCAGATGCCGGTTGACGCCTCCCTCCCCCGCGGTGGCGGGATCGACCAGGGTGCCGTGGTCGAGGAACCAGGTGGAGAGGTCCACCAGGAGCGTCACGTCGGCCGAGCCGTTCTGGTCCACCGTGACCGGGGCGGTGAAGCTCTGCCGCTGGATCGCGTTGAGGCTCGTGGTGTACGTGAAGGGCACGTCATTGAACGTCCCGGTCACGCGGATGCTCGTGCCCACGAACTCGGGATGATCGGTGAGGAACGGCGCCTCCGAGCCCGAATTGGCCTTGTGGATGTGGAAGCGCACGCCGGTGTACGTCCCCGGGGCGATCCCGATTTCGAACTGCTGCTGCGCGCCCGAATTGAGCGGCAGGTCCACGAGCACCGGGCCCAGCGCCTCGGCCTCGCAGGCGTCGCTGTCGTCGGCCTCGTCCTGATCGGCCTCGTCGAAGGCCGGACGGTGGAGGCCGGACGCCCCATGCTGGCCGTCGGCGGCGGGATGGTCACCGCGACGATCGTTCGCCTGGTGATCGGGATCGTGCTCCCCATCGACGCAGGCGTCACCGGCATCGGCCCGGACGAAGCTGATCTGCTTGAGGACGACCTGGGCCGCCGAAACGACCAGCACGTTGCCGGCGTCGTCGGTGTAGGTGAGCGGGGTGGCGGAGAGCGACGGGGATGCGCCGGCCAGCGTGACGGCCCTGGACGGCGTCGTGGCGATGCGGAGCGCCATCGTCCCGGCGGCGCCCGGCCCGCTGTTGTCGTTGCAGGCGGCGATCGCGAGAAGCGTGGCGCAGCCGGCCGCGGAAATGTGAAAGCGCATGAGGACTCTCATGATGGAGGAAGGTTCGGTTTGGCCCCGAGCCCGGCAGGAGGCATGCCAGCGCCCCCGGCCGGAAGGGCCGCTCTGGCGCGAGTCGGCGGGGCCCTGACGTGACGTGGATCACGCATCGCTGTACGACGTGATGCGCGCCGTAGACACAAAATGATACGCCGGCCCACCTTGGACGCGCAGTCGGGCAACTCATCCACAAGGGGGACGATGATGGGCATCGGAGGTCTCAGGGGGCGGCAGCTGCTGCTGGCACTGGCGGTCGCGGCGGCGCCGGGCTGCGTGGCGGCCGCGGCGGCGGGAGCCGGCGGGGCGCTCTACGTGACGAGCCGTGGCGCGGAGTCGCTGGTGCAGGGCCAGCCGGGCGACGTGGCCCCGAAGGTCACGGCGGCGTTCAGCGAGTTCCAGATCCAGCAGACGGGGAAC
>JAICVB010000049.1 GCA_025935545.1 Gemmatimonadales bacterium
ATCAAGAAGGTGCTCGCGTACTCCACCGTCTCGCAGCTGGGCTACATGTTCCTTGGCGTGGGCACCGGAGCGTACGCGGCGGGCATCTTCCACCTGGTCACGCACGCCTTCTTCAAGGCGCTGCTGTTCCTCGGGGCGGGGAGCGTGATTCACGCGATGCATCACGCCTACCACGCGACGCATTCCCACGAGGACGCGCAGGACATGCGGAACATGGGCGGCCTCCGCCGCGCGATGCCCTGGACCTTTGCGCTCATGGGCCTCGCCACGCTTGCGATCGCGGGCTTCCCGGGCCTCTCCGGCTTCTTCTCCAAGGACGAGATCCTCGCCGGCGCCTTCGCGCGGGGGACGGAGCAGCCGGTGTTCTACCTCTTCTACGGCATGGGCCTCCTGGCGGCGCTCCTCACGGCCTTCTACATGGCACGGCTCATGACCATGACCTTCCTCGGTCCGAACCGTACCGGCGACGCCGAGCGCGGCCACCTGCACGAGGCGCCGTGGATCATGACCGGCCCGTTGCTGGTGCTCGGGATCCTGAGCGTCGTGGGCGGCGTGATCAACCTGCCGCCGCTGGTCGGTGGCGGGGCAGGGCTGGAGCACTGGCTCGAGCCGGTGACCGCGCCCGCCGCCCGCTTCTTCCGGCTGGATGCGCCGCACGGGTCCACCGAACTCTTCCTGGTCGGGGCGGCCGTGGCCATCGGCCTGATCGGCCTGGCGTGGGGCTACCTCGCCACCAGCCGCCGGGCGATCGCGCCTGCGCGAGAGGCGGCGCCGGAAACGGGCTTCTGGCGGACCGTCTATCACAAGTACTACGTGGACGAGATCTACGATGCGGTGATCGTGCGGCCGCTGCTCTGGATCTCGCGGGTGCTGCTCTGGGGGGTCGTGGACAAGGGGCTGGTGGACGGTGCCGCGGTGAACGGGAGCGCGCGGCTGTCCCGCGGGCTCGGGTGGATCGGGAGCCGGCTGCAGACCGGCCAGGTGGGGGTGTACGTGGTCCTCTTCCTCGTCGGCGCGCTGTGGGTGCTGCGCGTCGTGGTGGGGTGACGCCGCCATGACCGGCTTCCTCGCATCCATCGGCTACGGGCAGTGGGCCCTCCACGCGCTCATCCTGCTGCCGCTCATCGGCATCATTCCGGTCCTCCTCGTCCCCGTGGCCGCGGCGAAGCGCGTGGCGCTCGTCATCACGGTCGCGGAGTTCGTGATCTCCCTCGGCCTCTGGTGGGCGTGGCAGCCCGCCGCGGGGATGCAGCTGGTCACGAGCCTGCCATGGATTCCCCGCCTGGGCGTGAGCTACGCCGTGGGCCTGGACGGGATCAGCCTCTTCATGGTGCTGCTCTCGACCGGCCTCATGCCGCTCGCGGTGCTCTCGAGCTACACCTATATCACAAAGTACGAGCGGCCCTACTACGCCCTGCTGCTGGCGCAGGCGGTGGGGATGATCGGGTGCTTCATCGCCACCGATCTCTTCCTGTTCTACGTCTTCTTCGAGCTCCTGCTCATCCCGATGTACTTCCTGATCGGGATCTGGGGCGGGGCCAACCGGCTGTACGCCGCGATCAAGTTCTTCGTCTACACGATGCTGGGCTCGCTCCTCATGCTGGTGGCGATCCTGGTGATGGTGTGGAAGGTGGCCGCCGTCACGGGCCAGCTCTCGTTCAGCTACGCGACGCTGCTGGCGAATGCCGGCGCGGTGGGAGGCGCGGCGCCCTGGCTCTTCGCCGCGTTCGCGCTCGCCTTCGCGATCAAGGTCCCCATCTTCCCGCTGCACACGTGGCTCCCCGACGCGCACGTCGAGGCGCCCACGGCCGGCAGCGTGCTCCTCGCGAGCGTGCTGCTCAAGGTGGGCACCTACGGCTTCCTCCGCTTCGCCGTGCCGTTCTTCCCGTCGGTGGCGCTGAGCCCCACGGTGACCGCGCTGATGGTGACGCTCGCGGTCGTCGGCATCATCTACGGCGCGCTCGTCGCGCTGGTGCAGCCGGACTTCAAGAAGCTCGTGGCCTACTCGTCGGTGAGCCACCTGGGCTTCGTGATGCTGGGCATCTGGAGCGGCACGGTGCAGGGGGTGCAGGGCGCGCTCATGGTGATGATCAGCCACGGCCTCTCGACCGGCGCGCTCTTCTTCCTGATCGGCATGATGTACGAGCGGCGACACACCCGCGACATCGCCGCCTACGGCGGCATCGCGAGGGTCGTGCCCGTCTTCGGCATCCTGCTCACGGTGGTCGCCCTCTCGTCGATCGGGCTCCCCGGCCTCAACGGCTTCGTGGGTGAGTTCCTCGTGCTGCTGGGCAGCTTCGGGTCCCATCCGGGCGCCACGACCATCGCCACCACGGGCGTGATCTTCGCGGCGGCCTACCTGCTGTGGGCCATCCAGCGGATCCTCTTCAACCGCCTCGACCGCCCGGAGAACGAGGGGATGCTCGATCTCAACCCGCGAGAGCTCGTGGTGCTGATCCCCCTCGTCGCCGGCATCGTCTGGCTCGGCCTCTATCCCGGACCGGTGCTCCGGCGCATGGAGCCGTCCGCGCGCCAGTTCGTCGAGACCACGGCGGCCGGCCATGCGGCCGGCGCGATGGCGGAGGCCGGCCAGTGACCTCCATCGATCTCGCGACGCCGGGCGGCGTCACGCTCGCGCTCCTGCCGGAAGTGGTCCTGTCCGCCTGGTCGCTGGTGGTGCTCCTGGTCGTGGCGTGGCGGCACCGCACCGAGGCGGATGCGCGGCTGGCCGGCTGGCTCAGCTTCGTGGGCCTCGTGACCGCCGGCGCCGCCCAGCTCTGGCTCTGGCTCATCCACGCGACGCCGGCCGGCCTCCCGCAGATGGTGGCGCTCGACGCGTTCCGCTTCGCCGGCAACGCCATCATCCTGCTCATGGCCGCGATCTCGGTGCTCCTGTCCCTGGGCTATCTCGAGCGCGAGCGCATGGCGGTCCCGGAGTACTACCCGCTGATGCTCATGGCCACGGTGGGGATGATGTTCCTCGCCGGCGCGGAGGACCTCATCGTCGTCTTTCTCGGCCTCGAGGTGATGTCCATCGCGGTGTACGTGCTCGCCGGCTTCAATCGGCGGAGCATCTTCTCGGCGGAGGCGGCCCTCAAGTACTTCCTCATCGGCGCCTTCGCGTCGGGCTTCCTGCTGTATGGGATCGCGCTGGTCTACGGCGCGACCGGCACCACCAACCTCACGCTCATCGGGGCCACGCTCGCCTCCGGCGCCGGGCCGCTCATGGCGCGGCTCGGGCTCGGGCTCCTGCTGATCGGGTTCGCCTTCAAGGTCGCCGCGGTGCCGTTCCACATGTGGGCGCCCGACGTCTACGACGGCGCCCCGACGCCGGTCACCGGCCTCATGGCGACCGGCGTCAAGGCGGCGGGGTTCGTGGCGCTCACGCGAGTCCTGGTCGAGGCGTTCCCGTCGATGCTGAGCCTGTGGCAGCCCGTCATCGCGATCCTCGCCATTGCCACGATGATCGTCGGCAACCTGGTGGCGCTGAGCCAGCGGAACATCAAGCGCATGCTGGCGTACAGCTCGGTGGCCCACGCCGGGTATCTCCTCGTCGCGGTCTGGGCGGGGACCCGCTTCGCGGCCGGCTCGGTGCTGCTCTACCTCCTGGCGTACGGCCTGACCACCGTGGCCTCGTTCGGGATCCTCGCGAGCCTCGGCCAGGACGGCGAGCGCACCGTCGGCAACGACGACATCGCCGGCCTGGGGTCGCGCCGCCCGTGGACCGCGCTGGCCCTGAGCATCTGCATGCTCTCCCTCCTCGGCTTCCCGGGCACCTTCGGCTTCATCGGGAAGTGGTACATCCTGCAGGCCGCGGTGAGCCGCCAGCAGATGATCCTCCCCGTGATCCTCGTCCTCACGAGCGTCATCTCCGCGGGGTACTATCTCCCCGTCGTCATGGCGATGTACATGAAGCCGGGCCGGGCCGAGAGCGTGCTCGCGGCCGGGAGCAGGCTGGGACGGTTCGCCGGCGTGGCGGTCGCGGTATCGGTCGCGGCGGTGATTCTCTTCGGCGTGTGGCCGGCGCCCGCCATCGATGGCGGCCTCCGCAGCGGCGGCACTCTTGTCGAGGCGCCCGCGCCCCTCGCCGCGCAGGAGTAGCATGAACGTCACGCGCTCCATCTTCCGCGAATACGACGTTCGCGGGCTGGTCGATTCGCAGCTCACGCCGGAGCTGGCGCGCGCGCTCGGGCGCGCCTTCGCGACGGCCGCGTGGGACCGGGTCGGCCGCGCCCCGGTCCTCGCCGTCGGCCGCGACAACCGGCCGTCCGGTGAGGCGCTGGCATCCGGGTTCCGGGAGGGGATCGTCACTGCGGGGGGCACGGCGGTGGATGTCGGCATGCTGCCGACGCCGGCGCTCTACTTCGCCGTAAGCGTGCTCGAGGTGGACGGCGGCTGCCAGGTGACCGGCTCGCACAATCCGCCGGAGTTCAACGGCTTCAAGATGGTCCTGGGCGGCGACGCGCTCCACGGGGAAGGGATCACCGCGCTCTGGGAGACGATCACCACCGAGCGCTGGCACGAAGGCGAGGGCGGACAGCGCGGCGACAGCTCGATCCTCGGCCGCTATCGGGACGCGATCATCGCCCGCAACCGCCTCGCGCGCCCCGTCCGGGTCGTGGTGGACTGCGGCAACGGTGTCTCGAGCCTCATCGCCGTCGCGACCCTCGAGGCGATGGGCGCCGACGTCACCGGCATCTTCTGCGAGTCCGACGGCACCTTCCCGAACCACCACCCCGATCCGACCGTCCCCGCCAATCTCCGCGACCTGCAGGCCGCCGTGCGCCGCGAGAATGCCGAGCTGGGCATCGCCTTCGACGGCGACGGTGACCGGATCGGTGCCGTGGACGAGACGGGCCGCGTGCTCTTCGGCGACCAGCTGCTCGTCATCTTCGGCCGAGACGCCGTGGGGCGCTTCGGCAGCGGGTCGCCGGTCATCTTCGACGTGAAGTGCTCCGAGGTGCTGCCGGCGGCGCTGGAGAAGGCCGGTGCCGTGCCCGTCATGTGGAAGACCGGCCACTCGCTGATCAAGGCGCGCATGAAGGAGCTCGGCGCGCCCCTCGCGGGGGAGATGAGCGGCCACATCTTCTTCGGCGGCGATTATTTCGGCTTCGACGACGCCCTGTTCGCGGCCGCGCGGCTCCTGGAGATCGTGTCCACGGGGCCGTCCGGTATTTCCCGCCTGCTGGCCGATCTTCCCGACACCGCCGCGACGCCCGAGATCCGGCTCGACTGCCCCGACGACCTCAAGTTCAGCCTGGTTGAGCGCGCGGCGAAGCACTTCGCGGCACGGTATCCGGTGAACACCATCGACGGCGTGCGCATGACCTTCCCCAGCGGATGGGGGCTCCTCCGCGCGTCGAACACCCAGCCGATCGTGGTCCTCCGCTTCGAGGCCAGCACGCCGAAGGATCTCGAGACCTATCAGGCCGAGGTCATGGAGTGGCTCGCAGGGCAGGGCGTGCGGGCATAGCGCCGTGCGGAATCTCCGCGGCCGGCTGCTGCCGGCCCTGCTGGTCCTCACCATCCTCCTCTTCGCCGGCCGCTGGATCGCGGTCTTCCTCGCCGACCGCTGGTGGGCCGGCCAGCTCTCGCCCGCTGCCGCGTCACTCGTCACCCGCGTGCACCTGCTGCGGCTGGGCCTCGACGCGGCGGGCGTGCTCTCCGCCTCCGCGTGGTTCGTGGCGAACCTGGTGGCGGTCACCCGTGCCGTCGGCTCGGTCCAGGTGCCGCGGCACGTGGGCAACCTCGAGTTTCGGGAGACGCTGACGCCGGGGCTCCTCCTCGCGGTGGGCGTCGGGGCCGGCGTCGTACTGGGGCTGCTGGTGGGCCTCGACGCATCCGACTACTGGCCCACGGTCGCGCTCGCGTGGCGCGGCGTCTCCTGGGGCATCACCGATCCCCTCCTGTCACGGGACATTGGCCTTTACGTCGTCCAGCTTCCGCTCTGGCGGGCGCTCCACGCCTTTGCGCTCCTGCTCGTGCTGGTCGCGCTCGCGGCCGTGATCACGTCATACACCGTGATCGGGGCCGTCCGGATGCTCGGCGGCCGGGTCGCGGTCAACGACCACGCGCGCGCGCACATCGGCTGGCTGCTCTCCGCGTTCGCCGCGTGTCTCGCATGGGGCTACCTGCTCGAGCCGTACGAGCTCGTCGCCGCCGCCGATGGCGTGCCCACCCGACAGCTCTTCGACCTCACCGTGCTCGTGGCCCCGGCGCTGGCCGGCACCGCGCTGATGGTTGCGGTGCTGTCCGCCCTCTGGGCGCTTCGGCCCCGCCATGCGCTGGCGGCGGCGGGCTGGGTCGTGCTCCTCATTGCGAGCGTCGGCGGCCACCGGCTGCTGCCGCTCTTCGCGGGCCGCGACCCGACGCCCGCGGTGGGCCCCGCGCCGGCGCGCCGCTTTGTGGAGACGGCCTTCGCGCTGGAGGAGGTCCAGGAGGCGACGCGCGCCGCCCCGCCGCAGGGCCTGCCCCGGTGGGCCTCCATCTGGGACGCGGGGAGCGCGGGGCGCGCCGCCGCGCAGGATGACCGAACCGTCATCGCAGCCGATCCTGCCGTGGTGGTCGCGGGCGGCGAGCGCCGCCCCGCCTGGCTGGTGCTGCGTGCCACGGCGAGCGGCAGTGCCGTCATCGCGCTGGCGGACGACCGCGTGACGGCCTCCGGCGCGCCGCTCTTCTACCGGGCCGCCGATTCGCTCGCCTATCCGACGCCCTACCCGTTCCTCGAGCTGACCGGGCACGCGGTGCAGCCGGCGGCGCCGGGGCACGACGTGTCGCCAGAGGCGCACGGGCCCGCCGCCGGCGGCTGGGCGCGCCGAGCGGTGCTGGCGTGGGCGCTGCAGGCGCCGGAGCTCCTCGCGCCGTCCGCGACGCCCGCCCGCGTGGCGTGGCGGCTGGCGCCATCCGAGCGGCTCGCGGCGGTGGCGCCGTTCGCTGAATGGTCGGCCCCCGCGGCCGCCGTCATCGGTGGCCGGCTCGTCTGGCTGGCCGACGGCTACCTCTCGGCGGAGACCTTCCCGCTGGTCGAGCCGCTGGAGTGGCGCGGCTCCGTGTCGAGCAGCGTCCGCGCCGCCTTCCTCGGGACCGTGGATGCGGAGTCGGGTGCGACCCGCGTCTACCTTCGGCCGGGAGCGGGCCCGCTGGGTGCAGCCTGGGCCTCGCTCGCTGACGGGGTGGTGGATGACTCCACCGACATTCCCCCCGGCGTCAGCGCGTCGCAGCGCTATCCCGACGAGCTGTTCCGCCTGCAGTCGCTCGCCCTCGAGCGTGCGCCGTGGGGCCCCGGCGCGCTGGCGGCGCGTCCGGCCACGACGCCCGTCGATGTGGCGGAGCCGCAGCCCGCCTGGCGGGCCGATGGCCGCGGCGTGGTCCTGCTCGCCGCGTTCGATCGCGGCGCCCGGCGCGTGAGCGCCGTCCTGCAGGGAACGGCCGAGCGCGGGCGCGACCGGCTCGAGCTCGTCCGGGTGGACAGTGCGGCCGGTCTGCCCACGGCGGCACTCCTCGCGGCCCGCTGGAGCCGCTTCCCCACCTTCGACCAGCTGCACGACTCGGTGTCGGCCGCCGGATCGAGGCTGGAGGCGCGGCCGGTGAGCCTCTGGCTCGCGCCGGACGGAATCGGCGCCACCCAGACGCACATCGCCGTGCGCGCCGGCGTTCGTCCCATCGTGGCGTGGGAAGCTGTGGCCGCCGGCGACCGGCTCGGCGCGGGACGGTCGCTGCCGGCGGCGTGGGACAACCTTCGCGGCGCGAGCGGCCCCCTGCCGCCGGGCGCGGGCGCCGGTGCGCTCGCCGAGGCGCGCCGCTGGGTCCGGCTCGCCGATTCCGCGCTCCGCCGCGGCGAATGGTCCGCGTTCGGACGCGCCTTCGACGCACTGCGCCAGGCGCTCGACGTGGCACCGGACTCGGGGGACCGGTGAGCTTGCTGCCCCTCTGGCGCAGGACTACCTTGCTACGCTTTTTCGGCGGGGACCCGGCGTCATGAGCCACACCGCGGTGCTCGCGCTCGGCGGCAACGCGCTGGCCCGCGCGGGCGAGCCGGCGACGATCACCAACCAGTTCCGCCACGCGCGCGAGAGCATCGCGCCCATCGTGGAGCTCGCACGGGACGGCTGGCACATCGCAATCGTGCACGGCAATGGCCCGCAGGTGGGCGATGAGCTCATGCGGAACGAGCTGGCCCGCGGCAGCGTCGAGCCGCTGCCGCTCGGCGTCCTCGTCGCCGGCACCGCGGGCTGGATCGGATACATGCTGCAGCAGTCGCTGCAGAACGCGCTCGCCCGTGCCGGCCTCGCCCGCGAGGTGGCCACCGTCGTCACGCAGACCCTGGTGGATCCCGCCGATCCCGCCCTCGCCGATCCCAGCAAGCCGGTGGGCCACGCGCTGAGCGATGTGCGCGCGGAGGCGCTCCGGGCCGCGGGAATCGCCGTCAAGAAGGACGGCGCGGGGCAGTGGCGCCGCATGGCCCGGAGCCCCCGGCCGCTGGGGATCGTGGAGGCGCCGCTCGTGCTGCGGCTCATCCGCGAAGGCGTGGTGGTCATCGCGGCGGGCGGCGGGGGACCGCCGGTCTATCGCGATCCCGCGCTCGGCCTGGAGGGGATCGACGCGGTGGTGGACAAGGACCTGGTCGCCGCGATGCTGGCGCGGCAGCTCGGCGCGGAGGTCCTGATGATCCTGACCGACGTCGACGCCGTGTATGCCGACTGGGGAACGCCCGCGCAGCGTCCCCTCCGGCGCCTGTCGCTCGAGGAGGCGGAGGCGATGCTCGGCCGGGGTGAGCTTCCGGCCGGGAGCATGGGACCCAAGGTGCGGGCCGCGGCGGACTTCGTCCGCGGTGGCGGCTCCCGTGCCGTCATCGCGCGGCTGTCCGACGGGCCCGCCGCGCTCCGGGGCGAAACCGGAACCACCATTGTGGGGGAATCGTGAATCTGCACGAGTATCAGGCCCGCGATCTGCTCCGGGCGCAGGGGATCGCGATGCCGGACGGCGGCGTCGCGTCCACGCCGGAAGAGGCGGAGGCGATCGCGCGCCGGCTGGGCGGGACCGTCGTCGTGAAGGCGCAGGTGCACGCGGGCGGCCGCGGCAAGGCGGGCGGGGTCAAGCTTGCGAAGAACGCCGCCGAAGCGAAGGAGCATGCCGGCCGGATCCTCGGCATGCAGATCAAGGGCCTCTCGGTGGCGAAGGTGCTGGTAGTGCCCGCGGCGGAGATCGCGAGCGAGAGCTACGTCGGGCTGATCATGGACCGCGAGACCCAGCGTCCGGTGTACATGGTGAGCGCTGCCGGCGGCGTGGACATCGAGGAGGTGGCGGCCAGGACGCCGGAGAAGATCACCCGTTTGCCGGTGGACCCGGTCTACGGCCTGCTGCCGCACCAGGCGCTCGGCCTCGCCTTTACGCTCTACCAGGACATCGCCCAGGTGCGCGCGGCCGCGCGCCTCATCCAGGAGCTGTGGCAGGTGTTCACGGCCAACGGCGCCTCGCTGGCGGAGATCAACCCGCTGGTGACGACGCCCGACGGCCAGGTCCTGGCGCTCGACGCCAAGGTCGTCATCGACGACAACGAGCTGGACCGGCGCCCCGACCTGGCCGCGCTCCGCGACGAGTCGGCCGAGGAGCCGAGCGAGGTCGCGGCCCGGCAGGCGAACCTCACGTTCATCAAGCTCGACGGCAACGTCGGCTGCGTCGTGAACGGCGCCGGGCTCGCCATGGCCACCATGGACCTCGTGAAGTACTACGGGGGGGAGCCGGCCAACTTCCTCGACATCGGCGGCAGCTCGAACCCCGAGAAGGTGGTCAACGCCCTCCGCATCATCACGCGCGATCCCAACGTGAAGGCGATCCTCTTCAACATCTTCGGCGGCATCACCCGCACCGACGACGTCGCCAACGGCATCGTGACCGCCACGCGGCAGTTCGACGTGGGCGTGCCGCTCGTCATCCGCCTGACCGGGACCAACGAGCAGGAAGCGGTGCGGATCCTGAAGGACGCCGGCATGACGGCGCTCAATGACATGGACGAGGCCGTGCAGAAGGTCGTCGCCCTCTCCCGGGAGGCTGCGTGAGCATCTTCGTCAACGCCGGCACCCGCCTCGTGGTGCAGGGCATTACCGGGCGGGACGGGTCGTTCCATGCGCGCCAGATGATGGCGTACGGCACCCAGGTCGTCGCCGGCGTCACGCCGGGCAAGGGGGGGCAGACCTTCGAGGGCCGCGTCCCCGTGTTCAACACCGTCGCCGACGCGGTGCGCGAGACCGGCGCCAACACCTCGGTCATCTATGTCCCGCCCGCCGGCGCGGCCGGAGCCATCTACGAGGCGGCGGATGCGGGCATCGACCTCATCGTCTGCATCACCGAAGGCGTGCCCGTGCTCGACATGACGCGGGTCATGCCCTACGTGCGGAGCCGCGGCGCGCGCCTCATCGGGCCCAACTGTCCGGGGCTGATCACGCCCGGCGTATCCAAGGTCGGCATCATCCCCGGCAACATCTGCGCGCCGGGCCGCGTCGGGCTCGTGTCACGCAGCGGCACCCTGACCTACGAGGTCGTGAACCAGCTCACGAAGAACGGCATCGGGCAGAGCACCTGCGTGGGCATCGGCGGCGACCCCATCATCGGAACCAACTTCATCGACTGTCTCCGCGCGTTCGAGGCGGACGCGGGGACCGATGCCGTGGTCATGATGGGCGAGATCGGCGGCACCGACGAGCAGAACGCCGCCGCCTTCGTCAAGGCGCACCTCACGAAGCCCGTCGTCGGGTTCATCGCCGGACAGACGGCGCCGAAAGGCCGGCGGATGGGGCACGCGGGGGCCATCATCTCCGGCTCCAGCGGCACCGCCGAGGAGAAGATGCAGGCCTTCGCCGCGGCCGGGATCTCGGTCATGAAGCGGCCGGTGGATGTCGTGGCCCTGCTCAGGGACCGCCTCGGCTAGTCACCCAGGGAACGGAGAGACGCACCATGGCAGGGAACCGCACGCTCGCCATCATCAAGCCGGACGCCGTGGCCTCGGGGAAGAGCGGGGCCATCCTCGCGCATCTCGAGCGCGACGGGTTCATCGTGCGCGCCGCCCGGCTCGTGCGCCTGTCGCGCGCACAGGCGGGCGCCTTCTACGAGGTCCACCGCGGCCGCCCCTTCTACGACGAGCTGGTGAGCTTCATGACGAGCGGACCCTGCCTGCCGCTGGCCCTGGAGCGCGACGACGCGGTCACCCGCTACCGTACCGTCATCGGCGCGACGGATCCCCGGGAGGCCGCGGAGGGAACCATTCGGCGGCTCTACGCCGAGTCGAAGGGCCGGAATGCGGTCCACGGCTCCGACAGCGACGAGAACGCTGCCCGCGAGATCGCCTTCTTCTTTCCCGAGAGCGAATTGGCCGACCTCGCGGCAACTTGACCCAAGTTGTTGTCGCGATTACGTTAACGGGCTATGCTTCGGGTCGATCTTCGGGAGCTGGACCGCGGTCCGGTCGAGACAGATGCGCGGCTGGATCCCAGCGATCCGCTGGTCGACGGGTTGGGGCTCACCCTGGCGGAGCCGCTGCTCGTGTCCGGGCGGCTTCAGGCCACGGCCGAGGGGGAGTATCTGTGGCGGGGCCGCATCCAGACCACGCTCGCGGCCGACTGCCGGCGATGCCTGACGCCGGTGCGCCAGCCGGTGGACGTGTCGGCCGATGTGCTGTTCAGCCGGGACCCCGATGCTGCCGAAGATCCCAGCGTGTATGCCCTGGCCGACACCGCGACCGCGGTGGACGTGGGGGAAGCAGTCCGGGAGGAGCTCGCGCTGGCGGCCGATCCCTACGTGCTGTGCCGGGAAGATTGCGCGGGCCTCTGCCCGCGGTGCGGCGCAGATCTGAATGCGGGTGCCTGCCACTGCGCGGCGCCTGCCGAACCCGTTTGAGGGCCTAATGGCGGTACCTAAGCGTCGAGTCTCCAAGTCCCGCAAGCGCCTCCGCCGCGGGCACCACGCGGCGGCCAGCGTGCGCACCCAGGCCTGTCCCCGCTGCAGCTCGCCGAAGCTCGCGCATCGGGTCTGCGATTCGTGCGGTTACTACGGCGGCAAGAAGGTGGTCGAGGTCGAGGACAGCTGAAGGTGATTCGCGTCGTCGTTGACGCGATGGGAGGCGACAACGCGCCGCGGGCCGAGATCGCGGGCACGGTGCAGGCGCTTGCCGAATATTCCGATTTTGCCGTGGAGCTGGTGGGGCGGGCCGACGCCATCGAGGCGGAGCTCGGCCTGTACCCGGACGCCGATCGCTCGCGCATTCACGTCGTCCCCGCGGACGACGTGATCGGCATGGGGGAGAAGCCCCTCGCCGCGGTGCGCCGGAAGCCCAATTCCAGCATCGTCGTCGGCCTCGGCCTGCAGAAGGCGGGCCGCGCCGACGCCTTCGTGTCCGCCGGCAACACCGGCGCCGTCCTCGCGGCGTCCACCCTCCTGCTGGGCCTCCACGACGGCGTGGAGCGCGCCTCCGTCGCCACGCTCTTTCCCACCGCCGACGACCCCGTCCTGGTGCTCGACGGCGGCGCCAACGTCGACTGCTCCGCCCGTGAGCTCCTCTGCTTCGCCATCCTCGGCACCGTCTACATGCGCGACATCCTCGGCCGCCCCAAGCCGGTGGTCGGGCTCCTCAACATCGGCGAGGAGGACGAGAAGGGAACCGCCGTCGTGAAGGAGGCCCACCGCCTCCTCCGCGAGCATCTCGGTGCCGCCTTCCGCGGCAATATCGAGGGCCGCGACATCCTCGCGGGCCACGAGAAGGGCGGCTCGCTCGACGTCGTCGTCTGCGATGGATTCGTCGGCAACGTGGTGCTCAAGTTCTACGAGTCGGTGGCCCGGCTGATCCTGCGGCTGGTGAAGCGCCAGGCCCCCGAGGTGCTCGACCGCGAAGACATCCGTGCCGTCTTCCGCACCCTCGACTACTCGGAGTACGGCGGAGCGCCGCTCCTCGGGGTCCGCGGCGTCTCGATCATCTGCCACGGCGCCTCGGGCGCCAATGCCATCAAGAACGCCATCCGCGTGGCCGTGCAGGCCGTGCGCGCCGGGCTGAGCCAGCACATCGGCGCCGAGATGGCGCAGCGCGAGCCCGCGCGCGCATGATGGCACGGCCGTTCGCCGAGATCGCCGGTCTTGGCGTGGCCGTGCCGGCTCGTGTCGTCACCAACGCCGAGTTCGAGGCGACCCTCGATACCTCGGACCAGTGGATCGTCGAGCGGACCGGCATCCGGGAGCGGCACTACGCAGGCCCCGAGGACTCCGTGGCGTCGCTCAGCCGGGACGCCGCCCTCCGCGCCATGGAGCGCGCCGGCGTCGGGCCCGCCGACCTCGATTCGATCATCCTCGGCACCGCCTCCCCCGACCGGCTTCTCCCCTCGACCGCCTGCGACCTGCAGGCGCTCCTCGGCGCGGATCGGGCGGCGGCCTTCGACGTGAGCGCGGCGTGCCCCGGCTTCCTCTACGCCATGACGGTGGCGGAAGGCCTGATCGCCTCCGGCCAGAGCGACACATCGCTGGTGATCGGTGCGGAGAAGCTCACCGCCATCACCGACATGACCGACCGGTCCACGGCGATCCTCTTCGGCGATGCCGCCGGCGCCGCGGTCATCCGGCGCACGCCCGGCGGTCCCGGCGCGCGGGGGATCCTGAGCACGTTCATCAAGTCGGACGGCCGGCTGGGCGATCTCCTCTACCGGCCCGGCGGCGGTGCGGCGGAGCCGCTGAGCGAAGCGGTGCTCGCCGCGCGGTCCCACTTCATCCGCATGGCCGGGCGTGAGGTCTTCAAGGCCGCGGTGCTCGCGATGAGCGAGGCGTGCGATCAGGCGCTCGAGCGCGCCGGGGTGCAGGCCGACGAGATCGACCTGCTCGTGCCCCACCAGGCCAACATCCGCATCATCGAGGCGACGGCCAAGCACGCCGGGATGCCGATGGACAAGGTGATGGTGAACGTCGACCGCTACGGCAATACGTCGTCGGCCTCCATCCCGCTCGCGATCGACCAGGCCGTGCAGGAGGGACGGATCCGGCCCGGCTCACTCCTCCTGCTCGTCTCCTTCGGCGCCGGCTTCACCTGGGCCAGCGCGGTGGTGCGGTGGTAGCCCTCCTGGTCTGCCCCGGGCAGGGCGCGCAGAAGGTCGGCATGGGCCGCGACCTGGCCGACCGTTTCCCGGCCGCACGCGAGGTGTTCGACGCGGTGGACACCGCACTGGGCGTCGGGCTCTCGCGCATCATGTGGGAAGGACCCGAGGACGAGCTCACCCTGACGCACAATGCCCAGCCCGCCATCCTCGCGCACACGGCTGCGGCGCTCGCGGTCGCGAGCCCGCGACTCCGGCAGGAGGGCATCGCGGCGGCGGCGGGCCACAGCCTCGGCGAGTACAGCGCGTACGTCGCCGCCGGCGCCTTCAGCGCCGCCGATGCCGCCCGGCTGGTGCGCCGGCGCGGCGAGCTCATGCTCGAGGCGGGCGAGGCCCGTCCCGGCGCGATGGCCGCGGTGCTCGGGCTTCCCACTGAGTCGGTGCGCGAGGCCTGCCGTAACGCGTCGAACGAGGGGGCGATCGCCGTGGCGGCCAACCTCAATGCTCCCGACCAGACCGTCATCTCCGGGGATCCGGCCGGCGTCGAGCGCGCCGGTGCCCGCTGCCGTGAGCTGGGCGCCCGTCGGGTCGTGCCGCTCAAGGTGAGCGGCGCCTTTCACTCTCCGCTGATGGCCCCGGTGGTGGACGGCCTGCACGAGGCGCTCCGCCGGACCGAGCCCTCCGACCCCGCCTTCCCGATCGTCGCCAATGCCAGCGCGGAGGCCGTGACGACCGGGACCGACGCGGCGCGCCTGCTGCTCGACCAGGTGACCGCTCCGGTCCGCTGGGTGGAGTGCGTCCAGGCGATGTCGGCCCTCGCGCCGGGCGCGCGGTTCATCGAGGCGGGGCCGGGCTCCGTGCTCTCCGGCCTCATCCGCCGCATCCTGCCGGATGCCGAAACGCTCACCCTCGGCACCGCCGACGAGCTGGAGCGCTTCATCGCATGAGGGCCATTGATCTCGGGGGGAAGGTCGCGCTCGTCACCGGCGGGACGCGCGGCATCGGCCTCGCGATCGCGCGCGCGCTGGCGGAGGCCGGCGCCCGGGTCGCGCTGACGGGCCGCGACGCGGCGCGGGCGGCCGAGGTGGCGGCGGGCGTCGCGCCCGACGCGGTGGGCGTGGCCTGCGACGTGGCCGACGCCGCGCAGGTGGACGCGGCGGTCGCGGCGGTGGAGCGGGCGCTGGGCCCGATCGAGATCCTGGTGAACAACGCGGGGCTCACCCGCGACAACATCCTCCTCCGCCTGAGCGACGAGGACTGGGACACCGTGCTCGACGCCAACCTCAAGGGCGCGTTCCACACGACGCGGGCCGTCATCAAGGGGATGATGAAGCGGCGCTCCGGCCGGATCATCAACATCACGAGCATCGTGGGACTGATCGGGAACAAGGGCCAGGCCAACTACGCGGCCAGCAAGGCGGGGCTCATCGGCTTCACCAAGTCGATCGCGAAGGAGTACGCCAGCCGCAACGTGCTGGCCAACTGCATCGCCCCCGGATTCATCGAGACCGACATGACGAGCGCCTTGCCGGAGGAGGCGCGCGCCTCCTTATTACAGGCGATCGCCCTCGGTCGGCTCGGTCAGGCCGGGGATGTCGCGGACGCGGTGCTCTTCCTCGCGTCCGGCCTGTCCGGCTATATCACCGGCCAGGTGCTCGTGGTCGACGGCGGGATGGTGCTCTGACGCAGGTCTCAATCTTCCATCGAGGATGACATGGACAACGTCGAAGAGAAGGTCAAGGACATCATCGTCGAAGAGCTCGGCGTCGAGCGCGACAAGCTGACCCCCGGTGCCAGCTTCATGGAGGACCTCGGGGCCGACAGCCTCGACACCGTCGAGCTGGTCATGGCCTTCGAGAAGGAGTTCGACATCGACATCCCCGACGAGGACGCGGAGAAGCTCCGCACCGTGGGCGACGCGATGAACTACCTCCACCAGAAGATCGGGAAATAGCTTGGCGCAGCGCGTCGTCGTCACCGGCCTCGGGCTGGTGACTCCGGTTGGGAACGATGTCGAGTCCACCTGGAGCGCGCTGCTGGACGGCCGCTCCGGTGCGGCCCCCATCACGAAGTTCGATGCCTCCGCCCTGCAGGTCCGGTTCGCCTGCGAGGTGAAGGGCTTCGACCCCTCGCAGTACATGGATCGGAAGGAAGCCAAGCGCTACGACGCCTTCGTCCAGTTCGCGCTGGCGGCCGCGCATCAGGCGGTCACCCAGGCGGGGCTGGAAGGCCGCTTTCCGGCGCCGGAGCGAACCGGTGTCGTCATCGGCAGCGGCATCGGCGGGATGCGGACCTTCGAGGACCAGTGCTCCATCTACCTCACCAAGGGTCCCGACCGCGTCTCGCCCTTCTTCGTGCCCATGTTCATTCCCGACATCGCCGCCGGCCTCGTGTCGATCCGCTATGGCACCAAGGGCCCCAACTTCGCCACCGTGAGCGCCTGCGCGTCGAGCGCGCACGCGATCGGCGAGTCGTACACCATGATCCGCGACGGCAAGGCGGACGCCATGATCACGGGCGGCGCCGAGGCGGCGATCACCGGCCTCGCCATCGCGGGATTCCAGAACATGCGGGCCCTCTCCACCCGCAATGACGCGCCGGAGACTGCGAGCCGCCCGTTCGATCGCGATCGTGACGGGTTCGTGCTGGGCGACGGCGCGGGCGTGGTCATCCTGGAGAGCCTGGA
>JAICVB010000146.1 GCA_025935545.1 Gemmatimonadales bacterium
CGCCCCCCTCCCCGTCACCCACGCCCACAGGAAGTTGTACCCCCCGATCGGCCCGAACGCGTCGAGCATCTCCCCGCACAGAAACAGCCCCGGGCATCGCCGGCTCTCCATCGTCCGCGGATTCACTTCTCCCAGCGCCACGCCTCCTCCCGTCACCTCGGCCTTCCGGTACCCCTCGTCCCCGGTCCACGGGAGCGGGTGCCGCGTGAGCGCCGTGATGAGCCGGAGGCGCTCGTCGCGCCGGAGCTGGGACAGTGTCCGCCCGTCCTCGATGCCCGCCTCGGCGAGCAGCGTGTCGGCCAGGCGATCGGGAAGGTGTCGCCGCACCACGTTGGCGACGCTGCCGGTGCCGCCCGCGGCGAACAGCGTCTCCCACTCGGCGGGGCCGAGCGGGCTCCAGCGGACGTGGATCGCCTGCGGCGGGCCGCCGCTCATCCGCGACCTGATCGCGAGGTGGGAGACGTTGAGGACGCTCGGGCCGCTGTAGCCCCGGTGCGTGAAGAGGAACCCGCCGGTGGTCGTGAACTTCCGGCCGTCCGCCGGCGCCTCGAGCGTCACGACCGGTGACACGCCGGCCAGCGCCGCGTAGCGTGGCGGGTCGTCGGTGAGGGGGGTGAGCGCGGGATAGGTCGGGTTGATCACGTGGCCCAGCCGCGTCGCGATGGCGAGGCCGATGCCGTCGCTCCCGGTCGCGGGGACCGAGAGACCGCCGGAGGCCAGCACGACCTTCGCGGCGGCGATCTCGCCGTCGTCCAGCAGGACGCGCCAGCCGCCGGCGCCGGGGACCGCGTCCCGCACCGTCACGCCAAAGCGGATCTCCGCGCCGCGCCGGCGTGCGAGCGCGACGAGGCCGTCCCGCACGTCGCGCGCCCGGTTCGATCGCGGAAAGAGCTTCCCGCTCTCCTCCTCCAGCGCAAGCGGGATCCCCACCTCATCCTCGAAGAACCGGATCTGGTCCGCCAGCGGCCAGCTCCGGAGGATGTTCCGGAGCGTGGCGGCCGACGAGTCGGTGACGTACTGCGCGGGCGACATGACGGAGGGGAGGATGTTGCAGCGGCCGCCGCCGCTGATGAGGATCTTCCGCCCGCCGTCCCTGGTGCGCTCAAGCAGGATGACGCGGCGCCCCTGCGCCGCCGCGAAGATCGCGGCCGCGAGCCCGGCGGCGCCGGCGCCGACCACCACGACGGGGAGCTGGTCCATGCGCCGGAATCTACCGGCAGGCGGCATCGCGGGGGTTTCGGGACGGACGGGCCGGCGCGATACTTCCGCCCGAACCCGCTCACCAGAGGCACGCGGCATGGCGCCAGATGACGGCGAGGAGTGGGCCCACGCGATCGGCTTCATCCTCCGGTTGGCGCGTGCCCTGCACACCTACGGCTACGCCGCCCAGCCCCTCGAGGAGGTGATGGCGCTCGCCTCGTTCCGTCTCGGCATGTCGGGCGAATTCTTCTCGACGCCCACGTCGATCTTCGCCGCCTTCGGCGAGCGCGAGCGGCAGAAGACCTACCTCCTCCGGGTCGAGCCGGGCGATGTGGACCTGGGGAAGCTGGCGCGGCTCGATCAGGTGACCGTCGGCGTCCTCCGCGCCACCATGCGGCCGGCGGAGGGGTCGCGCCGGATTGACGCCATCGTGGCCGACCCGCCGCGCTACGGGCCGGTGATGACGACCGCCGCGTTCGGCATCGCGTCGGGCGCCGCGGCGCGGCTCTTCGGCGGCGGGCTCAACGAGATGGCGGCCGCGGCGGGGATCGGCGTCGTCATCGGCCTCCTGGCCCTGCTCGCGACCCGGGTCCGCGGGCTGGCACACGTCTTCGAGCCGATCGCGGCCTTCATCGCGTCGTTCACCGCCGCGGCCCTGGGCGCTCGCGTCCTCCCGCTGTCCTCGTTCCTCGCCACGCTGGCGGGACTCATCGTCCTCGTGCCCGGCCTCACCCTCACCATCGCGATGACCGAGATCTCGACCCGGCATCTCGTCTCCGGCACCGCGCGCCTGAGCGGGGCGGTGATGCTCTTCCTCGGCATCGCCTTCGGCGTGGCGTTCGGCAGCACCCTGGCGCTCCACGCCTTCGGTCCGGGCACCACGGCTCAGCCGGTCGCGCTGCCGGCCTGGACCAACCTCGTCGCCCTCGCCCTCGCCGCGCTCGGCTTCGTCGTCCTCCTCAAGGCCGAGCCGGTGGACGCGCCCTGGATCATCCTCACCGGCGCACTCGGCTTCTACGGGAGCCGGATCGGCGCGGCGACGCTCGGGCCGGAGCTGGGCACCTTCGTCGGCGCGCTGATCGCGGGAATCGCGAGCAACATCTACGCGCGGCTCCGCGACCGGCCCGCCACCATCGCGCTCGTGCCCGGCATCCTCCTGCTGGTGCCGGGGAGCATCGGGTACCGGAGCCTGGCGTCGCTCCTCCGGCGCGAGGTGGTGCTCGGCGTCGAGACGGCGTTCCAGATGATGCTCATCGCGGTGGCGCTCGTGGCCGGCATGCTCATCGCCAACATCGTCTCCCCGCACCGGCGGCTCGACTGATGATCGAGCTCCGGACGCTGGGCGGCATCGATCTCCAGGGACCGGCCGGCGCCGACTGCCAGGCGGTGCTGCAGCAGCCCAAGCGGCTGGCGCTCCTCGCCTTTCTCGCGGCCTCGACACCGCGCCGCTTCCACCGCCGCGACACCCTCCTCGCCATGTTCTGGCCCGAGCTCGACCAGGACCGCGCGCGCGCGGCACTCCGCCGCTCCCTCTACTTCATCCGGAGCGCGCTCGGCGCCGAGGTCCTGCCTGGCCGCGGCGAGGAGGAGGTCGGCGTCGGCGAGGGCGCGCTCTGGTGCGATGCGGCGGCCTTTGCCGAGGCGGCGGCGGCCGGCGAGCACGCGCGGGCCCTCGAGCTCTATCGGGGCGACCTGATGCCCGGCGTCTTCGTGAGCGGCGCGGCGGGGTTCGAGGAATGGCTCGATCGCGAGCGCGCTGCGCTCCGCGCCCTCGCCGCGCGCTCGGCCTGGGCACTCGCGGACGAGGCCGCGGCGCGCGGCGACGGAGCGGGCGCCGCCCGGTTCGGCCGCCGCGCCGCGGATTTCGATCCCGAGGACGAGGGCGGGCTCCGCCGGCTCCTCACCCTGCTCGACGAAGCGGGCGACCGGGCCGGCGCGCTCCGCGCCTACGACGAGTTCACCCGGCGCCTCGCCGCGGAATACGAGCTCGAGCCTTCGGACGAGACGGCGGCGCTGGCGGCGTCGATCCGCGCGCGGCCCGCCCGCGGCGGCCGGGCGCCGTCGCCCGATACCGTCGCGATCTTCCCCTTCACCGTTCGCGGCGGCGCGGAGCTGGCCTACCTCGGCGAGGGGATGGTGGACCTCCTCGCCACCGAGCTGGATGGCGCGGGGCCGCTCCGGACCGTGGATCCGCGCGCCCTGCTCAGCCACCTCGCGCGCGAGGGCTGGGCGGCCGGAGGCGACCCCACCCAGGCCGCAGGCATCGCCGCGCACTTCGGGGCCGGGCATTTCGTGCTGGGATCGGTGACGGCGGCGGGCGGGCGGCTCCAGGCGACGGCGTCGCTCTACGGTGAGGGCTCCACCGTCCGCGCCGCCGCGCAGGCGGACGCGGCGTCGGAGCCGGAGCTGTTCGCGCTGGTGGACGAGCTCACGCGCCAGCTGGTAGCGGCCCTGAGCCCCGGGCCCGGTGCGCGCCTCACCCGGCTCGCGGCGCTCACCACGGCGTCACTCCCCGCGCTCAAGTCCTACCTCAAGGGGGAGGCCGACCTCCGGCTCGGCCGCTACTTCGACGCGATCGAGTCGCTGCAGGCGGCGGTGGCGGGGGACCAGTCGTTCGCGCTCGCGTACTACCGGCTGGCGGCCGCGGCGGCCGGGTCAGCGATGCCGGAGCTCGCGCGCGAGGTGGCGGCGGCGGGCTACGCCCACCGCGACCGCCTCTCACCGCACGACCGGCTCCTGGTGGACGCCCAGCGCGCGTGGCTCTCGGGGAATGTGACCGAGGCCGAAACGCTCTACGGCACCATCACCGGCACCCACCCCGACGACGTCGAGGCATGGTTCCTCCTGGGTGACCTCCTCTTCCACTCGAATCCGCTGCGCGGCCGGTCGGCGGCGGAGGCGCGGGAAGCGTTCGAGCGGGCGCTCGAGCTGGAGCCGGACCACGTGGGCGCGCTGGTGCACCTCGCCCGCATCGCCGCGATCGAGGGCCGCCGGGACGAGGCGGACGACCTCGCCTCCTGCGCCATCGCGGCGGCACCGGCTGCCGATCAGGCGCTGTCGCTCCGGGCGCTGGTCGCGTACCTCCGCGGTGACCCGGTGGCGCAGGCGGTGGTGGGAGAGGAGCTGCGCCGCGCGCGGGCGGTGACGGTCGCGGTCGCCTTCTCCGACGTAGCCCTCTACTCGGGCGACCTCGCGGGAGCGGCCGAGCTCGCGCGCGGGTTCATCCAGGCGGCGCGGTCGGACGAGATGCGGGCGCTCTGCCACCTGCTGCTCGCGCACATTGCCCTCGCGCGGCGCGACGAGGATGGCGCGTGGGCCGAGCTCGCGGAAGCCGAGCGGCTCGACCGGCCGAGCGGGCTCGAGACGCGGGCGCTGTTCAGCGCGCTGCCGTTCGTCGGGCGGAGTGAGTCGGAGCTGTCGGCAGTGCGCGACGCCCTGCTCGCCTTCGACCCGTCCAGTCTCGCGCCGAGCGGGTTCGCCGTCTTCGCGATGCACAACGGACTCCACGAGCACCTCCGCCGCTACCTCCTCGCACTCATCGAGGCCCGCCGCGGCGACACCGCCGCCGCCCGCGCGCACGCCGACGCGCTCGCGGCCCTCCCCGCCCCGCCGGCCGGCGCCGAGCTCGCGGCACACCTCCTCCGGGGTGCCCGCGCGCGCATCCTGCGCGCCGAGGGCCGTCCCGCCGATGCGCTGCGCGAGCTCGAGTCCGCGCGGAGCGAGTCGTGGTTCCAGCTGACGGTGGCGTCACCCTTCTTCTCGCAGGCGTTCGAGCGGTTCATGCGGGCGGAGCTGCTGCAGGAGCTGGGACGGGAGGCGGATGCGGAGCGGTGGTTCGCGTCGATGGCGGAGAGGTCGCCGTATGAGCTGATATACGGCGGGCAGGGCGGACGACGCTAGCGGGAAGGATAAGCCGCCGGACGTCGCGCAGTGAGCACCACATTGTGATGCGAGCCGACGGGCGAAGGGGGCGGGGGTC
>JAICVB010000013.1 GCA_025935545.1 Gemmatimonadales bacterium
CGGTTGAGGACGGGATAGGTGACGGTCACCCGTTCGCGCACGGCCAGCCCGGGACCGCCGGTGACCGCCACCGCCCAGCGATCCCGCTCCTCCAGCGCGGCCGATCCGGGGAAGAGCGACGCGGTGTGCCCGTCGGCGCCGACGCCGAGCAGCACGAGGTCGAAGCGGCCCGCGGTGAGGCGGTCGCGCAGGATCTCCTCGTAGCGGGTCGCGCCAGCCGGCGCGCCGGCCGCGCAGTCGATGCGGTGGACCATCCCCGACGGAATCCGGAGCGGGCCCAGGAGCGCGTCGCGGGCCGCGCGGTAGTTGCTCTCGGCGTGATCCGGCGGCACGCACCGCTCGTCGCCCCAGAACCATTCGGCCTGCCGCCAGGGCGCCGCGAGGCGGTACTCGTCGGCCAGGAGCGCGTAGAGGGTGAGCGGCGTGGTGCCGCCCGAGAGCGCGACGGTGCAGTGGCCCCGCTCGGCGACGGTCCGCGAGACGATCCCGGTCGCGCGCTCCGCGGCGGCCCGGCTCAGCCGATCCAGGTCAGGGGCGACGACGATCTCGGGCGCTACGGATTCCGCCACCGGACGGGTCCCCGGAGGAGGGCATCGGCCTGCGGCGGGCCCCAGCTTCCGGCGGCGTAGGGCACCACCGTCCGCGGCGCGTTGAGGACCGGGGTATAGAGCTTCCAGGATGCCTCGACCTCGTCGGCGTGCACGAAGAGGGTCTGGTCGCCCTCGATCACATCGAGCAGCAGCGTCTGGTAGGCCTCGGGGATGGTGCCGAACGCCTCGTGATAGCCGAAGTGCAGCGGCTCGGTCGCGAGGCGGAAGGGGTCGCCCGGCGCCTTCACGTCGAAGGTGAGGATGAATCCCTCATCGGGCTGCACGCGCAGCACCAGCGTGTTCGAGCTCAGCCGACAGGCGTCGAAGGGCTCGAAGAGACTCACCGGCGGCTGCCGGAGGCTGAGCACGATCTCGGTGAGTCGGCGAGGCAGCCGCTTTCCCGTCCGGACATAGAACGGCACCCCCTGCCACCGCCAGGTGTCCACCTCGAGCCGGAGCGCCACGTAGGTCTCGGTGCTGGAGCCGGGGGCCACCCCCGCCTCGTCGCGGTAGCCCGGGACGGGCCGGCCGTCGATCTCACCCGCCACGTACTGGCCGAGTACGATCTCGTCCGGATCGATGGACGCGATCGAGCGGACCGCCTTCACCTTCTCGAAGCGGATCGCGTCGGCATCCATGTCGGACGGCACCTCCATCGCGACGAGGCTCACGAGCTGGGTCAGGTGGCTCTGGATCATGTCGCGGAGCGCGCCGGCGGACTCGTAGTACCCGGCGCGCTGCTCGACGCCCAGCTCCTCGGCGACGGTGATCTGCACGCTCTCGACGTGGTTCCGGTTCCAGATGGACTCGAAGAAGGCGTTGGCGAAGCGGAAGACCAGGAGGTTCTGGACCGTCTCCTTGCCCAGGTAATGGTCGATGCGATACACCTGCGACTCCTGGAACCCCTCGTGCACGATCGCGTTGAGCTGCCGCGCCGACTCGAGGTCGCGGCCGAAGGGCTTTTCCACCACGAGGCGGGTCCAGCCGCTGCTCCGGCAGAGCCCGGCGCCGGCGAGCCCCGCGATGGTGTCGGGGAACGCCGCCGGCGGCAGCGCGATGTAGAAGGCGCGATTCCCCGGGACCTGGTGCTCGCGCTCGAGATCGGCGATGCGGGCGGAGAGGGCCCCGAAGTCGTCGGGGGTGCCGTTGTTGATCGGCTGGTAGAAGAGGGCCTCGTCGGCCCAGCGGCGGACCTCGTCGGCGGGGAGCTTCTCCGCCGTGAGCGCCTCGACCGCCATGTCGCGGAACTTCGCGTCGTCGATCTCGGCGGTGCGGGTCACGCCGAGCACGAGGCAGCCCGGTGTCTTGCCCTGGGTGTGCAGGGTGAAGAGCGCCGGGAGGATCTTCCGGCGGGCCAGGTCGCCGGTCGCGCCGAAGATGCAGAAGACGCAGGGCTCCGCGGCATGCCGCGGCATCAGGATTCCTTCTTGATCGCGTGGCCGCCGAACTGGTTCCGCATCGCGGCCAGGAGCTTGTCGGCGTAGGAGTCGGTGCTGCGCGAGCGGAGCCGCGCGATGAGCGAGAGGGTGATCACCGGCGCGGGCACGTCGAGGTCGATCGCCTCCGCCACGGTCCAGCGGCCCTCGCCGGAGTCGGCCACCCACGGCGCGATCCCGTCGAGGTCGGGATTGGCCTTGAGCGCCTCCGCCGTGAGATCGAGCAGCCACGACCGCACGACGCTCCCGTCGCGCCAGATCTGCGCCACCTGTGCCACGTCCAGCCCGAACGGCTCCTTCTTCCGGAGGACCTCGAACCCCTCGGCGTACGCCTGCATCATCCCGTATTCGATCCCGTTGTGCACCATCTTGACGAAGTGCCCTGCCCCGATGGGACCCACGTGCCCCCACCCGCGATCGGCAGCCGGTGCGAGCGTCTCGAAGATCGGACGCAGCCGGTCCACCGTGGCCTTCTCGCCGCCCACCATGAGGCTGTACCCCTCCTTCAGGCCCCAGATGCCGCCGCTCGTGCCCGCATCGACGAAGCCGATGCCCTTGCCGGCCAGGTATTCTCCCCGGCGCATGGAGTCCTTGTAGTTGCTGTTGCCGCCGTCGATCACCGCGTCGCCGCGGGCGAGCGCCTCGCCGAGGGCGCGCACGGTGGACTCGGTGGGATCGCCGGCGGGCACCATGACCCAGACGGCGCGCGGGGCGGGCAGCGCCGCGACCAGCTCCGCGAGCGACGCCGCGCCCGTCGCGCCGCCCTTCACCACCGCGGCCACCGCGTCGGGGCTCCGGTCGAAGGCGACCACGCGGTGACCACCCCCGATCAGCCGGGTGGTCATGTTGGCGCCCATCCTGCCGAGGCCGATCATGCCGATGTCCATCGCGCATCCTTTCGGGTCGCGCGCGCCTCGAAGACCTCTGACAGGCGCGCGGGGTCATCCACGATCCATTCGGGGCCGACCAGGGCGGCGGCGTGCACGGCGTCGCGCGTGAGCCAGGTCGGAACGGCTATACATGGGACGCCGGCGGCCGTCGCCGCCGTGATACCCGCCACCGAGTCCTCCAGCGCGAGGCAGTCGGCCGGCACGCAGCCGAGCCGGCGGGTGACGGCCAGATACATGTCGGGGGCGGGCTTGCCGTGCGCGACGTCGGCGGGAGTGATGACGACCTCGAACTCGCCGGCGATCTCGAGGGCATCGAGGATGAGCGCGGCGTGGGCCGCGTCGGACATCGTGGTGAGGCCGGTGCGGAAGCCCTCGCGCCGGACCCGGTGGAGCAGATCGATCGCCGCCGGGAGCGCCTGGCGGCGGATCAGCGCGGCGTCGGCCAGCATGGCGTCGTACCGCTCGAGCCGGAGCTGGATCAGCCGATCCGGCGTGCCGGGCAGGTGGAAGCGATCCACCAGCCCCTTCCCCACCTGCTCGCGCGAGCAGCCGGCCAGGTGCGAGAAGGCGGACACCACGTCCTCCGCCTTCACCGCGGGATCGAGGGCCCGCGCGGCTTCCGCGTACGAGCGCGCCTTCAGCTCCTCCGTCTGCACGAGGGTGCCGTCGAGATCGAACAGCACCGCACAGGTCACGTGCCGCCGCCGAAGAGCCGCTCGATGTCGGTGATCTTGGCCAGGCGTCGGACGTGCCGCTCCTCGCCGCTGAACCGCGCGCCGAGGAAGGCCGTGACCAGCTCGGCCGCCAGGGCCGAGCCGATCACGCGCCCGCCGAGCACGATGACGTTCATGTCATCGTGCTCCACGCCCTGGTGCGCCGAATAGGTATCGTGGCAGAGCCCGGCGCGGATCCCCGGGATCTTGTTGGCCGCGACCGAGGCGCCCACCCCGCTCCCGCACGCGAGCACCCCCCGGTCCGCCCCGCCGCCCACGATCGCCTCGGCCAGCGCGACCGCGTAGTCGGGATAGTCCACCGGTGCCGTCGAGTGCGTGCCGAGGTCCACCGCCTCGTGCCCCAGGTCGCGCACGAGCCGGATGAGCTCCCCCTTGAGCTCGAAGCCGGCGTGGTCCGCCGCCAGCGCCACGCGGAGCGCCATGCTACTTGAGCCTGGGCTCCGTGATGCGGGGGGCCTTGCTGCAGGCCGGCCAGGTGGTCGGCGGGTTCCGGCCGCGGCCCGCGCCCGCCGGAGCCTGCGCCGCGCGCTGAGCGGCGAGCGCCGCGAGATCCACCCGCTCGCGCGTGATCATCGCGGGGTCCTCGGAGGCGAGGTACGCCAGCATCGCGGTCAGCGTGGCGTTGGACTTCAGGTCGTCGAAGACGATCTTGTCGTAGGTGTCGCGGTTGGTGTGCCAGGTGTAGTTGCCGTAGTCCCAGTTGAGCGCGCCCAGCCCGAAGGCCGGGGCGCCGTAGCAGGCGAACGACGCGTCGTCACTGCCGCCGCCCGAGGGGAAGCCGGGCCCCGAGAACTGCACCTGCTGCTGCAGCTCCGCTGGAAGCTTCGAGAGCCAGACCTTGATGTGCTCGGCCCCGTTGATCAGGCCGCCGCCGCCCATGCGGACGATGCGCCCGGTGCCGTTGTCCTGGTTGAACTGCGCCTGCAGCCCCTTCACGATCTCCGGATGGTCCTCCGAGAAGGCGCGCGAGCCGACCAGTCCCTCCTCCTCGCCGAGCCAGTGACCCACGAGGATGGTGCGCTTCGGATGCGGGTAGGCGAGGCTCAGGATCCGCATCGCCTCGAGCATCGTGATGGTGCCGGTGCCGTTGTCGGTCGCCCCGGACGAGCCGTCCCAGGAGTCGAAGTGCGCGGAGAGGAGCACGTACTCGTCGGGCTTCTCGGAGCCGCGGATGGTGGCGATGGTGTTGAAGACCGGCTGGTCGCCCAGGAACTGCGCGTCGAGGTTGAGGCGCAGCTTCGGGCCCTGGTTGTTCTCGGTCAGGCGGAAGAGGAGGCCGTAGTCCTCGCAGCTGAGCGCGATGGCCGGCGCCTTCCGGTTGTAGGTCGAGAAGATCTCGATGGTGCCCCAGCCGTTCTTCGGGCGCGAGGTGACCACCCCGGCCACGCCGCCCTCCTCCAGGCGGAGTCCCAGCTCCCCGGTGCCGATCGCGAGGCTGTAGCCGGTGCCGCGCACGTCCCGGCCGCCCCATTCGCGCGCCACCTGCGCGCGCAGGCTGTCCATGCGTGCCTTCGACGCGGCGGTGGCGTTGGAGTCCCAGTCCTCCCGCGGCCGGCAGGTCGGCTGCGGCGCCGCCACGAGCACGAACTTGCCCCGGGCGGTGGGAAGCCACTTCACGAATTCAGTGCTGTCGGCGAAGCGCGGGAGGATGATGGTCGAGGCGGTGACGTCCTTGCCCCCGGTGCCCGGGCTGAAGCCGAGCATGGTGCCCTCGAGGGAGCGCACGCGCGGGGCGACCAGGTCGATGTGCGAGTAGCCGCGCCGCCAGCTCCGCCACTTGCCCCACTGCTCGTTCCGCGCGTCGACGCCCCAGCCCTGGTAGGTGCGGACCAGCCAGTCGTTCGCGCCCTTCGCGTTGGGCGTGCCGGTGAGGCGCGGGCCGATCGAATCGAAGAGGACCTGGGAGAGCCGCATCGTCTGCGAGCTGTCCATGCCCAGCGCCCAGATGCGCTTGAGGACCGCGTCGTCGGTCGGGAAGGTCTGGGCGGTGCCGCCACGCGGCGTCAGCACGACGAGCGCTGCGGCGAGTGCGATGGGCGAGAGCCTGCGTAGCATCTGCGGTCCCCTGGAGACTGGTGAAATTGCCGGATTCATGGGAATATCATGCGACCGACGCGAAACGCCAGCCGGGACCGCCCGTGACGCCGATCGACCCCATCGAGCTCGTCCGCCAGTATCACGAGAAGATTCCCGACCCCGGTCGCCCCGCCGAACGGGTGAGCTTCGGCACGAGCGGTCACCGCGGCACCCCGCTCGACGCCAGCTTCACCGAGGCGCACATCCTCGCGATCACCCAGGCGATCTCGGAGCACCGCGCCGCGCACGGCGTCGATGGCCCCGTGTACCTGGGGAAGGATACGCATGCGGTGTCGCCCGCGGCGGAACGGACGGCGCTCGAGGTGCTCGCCGCCAACGGCGTCACCGCGATCATCCAGGAGGACGACGGCTTCACGCCGACACCCGCCGTGTCGCGGGCCATCCTGGCGCACAACGCGCGGCCCGGCCCGCGGGCCGACGGCATCGTGGTCACCCCATCCCACAACCCGCCGTCCGACGGTGGCTTCAAGTACAACCCGCCCGA
The DNA here is from genome assembly GCA_025935545.1 of Gemmatimonadales bacterium. Lineage (GTDB taxonomy): Bacteria > Gemmatimonadota > Gemmatimonadetes > Gemmatimonadales > GWC2-71-9 > JAICUF01. The sequence goes on from JAICVB010000013.1 coordinate 6,232, forward strand.
CGGCGGCCCGGCCGACACCGCCATCACCGGCTGGATCCAGGACCGCGCCAACGAATTGCTGGCTGGGGGCAACCGCGAGGTCCGCCGGATGCCGATCGAGCGCGCGCTCACCGCGGCCAGCACGCAGCCGATGGATCTCGCGGCGCCGTACATCGAGGCGCTCGCCGGCGCCATCGATTTCGAGGCGATTCGCCGGGCCAGCCTCCACATCGGCGTGGATCCGCTGGGCGGGGCGTCGCTCGCCTACTGGCCCCGGATTGCGGCGCGCTACGACCTCGACCTCACCGTCGTGAATCCGGTCATCGACCCGACCTTCAGCTTCATGCCGCCCGATCACGACGGCCGGATCCGCATGGACTGCTCGAGCCCGTGGGCCATGGCGGGACTCGTGAAGCTGAAGGACGCGTACGACATCGCCTGGGGCAACGATCCCGACGCCGATCGCCACGGCATCGTGACGCCCGGCGCCGGCCTCCTCAATCCGAACCACTACCTGGCGGTGGCCATCGAGTACCTGCTGGCCCACCGCCCGCGCTGGGGAACCGCGGCGAAGATCGGCAAGACGCTGGTCTCGAGTGCGCTGATCGATCGCGTGGTGCGCGCGGCGGGGCGCGAGCTCTGGGAGGTGCCGGTGGGCTTCAAGTGGTTCGCGCCGGGGCTCTTCGACGGCAGCTGCTGCTTCGGCGGGGAGGAGAGCGCCGGCGCCAGCTTCCTCCAGCGCGACGGCAGTGTGTGGACCACCGACAAGGACGGGCTCCTCCTCGGCCTCCTCGCGGCGGAGATCACCGCCGTCAGCGGGCGGGACCCGGGCACGCTCTACGCCGAGCTGACGGCGCGGCTCGGCGCCCCGGTCTATACCCGGATCGACACGCCGTGCTCCGCCCAGGAGAAGCAGGCGTTCGCTCGGCTCACGCCGGAGGCGGTCACCGCGGCCACGCTGGCGGGCGATCCGATCGAGGCGCGGCTCACGCGCGCACCGGGGAACGGTGCGCCGATCGGCGGGATCAAGGTGACGACGGCGCACGGCTGGTTCGCCGCGCGGCCGTCGGGCACCGAGGACGTCTACAAGCTCTACGCCGAGAGCTTCCGCGACGAGGCGCACCTGGAGCGCATCGTCGCGGAAGCGCGCGGTATCGTGGGGTCGGTGCTCAGAAGTGGGGGCGGCGGATCAGGCCCTTGATCTTCTCCTTGGCACCCGACTCCACCTGATTCTGCTTCTCCTTGAGCGCCTCCTTCACCGCGTCGCCCACCACGCGGTTGGTCGCGTCGCCCATCGCCTTCCCCAGGTCGAAGTTCTTGAGCGCCTCGCAGGCCTGCCGCGCCTGCGCGCGCTCCTCCGCGGTCGGCTGGCGCGCCGGCTGTCCCGCCCCGCCGGTACCCGTCGCGGTCCCGTTCGCGGGGGCCGCGGCCATCTGCTCCTTCGCCTTCGCCAGTGAATCGGACAGCTCCTGGCTCGCGAGGTAGGTCACATACCCGCGGGCCAGGGAGTCCGCGTTGACCATGGGTGATTCGCGGAAGGCGACGCCGGCCGGCGGCTCGAACGCGGAGGCCGGCGGCGCGGCCCGGCTCACGGCGGTGGCGGTCTGCTCGAAATCCACGCAGAAGAGGCTTCCGCTCACGTGGAGCGGCACGCCGGCTGCGCCCTGCATCGTGCAGATCGAGAAGCTGCCGAAGGTGCGCTCCTCGCACTTCTCGCCGGCGTAGGTCCTCGTTTCGCCCTTCTCGCCGGTCACGATGGTGCCGGTGCCGAAGGCGCGGGAGATCATCTGCGACATGTCCTGCATGTTCTGGTGCAGGCGCGCCTTGCCGGCGCCGTCGAGCCCGTCGTACGCCTTGGCCATCGCCGGGAGCATGTTGGCCGACCGCATTCCGGTCTTCTTCACGAGGTCGACGCTGTACATCGAATCCGGCGTGATAAGCGTCCACGTATCCTGGGTGGAGGTCTTGCCGAAGAACTTGCCGGTCGTCGTCTGGTGGTCGAGGATGCGGTCGCCGGAGACGATGCGCTGCCCGGTCCCCTGGACGTTGCCGGCGAAGGCGTAGTCCACCTGCAGGGAGCCGTGGTTGCGGGGGAGCTTGAAGGGGTTCTGCTGTGCGGCCGCGGACGGGGCCAGCACGAGCGCGAGCGCGAGCGCGGGGACTGCGGTACGCATGAGGGAGCCTCGAAGGGGCGGGATCGGGCTAACATGCGGCCCGATCCCGCCCGCCGCAAGCGGCGGACGCGCCCGCCGGCTAGGGCTGTCCCGGATGGAACTCGTACGCCGCCGGCGGCTCCGCACCGAGCAGGTTCCGCACGAAATAGTCCCACCGCCGGCGCATGGCGTACTGGCTGTCGGGCCCATAGCCGTGCGCGCGGTTCGGGAGCAGCAGGAGGTCGAAGTCCTTGTTGGCCTTCACCAGCTCGCTCACCACGAGGAGGGTGTTGTAGGGCGGCACGTTGTCATCCATGGTACCGTGCACCAGCATCAGCTTCCCCTTGAGGTTCTTCGCGAGGTTCTGGTTGGCCTGGCTGTCGTAGCTGGAGGTCCCGTCGGGCTTCCGCTCGAGGAGGCCCTGCCACTTCTCGCCCCAGTCGTCCTCGTATTCGCGGTTGTCGTGGTTGCCCGACTCCGACACGGCCACCTTGAAGAAGTCGGGATAGCGGAGCATCGCGTCGAGCGACGCGTAGCCGCCGCCCGAGTGGCCCCAGATGCCCACGCGGTCGAGGTCGATCCAGGGGTAGCGGCGGCCCAGCTCCTTCATGCCGGCCACCTGGTCGGGCAGCCCGTTGTCGCCCATGTCGCCGTAGTAGGCGGCGTGGAACGACTTCGAGCGGTAGGGCGTCCCCATCGCGTCGAGCTCCACCACGATGAAGCCAAGCTCCGCGAGCGCCCGCGCGTCGCCGCGCGCGGCGGAGAAGCTCCGGCTCCCCACGCTACCGGTCTGGGGACCGGGGTAGATCTGGTTCACGATCGGATAGTTCTTCGTGGAGTCGAAGCCGGTGGGCCGGAACATGAGCCCGTAGAGGTCGGTCTTGCCGTCGCGGGCCTTCACCGTGAACGGCACGGGCGGGGTCCAGCCGGTCGCGACCAGGCGCGAGATGTCCGCCTTCTCCAGGGTGAGGACGAGGCGGCCGGCCGCGTCGCGGAGCACCGTCACCGGCGGCACGTCGGGACGCGAGTAGCTGTCCACGAAGTACTGGCCCGACGGGGAGAGGGTCACGGCGTGATCCGCATCTTCCGGCGTGAGCAGCTTGAGATCGCCGCCGTCGAAGCCGACCCGGTAGAGGTGGCGGAAGTAGGGATCGCGCCCCGCCTCCCGGCCCGCGCCGGTGAAGTAGATGACGCGTGCCTTCTCGTCCACGCGCAGCACCTGCAGCACGTTGCCCGGCCCCTTCGTGATCTGCCGCTTGAGCTGGCCGGTGCCGAGGTCGTAGAGATAGAGGTTGCCCCAGTCGTCGCGCTCGGAGAACCAGAGGAATTCATGCGTGGCCGGGAGGGCATGCCAGTTGATCTTGCCGTTGCCCGACTCGAAGAAGGTGGGGACCGATTCCCGGTACACGTCGCGGACGGCGCCCGTCGCGGCGTCGGCCACGCGGAGCTGCTCCTGGCGGTGGTCGCGCGAGGTGGAGACGAAGACGAGCTGCGAGCCGTCGGGCGTCCACTCCACGTCGGCCCAGCCGCCGCCGCAGGCGATGTGGTCGCAGAGGGTGGAGCGGTGCTGGTCGGGCGTCATCTGCAGGCGCACCACGCGCGGGCCGTCGAGATGGATGACCACGCGCTGGATCATCGAGACGACGCTGTCGCCGGGCAGGGGGTACTTCCACGCCTGCAGCACGGGATGGCCGACGCGGGTCTCGACCAGGTACATGTCGCCCACGTTCCGCTGGTCCTGCTGGAAGGTGGCGATCTTCCTCGAGTCGGGCGACCACAGGAGGATGGGCCGGTCGCTGTGGGTCCAGCCCGCGTTGTCGGTGGCGTAGCCGAAGTCCTTCACGCCGTCGGTGGTGAGCTGCGTCTCGCGCCCGCTCGCGAGGTCGCGCACCCAGAGATTGTCGTCCCGCAGGAAGGCGGCCAGCTTCCCGTCGGGCGACGGCACCAGGTTGCGCCCGCCGCCCCGCCCCGCCGGGCGCCCCTCCCCCGCCGGCGCGACCTGGGCCGAGTCCACGACGCGCCGGGAGCGCGCCGCCGGATCCACGAGGACGAACTGGGCGCCCGCCGGCGTCGTGGTGCGGTACCAGAAGCGGTCCCCGTCGAGCCAGCTCGGCCTCACCGACGCACCGAACACGAGCGGGTTGGCGCGCCAGGCCATGAACTTCTCCGCCCGGGCGTAGTCGGCCGCGGTGAGCGCCGGATGGGCCGCCGCTGCCGGCGCCGAGGGAACCTGCGCCACCGCCGGTGCGAACCCGGACAGCAGCAGGGGGAGGACGAGGACGGGGATCGTGAGCAGGCGGACGGAACCTCTCGGCATGCGGAGCACCTCCGGCGGGATCGCTGTCGTGGGATCGGGATCGCCGGAAGTTGCGGCGGCGGCGGGCCGCGCACAACCCGCTACATTCTGCGGGTCCCTGCCGATTCTCTCGTGAGGAGGAGTGATGCGCGCTGTCGTGACCGCCGCCGTTCTCTGGCTCGCCGCCCCCGCTGCCACCCACGCGCAGACCCGACCACCCGCCCGCGCCGTCCGGCGGACCATTCCGATCACCCGCGCCTTCGAGCACGGGCTTCGGGCCGGGACGCGTGACTCGACCGGGCGGCCCACCGCGCGCTACTGGCAGCTCCGCACCGACTACACGATCGACGCGCGGCTGGACCCCGTCACCGCCACCGTGAGCGGCCGCGAGAAGGTGACCATCACCAATCCGTCCGACTCGGCGCTGCGCTTCCTCGTCGTTCACCTCGACCAGAACCAGTTCGCCCCCAACGTGGCGCGCGAGGCGCCGGTGGCGGGCATCACGACCGGGATCCACCTCACCCGGGTGGTGGCGAATGGCGACGTCGTGGACCTCGCCGCCCCCGCGGCGGCGCGCTGGGCCACGCAGACGGTGGTCGGCGTGCCGCTCAAGACCCCGATCCCGGCGCACGGCACGGGCACCTTCGAGGCGGAGTGGTCGTTCGAGGTGCCGCTGGTGGCGCCGCCCACCCGCGGCGACCGGATGGGACGGTGGGGCAACCGGCTCTTCCAGGTGGCGCAGTGGTACCCCCAGATCGCCGTCTACGACGACCTCCGCGGCTGGAACGCGGAGCCCTACCTCGGCGCCTCGGAGTTCTACAACAACTTCGGCTCGTTTGACGTACGGCTCGACCTGCCGGCGGGCTGGCTCGTCGGCGCGACCGGCGTCCTCGCGAACGCCGACTCGATACTGACCCCCGGCGTGCGGGAGCGTCTGGCCCGCGCCACGGCCAGCGACACCCAGATCGTCATCGTGGATACCGCCGGGCGCGGCGCCGGCCGCGCCACCGTGGCCGGCGACCGGCTGACCTGGCACTTCCGCGCCGACAGCGTCGCCGACTTCGCGTGGGCCGCGTCGAACGAGTTCGTGTGGGACGCGACTCGCGCCACCATCCCGGGCCGCGGTGTCATTCCCATCGACATCCTCTACCTCCCGGAGCACGACGCCTACCGCCGCACCGGCGCCTTCGCGCGGCACGCGCTCCAGTTCTACTCGAAGCTCTGGATGCCCTACGCCTTTCCCCACTTCACCCAGGTGGACGGACCCGAAGGCGGGATGGAATACCCGATGCTCACGATGAGCGGCCCGGGGTTCGGGGTGACGGACCACGAGATCGGGCACCAGTGGTGGCCGATGATGGTCGGCGTGAACGAGACGTGGTACGGGTGGATGGACGAGGGATTCAATCAGTACATGAACATCCTCTCCGCCGCGGCCTTCCGGGATACGACGGCCGCCCTCGACGGGCTGGGCCAGTCGTACGGGCGGATGTCGGGCAACGAGGCGGAGGCGCCGATGATGTGGAACGCCAACTACGGCGGGCCGCTCTACGCCTTCACCACCTACGGCAAGGCGCCGATGATGCTCTCCGCCCTGGGGGGCGTGGTCGGCGATTCGGCCGTGCAGCGGGCGATGAGCGTCTACGCGAAGGACTGGAAGTTCCGGCACCCCTCGCCCTGGGACTACATGTTCGCCATGAACCGCGAGCTGCACCGTGACCTGGGCTGGTTCTGGTACTACTGGCTCTTCACCACCGAGTCGGTGGACGGGTCGATCGCCGGCGTCACGACGGCGCGCGGGCGCACGACGGTCACGGTCCGGCAGGACGGCGAGATGCCCTCGCCGGTGGTGCTCCGGGTCGAGCTCGCGCCCGGCGGACGGCCGGTGCCGCCCCGCGCCAATGCCCGGGTGCGCGGCGATACGGTCACCTTCACCTGGCCGGCGGATGTCTGGTTCGGCGGCTCGCGAACCTATGCCGCAGTGCTGGACGTGGGAGGGCGTCGGATCACCCGCATCATCCTCGACCCGGCGGGCCGGTTCCCGGATCGGGATCCGTCCGACAACACCTGGCCGCGCCAGAAAAAGGGCCAATAAGCGGTTCGGCCGCAACGCGATAGCGATCGTGGGCGGTCATCGAAGCACCAAATAAATACTATAAACCTTGCGTTTATTCGGACAATGCAGTATCCTGCCCCTACCTCAACCGGGCTGGATGTCGTGTCCCATCGATGGCAGGGTCTGATGCTCGCGGTAGTGGCGCCCCTCGCGGTCGCCGCCGGCCCCGTCCAGGGACCGGCACCCACCCGCATCGCGATCCGGAACTTCGTCTTCGTCCCCTCCCCCGACACCGTCCGGTCCGGCCAGGTGGTCACCTTCCGGAACCACGACCTCGTTCCCCACACCGTGACCGCCGACAGCAGCACGCTCGACTCCGGCACCATAGAAGCCGGCAAGGAATGGCGCCTCACCGCGAAGCGGAAAGGCGTCGTGCATTACCACTGCCGCCTGCATCCCACGATGCACGGCACGCTCGTCATCCGTTGACTCCAACCAGCGAGACCCGATCCATGAAGACAGCTCTCCTCTCCATCGGTGCCCTCCTTGCCGCCGCGGCGCCCGCCGTGGCCCAGGGACCGACTGACCCGCAGATCGCCGCGATCGTCGTCGCCGCGAACCAGGTGGACATCGACGCCGGCCGCATGGCCGTGGCGCGCACGAAGGATGCGGGCGTGAAGGCCTTCGCCCAGCAGATGATCACCGACCACAGCGCCGTGAACGCCGCGGCGACCAAGCTGGTCACCAAGCTGCACGTGACGCCGGAGCCCAACGCCACCAGCAAGCAGCTGACCGACGGCGGCGTGGCCAACCGGAAGAACCTCGAGCCGCTCCGCGGCGCGGCGTTCGACAAGGCGTACATCGACAACGAGGTCGCCTACCATCAGGCGGTGCTCGACGCCATCGACAAGACCCTCATCCCGAACGCGAAGAACGCCGAGCTCAAGGCCCTGCTGGAGCAGACCCGGCCGGCGATCGCGGCGCACCTGGAGCACGCCAAGCAGCTTCAGGCGTCACACAAGTAGATTAGGGCATGGCCAGTCTCTCCTTCACCGACCGGTTCTTCGCCAGTACCCGGGGCCGCATCGTGAGCCGGCTGCGGCGGGGCTATGCGACGGTGGAGGAGCTGGCCGCGCACCTGGGCGTCACCGACAACGCGGTGCGCGCCCAGCTTGCGGCGCTCGAGCGGGACGGGATCGTCCGGCATGACGGGGTGCGGCGCGGGGTCCGGAAGCCGTCGCACCTCTACCGGCTGGCGTCCACGGTCGAGCCGCTCCTCTCCCGCCTCTACGCCCCCATGTTCGCGGAGCTCATGCGGGAGCTCACGAGCCGGCTGCAGCCGGATGAGCTTTCCGCCACGATGCGCGCCGTCGGCCGCCGCCTGGCCGAGTCGATCCCGCCAGCCCACGGCGACCTGGCGTCGCGGGTGCAGGCCGCGAGCGCGCTGCTCAACGACCTCGGCGGCGTCACCGAGGTCGAGCGGCGTGGCGGTGAATTCGTGATCCGGGGATACTCCTGCCCCCTCGGCGCCGCGAACGGGCAGAACGTCGTGTGCGAGGCGGTGGAATCATTGCTGCAGGTCCTGCTGGGCGTCCCGGTGCGGGAGCGCTGCGACCGCGAGAAGGGCGCCCGCTGCTGCTTCGAGGTTGCCCTCCCTGCCGAGGCGGAGGCCGCCGAAGGCTAGCCGTCCGGCCGCGCGCCGAGCGCGGCCTCCCATTCATCGATCGATCTGGGCCAGTCCTCCCTGAGGAGCCGCGAGAGCGCGCGGTCGGCCAGCACGCGCCCGCCCGTCTGGCAGCCCGCGCAGTAGTTCACCTCATTCTCTGCGTACCGGATCCGCTGGACCGGCGCACCGCAGTCGGGACACGGCTGGCGGTAGCGTCCGTGCACCGCCATCTCCGAACGGAACGCCGTCACCTTCTCCGGAAAGCCGTCACCGGCCTCGCGGCGGAGGCGCTCGGTCCAGTCGCGGAGCACCCTCCCCGTCGCCTCGTGGAGGCGCGCGACCTCGGCGTCATCGAGGTTGGTCGCGAGCTGAAGGGGGGAAAGCCGCGCGGCGTGAAGGATTTCGTCGGAATAGGCGTTGCCGATCCCCGAGAAGATCCGCGGGTCGGTCAGCGTGCGCTTGAGGGTATGGCGCTCCCGGGTAAGCGCCGCCCGGAACGCGTCGAGCGTGACGCCGACCGGTTCGATCCCCCCGCGATCGTGCGCGGCGAGCGCCTCCTCCCCCCGGACCAGCCAGAGCCCCGCGCGGTGCTTCCTTCCCTCCTCCGTGAAGAGGAGCGTGCCGCCGGGGAAGTCGAAGGCCGCGAGGCCGCGCCCGCGGGGCACAGCCGCGCCTCGCGGCCGCCAGCGGAGCCGGCCCGCGATCATGAGATGAATGACGAGGAAGAGATCGGGCTCGAGCGGGAGGACGATCCGCTTGCCGAGGCGCCGCACGCCGGTGACCGCGCGGCCCGCCGCGTCGGCGATGGGCGGCTCGACCGAGCGAAGCACGAACGGACTGCCGATCCGGACCCCATCCAGCGTCCGGCCTGCGACGTGCCGCTCCAGCGCCTCGACGTACACCGTGACATCAGGAAGCTCGGGCATTCACCCGGCGCTAGGCCGACGCCTGCGTGAGCGCCGCGAGGAACGCTTCGGGATCGTTCCAGGGACCGTCGAACCGCTCGCCGTTGATGAAGAAGGTCGGCGTACCGTTCACTCCGCTCCGGATGCCACTCCGGAAGTCCTGCCTCACCGGCTCGGCGAAGGTGCCACTCTCGAGGTCCCGGGCCAGCGCGCCGGGGTCTAGGCCGATCGCCTCGGCGTACTGCAGGAGCCTCGGGTCGGTGAGGGCGCGCTGGTGCTCGTAGAGGGTGTCGTGCATCTCCCAGAACTTGCCGGACGCCCCGGCGGCCTCCGCCGCTTCCGCCGCGTGCTGGGCGTGCGGATGCGATTCCTTGAGGGGAAAGTTCCGGAAGACGAAGCGGAGCCGCGAGCCCAGTCGCTCCTGCAGGGCCTTGACGATGGGATACGCCTGTCCGCAGTAGGGGCACTCGAAGTCGCCGTACTCGACCAGCGTGACGGGCGCGCCCGCGGAACCGGATGCGTGATCGTCGGGCCCCACGGGGGGCGTGAGGCCGCCGCCGCTCATGACCCGGTGCCCGCCGTGCGGCCGGCGAGCTCGTCCAGCGCGCGAAGGATCCCGTCCGCGCCGGGATTCACGCCGACCGGGGAGCAGTAGCTCCAGCGGATCACGCCCTCGGCATCGATCACGAACAGGGCGCGCTCGGTGGTGCCCTCGTGCGCACGATAAGCGCCGTACTGACGGGCCACCCCGCCCTTCGGCTCGAAGTCGGCGAGCAGGGGAAAGTGGATCTTCCGGTCGCGGGCAAAAGCGGCGTGGCACCAGACGCCGTCCACGGAGATGCCGAGCAGCTCGGCGCCGTACCCGTGGAACTCGGAGAGGATCTCGTTGTAGAGCGCCATCTGGTCACCGCAGACGGGGCTCCAGTCGGCGGGATAGAAGGCGAGGATCACGGGACGGCCGCGCAGCTCGCTCAGCGAAATGGTCTGGTCGGGCGTGGCGTGCAGGGTGAAATCGGGCGCGGGCGTGCCCGGCTGGAGCAGGGTGGCGGCCATCGGTGTCTCCTTGCGGGGCCTCCTGCGAAGATAGGCCGGCGCCGCGCTATACTGCAGGGCCCCCCATCGAGAGGCTCCGCTGATCATGCGGCACTCCGCCGGCCCCCGCGCGTGGGCCCAGGCCTTCACCGGGTTCTACCCGCCGACCGCCGCCGATCTCGCCGGGCTCGACCCCGTGGCGCGGTTCCTCTACGCGGCGCGGAGCGTCATCCTCGTGATCTCGCTCCAGGCGGCGCTCCTGGCCGGACTGCTGGCCGCGGCCGACCGCCGGTTCGCGCCGGCCCCGTTCCTGCTCGTCGTCACGGGATACGTCGTCCTCCACGCCATCAGCAACCTCTCGAACGACTGGTTCGGCGCCCGGCGCGGGCACGACACCGAGGACTCGCCCCGCCGGCGCTACACCGTCCATCCGGTACTGAGCGGCGCGGTGACGAGCCGGCTCCTGCTGAACGGTATCCTCATCCTGGCCGCGATCGCGCTTGCGATCGCCGCGTACTTCATCGCGCTCCGCGGCTGGGCGGCGGTCGCGCTCATCGCCGCCGGGGCGCTCCTCCTCTGGGCCTACGACGCGGCGCCCCGTGCACTCAAGGAGCTGGGTCTCGGCGAGCTCGCGGCCTTCGTCGTCTGGGGTCCGCTGATGGTGGCGGGAGGCTATTTCGTGATCGCCGGCCGCTGGTCGGCGGCGGCGCTGCTCGCCTCGGTCCCGTACGGCCTGGGGGTGATGTCCATCCTGGTGGGCAAGCACATCGACCAGCGCGGCTTCGACGAGCGGAAGCACCAGCGAACGCTGCCCGTGCTCCTCGGCGAGCGGCGGGCGCGGGCGCTCAACCGCGGCGGCGTCGTCGCCATGTACCTGGTGATCGCCTTCGGCGTGGCGCTGGGTGCGCTCACGCCGTTCGCGCTCGTGGTGGTGCTCGCGCTGCCCCGGGCCCTCCGCGCGGTTCGCGTGATGGCCCGCCCGGCGCCGGCCGAGCCGCCCGCCGGCTACGTCGGCTGGCCGCTCTGGTATCACCGGGTCTGCCTGATCCACAATCGCGCCTTCGGCTGGCTCTACGTGCTGGGGCTCGCGGGCGGCGCGCTCTTCCCTGACCTCCGGCTCTAGCCCGGTCCCTGTACGGTCAGTCCTTGTACGGATCGAACTCGTCGGCGCCGGCCATCACCACGACGAGCGGCCGAAGGGTGTGCAGCACCTCGATCGTTCCGCCCGGCGGATCGCCGCATTGCCGCACGCGATGTCGAACCCGACCCCCACCACCGACACGGCGTTCTCGTAGGCGGCGACGCCGCCGATCGGCATCACGTACCCCGGATGCCCGTCGGCCATGAGCGCCACGCGCCGCGCGCGCTGCGCCACTCCCGCGAGCTGCTCGCGGGTCCTGTCGTCGTGGGTGCCGAAGATGTGCATGGTGAGGTGTATTATAGGCAACCCGGAGGAACCCATGTGGACCGATCTGGCCGTCTCCGACGGCAGCACGATGCGCGCGTGGGTGGCCCGGCCCGACGGCGCGGAGCCGCACGCCGGCCTGCTGGTGCTGCAGGAGGCGTTCGGCGTGAACGCCCACATCCAGGACGTCGCCGGCCGCTTCGCCGCACGGGGGTTCATCGCGATCGCGCCGGAGCTCTTCCACCGGACGGCGCCCGGCCTGGACGCGCCCTACGGTGACTTTCCTGCGGTGATGCCCCACGTCCGCGCGATGACGCCCGACGGCATGGCAGCCGACCTCCGCGCCGCCTTCGACTGGCTCACCGGCCCGGCCCAGGTGGGGCGGAGCCGCGTCGCCGCCGTGGGCTACTGCATGGGCGGCCGCGCGGCCTTCCTGGCCAACGCGACGCTGCCCCTGGCCTGCGCGGTCTCCTACTACGGGAGCGGGATCGTGCCCGCGCTCGCTGACCGCGTGCCCGCGCTGAGCGGGCCACAACTCTTCTTCTGGGGCGGCAGGGACGACCACATTCCGCCGGAACAGTACCGCGCGGTGGACGATGCGCTCCGGGCGGCAGGCAGGCCGCACGTGAGCGTCGTCTTTTCCGAAGCGGGACATGCCTTCTTCTGTGATGCCCGGTCCGCGTACCATCCGGCGGCGGCCCGCGAGTCGTGGGCGCTGACGCTCGCCTTCCTCCAGGACCACCTGAGCCAGGGATGACACCAATGCACCGGAGCCTCTCTACCCTCATCGCCTCGCTGGCTCTCGCGGCGACGCTTCCCGTGCCCGGCCTCGCGCAGTCCCAGCCGGCGCGGCTCACGCTGGGCGGGCCGCCACCCGCGGTCCGGACCGAGGCCGGGCTCAGGGCATTCCTGGACGGGATCGAGGCGCAGGAGATGGCGATCGCCGAGGCGCTGTCGATCGAGTCGTACAATCAGTGGAAGGGCGCGACGGCGCACCGTGCCGGAGAGTTCAGCCGCCTGTTGAGCGACCTGACCGCGAGGAAGGACTACGCGGCGATCCTCGAGCGCTGGCATGGCCGCGTGAAGGACAGCACCCTGGCCCGGCGGCTCTTCCTCGACCGGCGCGACTTCCTGCTCGCGCGCGTCGATCCGCGCCTCCCCATCCGGCTGATCGACCTGCAGACCGCGATCCAGGACACGGTCGGGCAGTTCCGCTACGCCGTGCGCGGCGCGAAGCTGACCGGCACCGCCATCCAGGCGGTCCTCGACACGAGCGCCGACCGCTCCCTCCGCGAGGAGGCGTACCGCGCGCGGCTGCAGATCGCGCCGCACATCGGGCCCTCCATCGCGCGCGCCATGCGCCTCAACGACAGCATCGGCCGCGCGGAGGGATTCGCGGACGGCGCGGCGGCCGGACTCTACGGCGCCACGCTGGAGCCCGCCCGGGTCCTCGCCGATCTCGACGCCTTCGAGAAGGCGACCCACGACACGTGGACCGCCGTCCTCGAGCGCGCCCGGCGCGACCTCGGCGTGGATCGCGTGGAGCCCTGGGACCTCGACACCTGGCTGCACCGCCAGGAGGTCGCGGCCGGCGCCGGTGTCGAGGCATGGCCGCAGGCGCCCGGGCTCGCGCGGCTCCGCGACCTCATGATCGCGACGGGATTCGCCTACGACAGCCTGCCGATCGACGTGAAGGTCTGGGATGTGCCCACCGGCGGGATCACCTTCCCCGTGCGGCCCGGGTTCGAGGCGCGCCTCCTCACCAACCCGTTCCCGGGGTCCAATTTCTACGAGACGCTGTTCCACGAGTACGGCCACGCCCTCAACTTCACGCTGATGCGGCCGGACCTGCCACCCATCTTCCTCCGTGGGGACGAGACGCCGCTGACGGAGGGGCTGGCGGAAACCGTCGGCCATTTCGCCTATGACCGGCACTGGCTGGAGCGGGCGGCGGGCGTGCCCGCGGATCGGGCACTCGCGCTCGAGCGGGTGGGGAAGCTGCAGCTCCTGGCCTGGATCCGCCGCTCGATCGCGGCGAACGCGCATGCGGAGATCTCGCTCTACCTGCATCCGCGCGCGAACCGTGACTCGCTCTTCGCGGCGAGCTATGGGAAGTTCGTCGGCCTCGCCGTGCCCGATGGGCTCGTCGCCACGCGAGACATGTTCGCGACGGGGCCGCTCTACTACCAGTCGTACCTCTACGCCAACATGATCGCGGCCCAGCTGCGCGAGGCGATGCGCGCGGAGTTCGGCGTGGACGACCTCACGCGCGAGCCGCGCGTGGCGCGCTGGCTCACCGAACGGTTCTTCGCCATGGGCGGCGCGGTGCCGTGGCCGGAGAAGGTTCGCCGGGCCACCGGCCACGCGCTCACGGCGGAGGCGCTGGGCCGCTACCTGGCTGACGCGGGGAAGTAGCGACCGTCACGTCGGCGACGTTGTCGTCGCCGTCGCGGTCGATGAGCATGTGGCGGGGGTCGATGCCCGCCCGGGCCGGCTTCCGGGGCACCGTGACGGTAATGGTCTGCGCACCGCCGTGGACCCGGTGGCGCCCGAGATGCAGCGGCTCGCCCCGATGCCCACCGCTGTCCGGCCCGAAGACCCCGATCTCCACGAGGTCGTCCATCGGCACCTCGTGCTCCCGGCCGAGACTGTCCGCCCGCACCTTCCTCGCCTCCACGTCCAGCGTCACCCGGTATCCGCCCGAGCCGGTCGGCTCGGCCACCGCGCGCTTCGCCCGCACGTCCCACAGCGTCACCGTCTCGAAGAGGTCAGTGAGCAGCGACTGGAGCGAGTCGGGCGTCACGGCCCGCAGCTCGGCGTACAGCTCTCGCGACGTCGGATAGGGCGGCCCCGCGTCCCGATAGCGGTCCAGGAAGCGGCGGAGGGCCGAGTCCACCGCATCCTCGCCGATGTAGTCGCGGAGCAGGTAGAGGGCGACGGCGCCCTTCCGGTACATGATGTAGGGCTGGTTCTCGACGACGAGCAGCGGCACTTCACGCGACTGGTTCACGCGACCGAGCAGGTAGCGCGTCATCTGGGCGGCATAGGCCCGGCGCGCGGCCTCCGGCCCGAAAGTGTGCCCGGTCAGCGTCATGGCGCTGTAGTTCGCGAACGACTCCGTGAGGAAGCCGATCCCGCGCACCACGGCGCCGCCCACCTGCCACTGGTGGCCGATCTCGTGCGCGGCCGCGTAGAAGGTCTGGTCGATCTCCCCCTCCCGCGCGCGGCCGAAGAACAGCTCCTCCGAGAAGGCGATGGTGCCGGCGTGGGCGCGTCCGCCGATGTCGTAGGGCGGCACCTCGACGATCCGGAGCTGGCGAAACCGGTAGGGGCCGAAGGTCCGGGTGTAGTAGTCGAGGGAGGCCTTCATGCCCCGGAGCGTCGAGGCGAGGCCGGCCCGGTGCGCGGGATGGTGGTAGATCTCGAGCGGCACGCCGTTCCACTCGTCCCGGAGGACCTCGTAGCGCGCCGACATGATGGGCACGCCGAACGAGGTCGGCCCTTCGCTCTCGTATTCGAAGTAGCGCCGGCCGTTCGCGGTCCAGCTCCGGCGGAGGAGCCCGGCGGTGATCGCCGTCTGGTCGGGCGCGGTGCCGATGATGGTCTTCACGCGGACCAGGTTTGCGTCGTGCGCCAGGTCGCGGTACTGCCGCGCCTCCATGTCGTCCTGGCCGGGCATGGCCGCGCGCAGCCCGAGCCCGAAGCGCCGGCGCGCATCGGCATCGGTCAGCTCGAAGACCCGCTGGTAGCCGATGAAGGGGAGCCACTCCCGGTCGAGGTAGGCCCCGTTCCGGACCACATCGGTTTCCAGCCCATCGTTCGGAAACCCCCGCGGCTCGAAGCCCACGTCGAAGTTGAGCCGGATCGAATCCCCCGGCGCGAGCGGCCGGTCCAGCGCGTAGATGCGATAGCCGGCTTCCGCGTCGGCCAGGACCGCGCGAGCCGGCCGGTCGAAGGCGAACGACCGCGCCTGAAGCTTCGGCTCCAGGTAGATGTGCACCGAATCGATGGGTATGCCGGTCCGGTTCACCAGCCGGTACGAGCCGCCGAGGGAGACGGCGGACCGCTCGGGATGGATCTCGATCCGGAGATCCGCGTCGGTGATCATCGGTTGCGGCGCCGCGGCGAAGCGCGCGTACCGAAGCTCGTATCGGGCCCGATCGGCGCCGGCCTGGCTCCGCGACCGATACCGGTTCAGGACGTTCGTGTTGTAGAAGATGAACCCGCCGAGCCCCAGGATGAGCACGATGGCTACCGCGCTCGCGGCCGCCACCGGGCCCACGAACCGCGCGCCCGCCGCCGCGAAACGATGCCGGAGACCCGACTCCCGCCCCCGCACCCAGAAGAGGACCGCGATCACGCCGAGCACGAGCGCCCACGCCGCCCAGTAGGCCTTGAACCACGCATAGGGCCCGGCGAACGGGCCGAAGCCGTTCATGTCCGAATAGCGCCAGCCGGGATCGGTGTTGTACACCAGCAGGTGATGCCGGAGGCCCATGCCCGGCGCGACCTTGGTGAAGAGCGCGGTCATGAGCGCCACGGCGTGGCCCGCGTACTTCTGGTTGACCAGCACATGCACCGTCATGACGAGCGCGGCGAGCAGCACGTACTCGATGAAGTCGAAGCCGAACACCATCCGGAGGTAGAGGCCGGGCTCGAAGTGGTAGTACCCCTGCAACGCCTGCATCAGGATGCCGCCGGCCACGAAGGCCACCTCGATCGCGGCGATCATCGCGACGAGCGCCAGGAACCGGCCCACCAGCGCCACCCACTCGGGCACCGGCGCCGCGTCGGCGATCTCGGCCATTCCGGTCTCGCGGTCCTTCCAGACGAGCTCGCCCGCGTAGAGGATGATCACCACCCAGGGCAGGATCGCGATACGATGGGAGAGCACGGTCCCCGCCACGAGCTGGGTGACCGGCCAGGTCGCGGTGTCGAAAACCGTCTCCGTCACGTTCCAGCCCATGAGCAGTACGACACCCACAGCGCCGACCAGCACGGCGCGGAAGGGGCGGCCCGCCAGCGCGTCGCCGAACGACCGGCGAGCGACCGCGAGCGCCTGCCGGGCGCGGCTCCCGCGGCCGAACGTTCCGGTCGTGCGCGGCACCGCCGGTGCCGGTTCGCGCCCCACCGGCGCCCCGGCGATCGCGTCACGCTTCCGGCGGCTGCCGCCGCCCTCGACGTGCGCGAACCGGAAGACGCGATGCAGGACCGCGAGCACGCCGCCGCCGACCGCGAGCCAGATGACGCGGTTGAGGATCAGGATCGACGGGACGCCGATGAGGCGGGCGTTCTGCTCGGCGGGGGGCCGGAAGCGATAGAGCTCCGCCAGGGCGTTGATGCCGAGGGGATCACCGAGGACGGAAACCGTCGGGTTGCCGAGGGTGTGCCAGTAGTTGGCGGCGGCGATGTAGCCGATGAAGATGCCGATGGCCGCCAGGAAGACGGGGACCACCTGCCGGGTGAGCGAGCCGATGCTGAACAGGATCGCGCCCACCAGCACCAGGTTGGGCAGGAGGAACAGGAGGAGCGGCTGGAGGTAGGCGGCGGGCCGGAACGGCCCCAGCGTGCCGGGCTGCATGAGCGGCGTCATCGTGGCGACGATGTGCCCGAGGAGAATCGCCACGACCAGGATGGCATTCACCGCGAGCGCCGCCAGGAAGCGCCCGCCCAGGAACTCGCCCGTCCGGAGCCTGGTGGTGAAGAGGAGGGGATCCATGCCGGCCGCGACATCCCGCACCGCCGCGTCACCGAAGACGGACGCCGAGACGAGAAGCCCGAACATGCCGCCGAACAGGACCGTGAGCTGCGCGATCTGCTGCGGCGCGTTGGCGTGGATCGCGTCGTGCCCATCGGCAGTGGCGAGGGTGCCCCAGCCGATCACCAGGAAGAGGAAGAGGGCCTGGATCCAGGTGGAGCGGCTCCGGATGCGATACGCGAACTCGTACCGGAAGACTTCACGCAGCCTCATGCGGCGCGCCGGCCGTGGTGCCCGGCCATGACGCTGAAGTACACGTCCTTCATGTCGGGCTCGACCGCCTCGAACCCCGGGTCAGGGGGCGCATCCGCATACACGTGGGCGATGGTCCGGCCGGCGAGCAGCTTGGTCGAGATGACGGGGACCGTCTGCTCCAGCGTGGCCAATTCGTCGCGGGCCACCGTCCGCCGCCAGATCCGCCCGCGCAGCTGGGCGATGGCCCGGATCGGCTCGGCCTCGAGCAGGATCTCGCCGCCGTCGATGATCGCGAGCCGGCTGCAGAGCTCCTCCACGTCCTCCACGATGTGGGTCGAGAGGATGACCACGCTCTCCTCGCCGATCTCGCTCAGCAGGTTGAGGAAGCGCACCCGCTCCTCGGGGTCGAGGCCGGCGGTGGGCTCGTCCACGATGATGAGCTTCGGATTGCCGAGCAGGGCCACGGCGACGCCGAAGCGCTGGCGCATGCCGCCGGAGAAGGTGCCCATCCGGTGCGCCCTCACTTCCCACAGGTTGGTGCGGTGGAGGAGCGCTTCCACGACCTCGCGCCGTGCCGCCGGCTCGGCGATCCCCTTGAGGATCGCGAAGTGGTCGAGGAGCCGCTCCGCGCTCACCCGCGGGTGAAAGCCGAACGACTGGGGGAGGTAGCCCAGGGTCTGGCGGATCTCGTCCTTCTGGCGGAGGAGGTCGATGGGCGGGCCGCCGGATCCCTCGAGGCGGGCCGAGCCCTGATCGGCCTCCTGCAGGGTGGCCAGGATCCGCATGAGGGTGGACTTCCCCGCCCCGTTCCGGCCCAAGAGTCCGAACATCCCCTGCGGGATGTCGAGGGAGACGTCCTTCAGGGCCTGGGTGCCGTTGGGATAGGTCTTGGACAGCTGCTGGATGGCGAGGTGCATGAATCCGGCGGTTGGGGAGCGGGGCGGGCCATCGGCGACGGGTGAAGATAGGCTTTCCGCTTTGTGGTCGTCAAGTACTTCGTGTGACAAAGTGATACCAGCTCGCGCCCGCGAACGACAGGAGGCCCGCGGCGACCTGCCGCGGGCCTCCCACCGGGTACCGCTCGCCGGGCGAGCTTCCGCCCTACTGCACCGCGTTCATCATGTCGAAGATCGGCAGGTACATCGCCACCACCATGCCGCCGACGATCACGCCGAGGACCACGATCATCACCGGCTCCATGAGGCTGAGCAGCGCGCCCACCGCCACGTCCACTTCCTCATCGTAGAAATCGGCGATCTTGGTGAGCATCTCGTCCAGGCCGCCCGTCTGCTCACCCACCGCGATCATCGAGATCACCATGGGCGGGAAGACCTTGGAGCGCTCGAGCGGGGCCGCGATCGTCTCGCCGCCCGCGATCGACGCCCGGCTCTCCATCACCGCGTCATGCACCACGCGGTTGCCCGAGGTGCGCGCCGTGATCTCGAGGCCGTCGAGGATCGAGACGCCGGAGCTGATGAGCGTGCCCAGCGTCCGGGTGAAGCGCGAGACCGCCGACTTCCGGAGCAGGTCGCCCAGCACCGGGGCCTTGAGGAGCAGCGCGTCGATGTTCTTCCGGCCCACCGACGTCGAGTAGTAGCGCCGGATGGCGAACCAGATGAGGGCGCCCGCCGCGATGAAGGCCCACCAGAACCCGGTCAGCAGCTGCGACAGCCCGATCACCACGCGGGTCGGCAGCGGCAGCTCCATGTCCACCGAGGCGAACATCGCCTGGAAGGTCGGGATCACGAAGATGAGGAGCACCGTCACGGCGATGCCGGCGACGCTCAGGATCACGCCCGGGTACACCATGGCGCTCTTCACCTTCCGCATGAGCGCGTCGCTCTTCTCGAGGAAGGTGGCGAGGCGCATGAGGATGGTGTCGAGGATACCGCCGGCCTCGCCGGCCGCCACCATGTTCACGTAGAGCTGGGTGAACGCCTTGGGGTGCTTCTGGAAGGCGTCCGCCAGGGTGTTGCCGCTCTCGACGTCGTAGACCACGGCGCGGGTGACCGCCTGGAGCGACTTGTTCTCGGTCTGCTGCGCCAGGATGGTGAGCGACTGCACCAGCGGCAGGCCGGCATTGATCATCGTGGCGAACTGCCGCGTGAAGATCACGATGTCGCGCGTCTTGATGCGCGGCCCCTTCCCGCCGAGGCCGAGGGAGATGGCCTTGGGGGCCTCGCGGACGCTGACCAGCATCATCCGGTTCTTGCGCAGGTAGGCGCCCACGTCGTCGCGGCTGGGCACGTCCACCTGCCCCTTCTGGATCTGCCCGGTCGTCGCGTTCCGTGCGGTGTACTCGTACATCGGCATGGCGTTGTCTCCTTTGTCGGAAGGACGGAAGGACGGAAGGACGGAAGGATTGCTCCCGCCGCGTCCGACGTTCCATGCCCCCCGCGTCCTGTTGTCCTTCCGTCCTTCCGTCCTTCCGTCCTTCCGCCTACCGCTTCCCCGCCATCATCCCGTTCCGCTCCACCGGCTTCATCCCCTCGTCCTCCATCGGCTTCTCGCCGATCATGCGGAGGAATTCGTTCGGATCCGAGGAGACGCGGAGGCATTCCTCCTGGGTCACCTCGCGATTCACGTACAGCTGATAGAGCGCGTCGTTCATCGTCTGCATGCCGAACTTCTTGCCCGACTGCATCGATGAGTAGATCTGGTGGATCTTGTCGTCGCGGATCATGGCGCGGATGGCCGGCGTCGCCACCATGATCTCCGAGGCCATGCAGCGGCCGCGGCCGCGCGCCTTCTGCAGCAGCGTCTGCGTCAGCACCCCCTCCAGCACGAAGGCGAGCTGCGCCCGCACCTGTGACTGCTGGTTGGAGGGGAAGACGTCGATGATGCGGTTGATGGACTCCGCCGCCGAGTTGGTATGCAGCGTGGCGAGGGCCAGGTGCCCCGTCTCGGCGATCGTCAGCGCCGCCTGGATCGTCTCCAGGTCGCGCATCTCGCCGACCAGGATCACGTCCGGGTCCTCACGGAGGGCGTACTTGAGCGCGGCGGCGAACGACTTGGTGTCCGTCCCCACCTCGCGCTGGTTGACGATGCACCCCTGATGGCGGTGGATGAACTCGAGCGGGTCCTCCACCGTGAGGATGTGCCCGCGCCGCTCGCGGTTGACCTTGTCGAGCATCGCCGCCAGC
>JAICVB010000088.1 GCA_025935545.1 Gemmatimonadales bacterium
GTATCCGCCGGCCGATCCGTCGGTGCTGGCGTGGAAGGGAAAGGTGCAATGACGCAGGCGACCCCGCGGTCGAGACGAGTGCTGGCGGCCGCGGCGCTCCTTCCGGCCGTGCTGCTCGCGGCGTGCGGCGGGGCGCGTCCCGGCGGGGCCGCGCCGGACGCCGGCTGCTGCGGCCAGGCGGTGCTCGCCAACGGGCTCCGGATCGCCGAGCGCTACCATGTGGGCGCGATCGGCTCGCGGCGCTTCACCCACGCCGACTACTGGGCCGCCATCGCGCCGTCGCTCGCGTCGGCCGACCTCCGGACCGACGCGGTGGGCCGCTCGATGCTTGGCCGCGAGCTCCGGACGGTCACCTTCGGCACCGGGCCGGTGCGCGTCCTCCTCTGGTCCCAGATGCACGGCGACGAGTCCACCGCCTCCATGGCGCTGGCCGACATCTTCCGGTTCCTCGCGGAGGGCACCGGGGACCCGCTCCGTACCCGGCTCCACGACGGGCTCACGGTTGTCTTCCTCCCCATGCTCAATCCCGACGGGGCCGAGCTCTTCCAGCGCGAGAACGCCGCGGGGATCGACGTGAACCGGGACGCGCGCCGGCTGGCCACGCCCGAGGCGCGGGCCCTCAAGTCGGTGCACGAGGGCTTCCATCCCGACTTCGGCTTCAACCTCCACGACCAGGGCGCGCGGACCCGGGTCGGCGCGGCGGGGCTGCAGTCCGGTATCGCGCTCCTCGCGCCCGCGTACGACGACGCGCGGAGCTGGAACGCCTCGCGCGCGCGGGCCCGGCTCGTCGCCGCGACGCTGGCCGAGCTGTTCGGCCACGCCATCGCCGGCCGGGTGGCCAAGTACGACGACACCTTCAACCATCGCGCCTTCGGCGACCTGATGGAGCAGTGGGGAACCAGCACGGTGCTGATCGAGAGCGGCGCCCTCCCGGGGGATGGCGACAAGCAGCGGCTCCGCGCCCTCAACGTGGCCGCGATCCTGGGCGCGCTCGACGCGATCGCGACCGGGAGCTACCGGAAGGCCGACCCCGCCGCGTACGAGCGGCTTCCCTACAACACGTCGGGCGCCTCCGATCTCCTCGTGTCGGGCGGCAGCCTGGTGCTGCCGGGCCAGCCGCCGCTCCGCGCCGATGTCGCGATCAACTATGAGGACGCCGTCGCGCGCACCGGCGCCCGCATCCGGGACGTGGGTGACCTGGCCGACGCGGTGGCCCTCGATACGCTCGACGCCGCCGGCATCTTCATCCATCCCGATTCATCGGCCCTCACGCGGCGGAACGGCGGGACCTGGCTCCGGATCGGTGCACGCGCGGTGCTGGACCTCCGCCGCGGCCCCGACAGCGCGAGCGCCCTCGTCCGGCGGATCGGCCCGTGAGCGCGCCGGCCGCCGCCGGCTCCCCGGCGGAGCGCTCGTCGATGCGCCTCCTCTGGTCGTATCTCCGGCAGTACCGTTGGCTCGTGGTGGGCGCACTGCTCCTGGCCACCACCAACCAGGTCTTCTCGCTGCTCGATCCGCTGATCTTCCGGCACGTGATCGACGAGTATGCCACGCGCTACAAGGAGTACACCACCGGCCAGTTCTTCCACGGCGTGACCCTGCTGCTCGCCGCGGCGGTGGGCGTGGCGCTGGTGTCGCGCATCGCCAAGAACTTCCAGGACTACGTCGTCAACGTCATCGTCCAGCGCCTGGGCGCGCAGCTCTATGCCGACGGCATCCGCCACTCGCTGCAGCTGCCGTACTCGGTCTTCGAGGACCAGCGGAGCGGCGAGACGCTGGGCAAGCTGCAGAAGGCGCGCACCGACACGGAGCGGTTCATCACCGCGGCCGTCAACGTCGCCTTCACCACGCTCGTCGGGATCATCTTCGTCATCATCTACGCCTGGAACGTGCACTGGGCGGTGGCGCCGGTCTTCCTCCTCACCATCCCGCTCCTCTTCTTCGTGAGCTCCACGCTGAGCCGGAAGGTGAAGGCGGTGCAGAAGTCGATCGTGGCGGAGACCACCGCGCTGGCCGGCGCCACCACCGAGTCGCTCCGGAACATCGAGCTGGTGAAGAGCCTGGGCCTGGCGGACCAGGAGGTCAACCGCCTCAACGCCACCACCGACCGGATCCTCCAGCTGGAGCTCCGGAAGGTCCGCTACCTCCGGAGCCTCAGCTTCATCCAGGGGACGATCGTCAACTTCCTCCGGACCTCGATCCTCTTCTTCATGCTCTACCTGATCTTTGCCCAGCAGATCACGGTGGGGCAGTTCTTCTCCCTCCTCATCTACTCGTTCTTCATCTTCGGCCCGCTGCAGGAGATGGGGAACGTGATCAACATCTACCGCGAGACCGAGGCCTCGCTCGCCAACTTCCAGGCGGTGCTGGCGCTCCCGCTCACCCCGACGCCGGCGCATCCGGCGCGCGTGGGCGCGCTGCGGACGCTCACCTTCGAGCACGTGAGCTTCACCCACCTCACGGCCACGGCGCCCGCGCTCCGCGACGTGTCGTTCGAGGTGACCCGGGGAGAGACGGCGGCGTTCGTCGGACCGTCGGGGGCGGGGAAGTCCACGCTGGTCAAGCTCCTCGTGGGACTCTACCAGCCGGCCCGGGGCCGGATCCTCTACAACGGCCACGCGCAGGACCAGGTGGACCTCGACGAGCTGCGGGAGGACATCGGCCTCGTGACGCAGGACGCGCAGCTCTTCTCGGGATCGATCCGCGAGAACCTGCTCTTCGTGGAGCCGAAGGCGACCGACGCCGAGTGCCTGGACGTGCTGCACCAGGCGGCGGCGGACAGCCTGCTCGCGCGGGCGGACCGGGGGCTGGATACGGTGATCGGCGAGGGGGGCGTCAAGGTGTCCGGCGGGGAGAAGCAGCGGCTCGCCATTGCCCGCGCGCTGCTCCGGCGGCCGCACCTGCTGGTGTTCGACGAGGCGACGTCGGCGCTCGACTCGATCACCGAAGAGGAAGTGGCGCGCACGGTGCGGGAGATCGCGGCGGGGCACGACGTGATCACGGTGCTCATCGCACACCGGCTCTCGACGGTGATGCACGCCGACCGGATCCATGTGCTCGAGCGGGGCGCCATCGTGGAGTCGGGCCGCCACGCGGAGCTCCTGGCCCGGGGCGGGCTCTACGCCGCGATGTGGCGGCAGCAGGTGGGGGAGGGGGAGCGCCGCCGGATCAGCGCGTAGCCTCGGCCGGCGGCGGGAGCGCGGACCGGGACTCGGCCTGGCCGCGCTCGATCTTGTAGAAGAGGTCCGCGCCGAGCGCCTCGCCCCGCTCGGCCTGCAGGGTCCAGTGGCTCGAGATCACGTAGCGGAGCTTGAGGACGCTCACCGGATCGAAGAGCCCGATGCCGTAGCTCACGTAGAGATTGGGCGTGAGGTAGCGGCCCGCCACAAACGACGCCTGCTGCAGGTCACCCTTCGTCTCGATCCGCGCCTCGTCGAGCCCGACGCCCTTGCCCAGGGTCTTCGCCAGCAGGTTCCCGCCGCGCAATCCGAGTGAGCTCACCGCCTTCGACATGAGGCTCCCCTGCGGCCCCGCACGGTCGTCGTTGAGCGGGTGGCCGAGGACGATGTACTCGAGCGCCCGGTTCTCGGACATGGCCGGCGTCGAGAAGATCGTCACGGCGGGGTTCTTGAGCGTGCCGGCGATCTGGAGTCCGGCGACGACACTGTCCTCCGCCGTCCGCGTGGCGCGGATGCTGAGCCCCGGATCGTTCACCGGGCCGCCGGCGAAGCGCACCAGCCCGTTGGTGATCGTGAGGTCCTGCCCGTACGCCTTGTAGTGTCCCTCCCTGATCACGATCGTGCCGGTCCCGATCACCGGCCGGTCGGGCACCTCGGTCACGCTCACCGCGCCGCCCAGCGAGGCGGTGAAGTTGAATCCCTTGAACGAGACGCTGTCGCCCAGGGTGACGCGGACGTTGGCGGCCACCTGCCGGCGCTGCACCTGCACTCCGCCCAGCGTGTCGGTGAAGATCACGTCGTCGGAGGGCGGCACGGCGAAGACGGGAATCTCCGCCAGCTCCACGTGCGCGAGCGGCAGGGTGACCTGGCCGTTCACGGTGATCACGGTGCCGTCGAGCCCGACGTCGAGCGCCGTGGTGGCGAGGACGTGCGCCTCGTCGGTGTTGATCACCTCGAAGCGCTCACCGGTGACGTGCATGCTCGCCGGATGGGCCGCCGTCGGGAAGACGGGCGAGGTGCCGCGGATGGTGAGCGTGCCGGGGCCGGACGCCACGCTTCCGTCGAGCGTGAAGGTGCCGGACTCGTTCCCCGTGGCGCGGAGCCGGAGGTCGTGCAGCAGCACGCCGAGCGCCGGGATGTGGGCCGCGACGTCCTCGGCCGTGATGCCGCCGGTCACGCGCGGGTTCCGGACGGTGCCGCCGATCCCGGCGTCGAGGTTCACTCGGCCCGCCAGGCTGTCGATCTGGGGCGTGAAGGCCTTGGCGAACGAGAGATCGGCGATGCGGCCATCGAGCCGCCCGGTGATCGGCTGCGGGGGCAGGGAGTCGCTCACCCGGCGGTAGAGCGGAAGGTCCACCCGGCCTCGCACGGTCGCGAGACGGGTCCCCCCCTGGTTGAACTGCGCCGCGAGTGACGTGTGCAGGCCGTCGGGCCCCACCCGGCCGGTGAGCCCGCTGCTGTCCACCGTGATCCGCCGCTCGACGCCGTTCTCGGTGTGCGTGAGGGCCAGGTTGACCGGAACCACCTTGAGCTCCGCCGCGAGCGAGCGATCGGCCCCGACGCTGGCGGTGAGGTCGCCGTCGAGGTTGCCGGTGATGGTGCTCCCCTGGATGAGCCGCGCGGTGAGATCGGCCACGCGAAGCTTTCCGGTCACGTGCGGCGCGCTCATGCTTCCGGTGGCGCCGAGGCTCGCGGTGACGCGGCCGGCGAGGCTGTCCACCCCGGGCGTCATCGCGCGGGCAAGGGCGAGGTCGGGCACGTCGCCGGTGAAGGTGAGGGTCATGGGCTCGTCGTTGAGCCGGTCGGCGAGGGAGCGGTACTCCGGGAGGTCGAGCCGCGCGTCGAACGAGGCGAGCCGCCGCTTCGTGGTGTCGCTGAGTCCCAGGGCGAAGATGCCGTGCACACCGTTCTCGCCCGCGGTCACGACGAGCCCGCCGCTGTCCACCACGATCCGCTGCGGCAGGAGGTCGAGGGTGTAGTCGTAGATCACCCCGCGCGGCACCACGGTGAGCTTCCCCTCGAGCGTGCGGTCGGCGTGCACGGTGGAGCTGGCGGTGACGGTCACGTCGCCGCGGCCGGCGCGCCCCTGCGGCAGCCAGATGACGAACTGCGTGAGCGCGAGCGAGCCGTCGAGCGCCGGGGCGCGCATGGTGCCGCGGGCGGCGAAGTCGAGGGCCAGCCGGCCCTGAAGGCTGTCGGCGGTGGTGAACGGGCGGAGGTAGGCGAGCGTCGGGATCTCGCCCTCGAGCCGCGCATCGATCGGCTGGCCCGCCAGCGGCCGGCCAAGGCGGGTGTAGCCCGGAAGCGCCAAGGTGCCGTGCAGGAAGCCCGCGACGCCGCTGTCGGGCCGGGTCGCGTGCAGGGCGAGGGTTCCGTGGACGCCGTCGCCCGCGGCGCGCAGGTCCACCGTCGCCGTGTCGAAGGCGATCCGGTGCGGCACCGAGTCCACCGGCTCGCGGTACACCAGCGCCGCGCCGGCCGCGGTGGCGTGAAGGGTGCCGGTGAGGCGTCCGCCCGTCGAGGTGGCGTCGAGCGTTCCCTCGATGGTGCCCGTCATCGAGCGCCCCTCGCCGAGGCGCGCCGCGGGCACCAGGGAATCGATGAGCGCGATCGGGAAGTGCTCGACGGTCGAGGCGGCGTGCCAGCCGGCGGGTCCGCGCCAGTCGCCGGAAGCGCAGAGGCGCGTCTCGCCGAAGCTGGCGGAGCTGAGGCAGAGCCGGCCCACCGTGGCCGACGCGGCGCCCGCCGTGATCGCGGCGGGCTCGTCCAGGTGCCAGTCGCCGGCACGCGGGCTCTCGACCGCGAGGGTCCCGAGCGTGCCGCTCCATCGGCGCCCGGTGATGCGGCCGCTGGCGGCGAGCCGGGCGTTGGCCGCCGGCGCCGTGACGTCGGCGGTGATGCGGTGCCTGGCCTGGCTCCCGCGCACGGTGAGCAGCGCGCGGGTCACGGGCTCCGCGCCGATGTGCGCGCCGTCGCCCCGGAGGCTCACGTCGAGCCGGCCGCCGGGCGCCAGGTCCACGTCGGCGCGGCCGGCCAGACGCGTCACCCGGTTGGTGCCGTAGGCGAGGTTCCGGCCGCTCACGCTGGTGATCACGTGCGGCGTCCGCATGGGGCCGGCGGCCGTGCCGTCGAGGGTGAGCGCGCCGCGCGCCCCCGGCATGGCGGTCGCGAGATTCCCGATCTCGACGTGGTACCGCGCGTCCACCGCGCTGTCGGCGAGGGTCACCGCGCCGGTCGCGTGCGCCGAGCCCCAGGTGACGTCGAGCGCGGGGACCTCGTAGCGCCTGCCGGTGAAGCGGAGATCGAAGGTGCCGCCCAGCCGCTCACCGCGGAGCGAGCCGCCCAGACTGTCCACGCCCGCGGTGCCGATGGGGCCGATGCTGTCGATCCGCCCGCGGGTCGAGGCCCAGGCCGACACGGCGCCGGGCCAGAGCGCCGAGTCGGGCATCATCTGTCCCGGGTGGAGGCCGAGTGCCGCGACGCGCAGGTCCCAGTTCACCTTCGGGTACCACCCAACCTTTCCCGTCGCCTCGGCGCGCCCGCCGAGCAGCTCGACCGTGGAGCTGTCGAGCGCGACGTGCTCGAGGTCGCCCCGGCCGGCGATGCGGAGGGGGACGGGCTGGTCGAGTGCCGGAGCCCGGAGCGTGGCGGCAGCGGCGATGTGATAGTCCTTCGCACGGCCGGTGACGCGGAGCTGGCCGCCGGTCAGGTGTACGTCGCCCGGCGCGTCCACCGAGATGTGCTCCGCCCGCACGCTTCCGAGGATCACGTCGAGCGGCAGGCTCGGCTTCTTCGGCGTCGTGGTGTCGCGCGGCGCCGAGTCGGGGAGGACGATGTGGACGCCGTCCACGTAGAGCCGGTCGATCCGCGCCTGCCGGCGGATCAGGCCGGTGGGCGTCCACTCGAGCACCGCGCTGTCCACCGTCGCGGTGAAGAGGGGGTTCTTCACGCGCACGTCGTGCAGCATGAGGGGCCCGCGGAGCCGCCCGGCGATCCGGCCGACGGTGACGCTCCCGCCGGTGCGGGCGAGCGCCTTCGCGATGAGGGATCGCGCCACGCTCTCGCTCGAGAGCCCGTACCAGAGGAGCACGGCGCCGATCACGATGGGGACCACGATTCCGGCGATGATGAAGCGCACGATCTTCCTCGCGCGCGGGCTCACAGGTCGGGCCCCAGCGAGACGTGGAGCCGGATGGGATGGTTGGGCAGGCTGAGCGCGAAGGCGCCGTCCACCCGGATGAGTCCCACCGGCGAGATCCAGCGGATGCCGGCGCCGGCGCCCTGCCTGAGGTCGCTCAGCGTGAAGCGGTCCATCGCGTTGCCGGCATCGAAGAAGAGCGCGAGCGCGAAGCGGCTGATGAAGCGGTAGTCGGCCTCGACGCTCCCGGTCACGATCGAACGCCCCCCGATCACGTTGCCGAGCGAGTCCTGGTCTCCCAGCGAAAGGTACTGGTAGCCGCGGACGCTCTGGTCGCCGCCGGCAAAGAAGCGTGCGGTGGGCGGGAGCGCGCGGAACTCGCTCGTGAGGACCCGGCCGCCCTCCGCGCGGAGGATCAGGCGGAGCTGGGGACCAACCGCCTTGATCGCCTTGGCGCTCGCGTGGAGCTGGAGGAACGAGACGTTCGAGAGCAGCGACTTCGCGGCGCCCTGCACGTCCACGCGCGTCCTGATCCCCTTCGTCGCGTAGATCCGGCTGTTGGAGCGGGTGCGCTCGTAGTTGGCGCCGGCCAGGAGCATCTTCGCGACGCCGCTGTCCACGCCGACGCCGAACGACTCGCGCTGGTAGTTGAGCAGGATGGTCTCGCGCCAGCCGAACCGCCGGCGCGCGAGCCGCGGGCCGATCAGGAAGGTGCGGCTCGTGCTGATGCCCGCCGGGTTCAGGATCGCGTAGCCCGCGAGCAGGGTGAGCACGCCCGTCGGGTGGCCGAACGCGGGACTGTTGTAGCGTGTCGAGATGCTCTGCTCGTTGAGCGAGCCGATGATCTCCGCCTCGGCGTAGTGACCCTTCCGGTTGATGCGGCGGAAGGTGGTGGTGAGCCGCGCGCGCGGCCCGTTGTCGGTGGCGAACCCGAGCCCGGCCTCGTACGCCTGCGGCTTCCGGGCGGAGAGATCCACCTCGATCGGCACCTCGAGGTTCACGGCCCGGTCGGGGTGCGGAATCACCTCGACCATGTTGAAGTAGGGATCCTCGCCCAGGTTCTGCTGCAGCTGGAGGAGCTGCTGCTGCTGGAAGGGGCGGCCTGTATGGAACGGGATGCGCGTCGCGAGGAAGCTCGAGTCCAGCACGCTCTGGTTGAAGGTGACGGGACCGAAGCGGAAGCGGGGGCCGGTGCTGAAGCGGACCAGGATGTCGCCCAGCGACTCGGTGCGGTCGATGTCGAGTGCCGTGGTGTCGAACGCGGCCTTGAGGTAGCCGCTGTCGGAGGCGGCAGTGAGGACGGCGAGCTTCCACGCCTCGTAGGGCAGGTGGAGCAGGGTGTCGCCCTGGTGGAGCGGGAAGTCGGCGACGGCCTTCCGGAAGATGGGCGCGTCGGCGCCTTCGCCCGTGATCTGGATGTCCACCTTCCGGACCCGGATGGCCGGCCCGGGCGCGATGGTGTAGTGCGCGATCCAGGTGCCCTTCTCCTGCCGGAGCGCGCCGACGACCGCCGGCCGGTAGAACCCGAAGGGCTCGAGGGCCGTCTCGATCTCGCCCGGCGCGCGCCGGTCGAGCTGGCGGAGCCGGGCCAGCGTGAGCCCCGGCTCTCCCTCCGCGCGCACGATGCTCAGCACGGCCCGCACGTTCCGCTCCTCGGCGCCGCTGATGCCCGCGATCTCGACCTTGAGCTTCACCGTGTCCGACTGCGCGGCCAGGCGTGCCGGTCCGGCGAGCGCGAGCGCTCCGGCGAGCGCACAACGGCGGATCTGGAGCAGGCGGCGAGGATGGGTACGACAGGACAATCGGGGCCCCGGCGGTGGAGGGTGTGGCAGTACCCCACAGTGTAGCTGCCGGGTCACGCTCGACGCATTATCATTGCTCACAGCAGCGATGTGATTTGTGTCGGCTCCGCACCCGGCTGTCCCATGACCCGCTCATCCGATCGTCGCGCACCCGCGTCCGCGCGGGCCCTCCGGTTCGTCCTCCCGCCCGCACTCGCCCTCGCGCTCCTGCCCGCCGGGCTCGCGGCGCAGCAGGGACCGCACCCCTGTCCCCATGGCGCCGCGGACGACGAGGCCACGCTCGTGAGCGTGGTCATCCCGGGGTCGGGTGTGCCGCTCCGGCGGGCGGTGGACTCGGTGCTGGCGCGGCTGCACTACCGGGTGAGTGCCGGCGAAAGCTCCCTCGACCAGTGGGTGACGGAAGCGAAGTTCGGCTGGCCCGAGGGGAGCGAGCTCGCCGGCAAGGCCGACGCGCCGGACCCCGGGGTGCAGGTGATCGTGGACCTCTCGCCCGATTCCGCGGGGACGATGGTGCGGGTGGCGGCGAGCGCCGTCTGCCTCACGGGCACGATGGCGGAGAGCCGCCGGCCGGGGAGCCCCGAGTTGGCGATCGAGACGGTGAGCGCGGTGCAGGTCGCGAGCGAGATCCGGCGGCAGGCGGCGCAGCAGGGTGGGCAAGACGAAGCGGCCGGCGCGCATTGA
>JAICVB010000152.1 GCA_025935545.1 Gemmatimonadales bacterium
GATCCTTGAACGATCCTGTCGGGTTGTGGCCCTCGTGCTTGAGCAGCAGCTCGGGCACGCCGGTGTAGTCGTCGAGCGCCGTGCGGTGGAGGAGCGGCGTGTTGCCCTCGGGGTGCGACACGATCAGCTCGGCGGACGGCATCACCAGCTCGCGGAAGCGCCAGACGCCGGACGTGGTGCCGGCGCCGCGCGGGCCGCCGCGCCGCTCGGTGAACCGCTGGAGCAGCTCCTGCCGCGTCGCCTCGGGCGCGCGGTGGCGCACCTCGAGGAGCCCGCCGCACTGCCGGCAGCGCGTCGCGGGGTCGAGATCGACCGTCTCGTTGCCGCAGGCGATGCAGGCCTGCCAGGTGCGGGGCCGATCGGTGCTGAAGCTCATCGGTCATCCTGGGAAGCAAAGTCGTGAACGAGGCGCACCCCCGTCCGGTCGATGGCGGCGACGCGGGATCGGGAAGCGACGCCTGCCCTGAGGTAGGCCTCCTCCATCGCCCGCGCGACCGCGGCCCCGGCCGCCTCGCCGTCCACCAGCGCGAACGCCGTGGGACCGGCGCCGGAGATCGAGGCGCCGAGGGCGCCGGCACCAAGCGCCGCCTGCCGGGCCGCCCGGAACCCCGGCAGGAGTGGCGCCCGCGCCGGCTCGGCGATACCGTCATCGAGCGCGCGGCCGATCAGCGCGAGGTCCCCCTGGAGGAAGCCGGCGACCATCGCCGCCACGTTGGCGGCCTGCGCGAGACATGTCGCGAGGGGCACCTGCGCCGGCAGGGCCGCGCGCGCATCCGCGGTGCGAAGCTGGTGCGCGGGATGCACGAGCACCACCCGCAGCCGCTGCGGACAGGGCAGCGCGATGACGTCGAGCGGGTCGATGGCGCGGACGAGGACCACGCCGCCCAGCAGCGACGGTGCGATGTTGTCGGCGTGGCGCCCGGCGACGGCCGCTTCCGCCGCGAGCGCCGCCAGCAGCAGCTCGGTAACGGAGAGCGGCGAACCCAGGACCGCGTTGGCGGCCGCGGCGCCGGCGACGGCCGAAGCTCCGCTGCCACCCTGGCCACCGGCGAGCGGCAGCCCCTTCGCCACGCTCAGCCTGATGCCGCCCCCGGCGCGCGAGCGGTCGAGCACCTCACGGGCGGCGATGGCGGAGGCGTGCCGCTCCGGCTCGCGGGGCAGGTCGGGGTGACCGGGCTCGGCCAGCTCGATCCCCGGCGTCTCGGTCCGCTCGGCGGTCACGGCGTCGCCCCGGCCCGCGACTGCGAGGCCGAGAATGTCGAGCCCGGGGCCGACGTTGCCGACCGAGCCCGGCGCGATGGCGGTGATCCGGCGAGGCGGGTGCATCAGGTCGAGGACGATACGCGGGGCCACCGATGATGTCCACCGCGCGGCCGGCCGGTGTTAGTGTT
This sequence comes from Gemmatimonadales bacterium, assembly GCA_025935545.1. GTDB lineage: Bacteria > Gemmatimonadota > Gemmatimonadetes > Gemmatimonadales > GWC2-71-9 > JAICUF01. The sequence goes on from JAICVB010000152.1 coordinate 1,392, forward strand.
CATCCTGCACTCACAACCCGAGGAATCGATGCTGTCTGCGGTCGCGCTGCTCGCCGCCGCCCTCGCACCCGTCCCGGCACCCGCCCATCCCTACGCCATCGAGTACACGTTCCGGAGCACCGAGCCGGCGACGCACCTCGGTGACGTCACGGTTCGCGTGACGGGGCGCGACGCGGACGAGCTCCTCTTCCAGCTGCCGAAGTGGTACCCCGGGCGGTACGCGATCTACAACTTCGCGGCCAACGTCCAGGAGGTCGCCGCCCGCTGCGGAGAGGCGGCGGTGCCCGCGGCGAAGCGCGACATCACCACGTGGGTGGTGCGGTGCCCGCGGGCCCGCGCGGTCACCTTCAGCTACCGGGTGTTCTGGAACGACCTCAACGGCTCCCTCTCGCAGATCGATTCGACCCACATCAACCTCAACCCGGGAAATACCTTCGTGTACGTCGTCGGGCACAAGCCCGATCCGGTCACGGTCCACTACTACGGCCCCCCCGGCTGGCGCGTGATCAACGGCAATCCGGCGCCGGGTCCCGACTACCGGTTCCCCAACTACGACCTGATGATCGACAATCCCACCGAGATCTCCGCCTCGTTCACGGTGGACAGCTTCGAGGTGGGCGGCACCACATACCGCGTGATGCTCCATACCGACCGGGATCCCGGCGCTGCCCGTGGCCTGCTCGTCCGCTCCATCGAGAAGATCGTCCGCGCCGAGGCCGCAATGTGGGGCCAGCAGCCGATGAAGCAGTACACCTTCATGGTGCACTACCTCGACAAGAACGGGGGCGACGGGATGGAGCACACGAGCTCCACCCACATCAGTCAGCCGGTGTCGCTCGCCACGGTCGCGGCGGATTCGGCCGCGTTCATGAACCGGATCGAGGTCTTCGCCCACGAGTTCTTCCATACCTGGAACATGAAGCGGCTCCGCGCCGCCGAGCTCGGGCCCTGGGACTATACGCGGGAAAACCCGACCCGCACGCTCTGGATCGGCGAGGGCATCACGAACTACTACGGTGCGCGCACGCTGCAACGCGCCGGGCTGGTGGACAGCGCGGGGTACCTCGCGCGCGTGGCCGGCGCGGTCGGGCAGCTCCAGCGCTCGCCGGGGCGGCTCCTCATGAGCGCGGAGCAGAGCTCGTACAACGCCTGGTTCTTCGATGCGGTCCCGCTCCGCCAGAAGACCAACTTCCGGAACACCAACATCTCGTACTACAACAAGGGCGAGCTGCTCGGCTGGCTGCTCGATCTCGACATCCGCGCGAAGACCGGCGGCCGGAAGACGCTCGACGACGTGATGCGGCTCATGTGGCAGCGCTTCTGGCTCGGCCGCACCACCAGCTACTACCTCCAGGGTCACGGGTACACGGTCGAGGACTTCCGGCAGGCCGTGGAGACCGTCGCGGGCTCGAGCTACGCCGACTTCTTCCGGCGGTATGTCGCCGGGGTGGACGAGCTGCCGTACGACGACGTGCTGGGCCGCGTGGGCCTGCGCCTCACCCGCGCCGAGGACAAGTACGCGCTCACGCTCGATCCGGCGGCACCGGGCAGCGCGCTCGGCGCCGCCTGGCTGGCCGGCCGCTAGATGCGGATCGCCGTCCCGAAGGAGACGGCGGCCCACGAACGGCGCGTCGCGCTCGTGCCCGACGGCGTGGCGCGGCTGGTCAAGGGCGGACACGCCGTGGCGGTCGAGCGGGACGCGGGCGCCGCGGCCGGATTTCCCGATGCGCGGTACGAGGAGGCGGGCGCCGCGATCGCGACGGGGGACGACGTGTGGAACGGGGCGGACGTCGTGCTCAAGGTGCAGCGCCCCGCGCCGGACGAGATCGAGCGCATCGAGCGGGGTGCCGTGCTCGTGGCGCTCATGAGCCCGGCCACGGCCGCCCCCGCGGTCGAGCGTCTGCGGGCCCGCGGGGTGCACGTCTTCGCGATGGAGCTGGTGCCGCGGACCACCAAGGCGCAGTCGATGGACGCCCTGTCGTCCCAGGCGACGGTCGCCGGCTACAAGGCGGTGCTGGTCGGAGCCGGCGCCCTGCCGCGCTTCCTGCCCATGCTCACCACGGCCGCCGGCAGCATCGCGCCCGCGCGCATCTTCGTCATCGGAGCGGGCGTCGCCGGGCTGCAGGCGATCGCGACCGCGCGCCGGCTGGGGGGCATCGTGACCGCGTTCGATGTGCGACCGGCCGTCCGGGAGCAGGTGCAGAGCCTCGGTGCCACCTTCGTGGACGCCGGCGCGAGCGCCGAAGGCGCGGGGGGCTACGCCAAGGAGCTCGCGGCAGACGAGCAGGCGCGGGTCGAGGCGGCGATCGCGGGCCACATCAGCGGGGTGGACCTCGTGATCACCACGGCGCAGATCCCCGGCCGCGCGGCCCCCCGCCTCGTCAGCGACGCGATGCTCGCCACCATGCGTCCGGGGTCGGTCGTGGTGGACCTGGCGGCGGAGAGCGGCGGCAACTGCGAGGCGACGCGCGCCGGTGAGGTCATCGTCGCCCACGGGGTCACCGTGCTCGGCCCCCTCAACCTCGCGAGCACCCTGCCGTTCCACGCCAGCCAGATGTACGGCCGCAACGTCGTCGCGTTTGTCGAGCACATCATTCGCGACGGCGCCATCGGCCCGCTGACCGACGATCCCATCGCCGGACCGATGCGGCTGGCCTGACCTTTCCCCGGGAGGACCGATGTCGCCCACCTTCGTGATCGAGCTGTACGTGTTCGTCCTCGCGGGGTTCGTGGGCTACCAGGTGATCACCCGGGTGCCGCCGCTCCTCCATACGCCGCTCATGTCGGCCACCAACGCGATCTCGGGGATCTCGCTGGTCGGCTCGCTCGTGGCCGCCGGCGCCAACCGCGGCACCGCCACGACGGTGCTGGGCGTGGTGGCCGTCGCCTCCGCCACGATCAACGTGGTCGGCGGGTTCCTCATCACCGACCGCATGCTCCGGATGTTCCACCGCGCCGACCCGCGGACCCCGACGCCGCCCCCGGCGTCATGAACGAGTTCATCATCCAGGCCGCGTATCTCGCGGCCTCGGTCCTCTTCATCCTCGGCCTCAAGAGCCTCACGCGGCCCGACACCGCGCGCCGGGGCATGCAGCAGGCCGCCATCGGCATGCTGC
>JAICVB010000003.1 GCA_025935545.1 Gemmatimonadales bacterium
ATGGACGACGATGCCGACTTCGACGAGGAGGACTTCGATGAGGCGGAGGAAGTCCGCGCGGTCGCGGCGCCCACCGCCCGGGAGGAGCTCGAGCTCCGCCTGGAGAAGGCCCGCGGCCGGCGCCGCCGCCGACCGTCGGCGGACATCGAGGAGCCGCTCGCCTGAGCGGCGGCCATCGCGGCGGCTGGTACCTCTCCCCGAAGGGGTTCGTCCGCCGCGTCCTCCAGGCCGCCGATGAAAGCCATCTGCCGTTCCTGGCGAGTGCGGTCACCTTCGACGCACTCCTCGCCGCCGTGCCGTTCGTCCTCCTGCTCCTCATCGGCCTGAGCTTCCTGGCCCAGCACCTCGCGGGAGCACAGAACACCGACCCGCTCCTGCTCTTTCACCGGTTCCTGCCGGTCCACATCACCGAGGGGGGCCGCGACCCCTTCGCGGTGATCGAGGACATCCTGGCCCGCATCACCCGGAACCGCGGCGCCATCTCGCTCTACGCCGCCCCCGCCTTCGTCTGGTTCAGCACGCGCCTCTTCGGGAGTCTGCGGACCTCGCTCAACGACATCTTCGACACGACGGTGCGCCCGCCGCGCCGGCGCAATCCCGCCGTCTCCTACCTGCTGTCGAAGGGTCGCGACATCGCGATGGTGCTGGCCACGCTGCTCCTCTTCCTCGCGAACGCCATCCTCACCACCGGGATCGCGGTGGCGCAGGAGCGCGGCGCCGTGGCGCTGGCGCGGTTTCCCTTCCTGGTGAGCACCGCCGGACGGGTGGTGAGCGAGCTCCTGACGGTGGTCTTCTCGATCTCGCTCTTCTTCATGGTGTACAAGTACGCCTCCGTGCGGAAGCTCCGCTGGCGCACCGCCTTCCTCGCCGCGACCTTCTGCGCCCTCGCCTTCGAGCTGGCCAAGCGGCTCTACGCGATCTACCTCTCCAACTTCGCGTCGTTCAAGGGCTCGGGCGGCGACGCGACGCTGGGCGCCATCGTGCTCTTCGTCATCTGGGTCCACTTCACGGCGCTCGTGTTCCTCCTGGGCGGCGTCGTGGCCGAGACCTGGGAGCTCCGCCGCATGCAGCGGCGCCAGCGGGCGATCCTCACCTAGCCCGCGGCGCGGGCGCCGCGCTTCTCGCGAGCCTGCCGCCGGTATATATTCCCTCCGCCTCAGGTCCGAAGGGCGCCGGCGCGCGAACCGCGTCAGGACCTTGCCGGTAGCAGCGCTAAGCGATGCCCGGTGTCGCTTCGGGTAGCCTGAGGCACTTCTCTTTTCCCCTGCCGCCCCATGTCCATAGCTCTCGCCCGTCGCTACCGTCCCCGGCGCTTTGCCGACCTGCTGGTGCAGGACCACGTGACCGCGGTGCTGCGCGGCGCCGTGGCCCGCGACCGGATCGGGCACGGCTACCTGCTGACGGGACCTCGCGGCGTGGGCAAGACCACGGCGGCCCGCATCCTGGCCATGGCGCTCAACTGCGCCCATCGCGATGCCGACGGGGAGCCGTGCGGCGAGTGCGCCAGCTGCACGCGCATCTGGAACGGCTCCGCCAGCCTCGACGTGATCGAGATCGACGCCGCCAGCAACCGCGGCGTGGACGACGCCCGCGACCTGCGCGAGCGGGCCATGTACGCCGCCTCGGAGGAAGGGCACCACAAGGTCTACATCGTGGATGAGGCGCACATGCTCACCCGCGAGGCGTGGAACGCCCTGCTCAAGATCCTGGAGGAGCCGCCTCCGGGCGTCGTGTTCGTCTTCGCGACCACCGAGCCGCAGAAGATCGCCGCCACCGCGGCGCCCGTGCTCTCGCGCCTGCAGCGGTTCGACTTCCGGCGGATCGGCCCCACGGCGATCCGCGATCGCCTGCGCGCCGTGCTTGCGGCCGAGGGGCTGACGGCGGACGACGACGCGCTCACCCTGATCGCGCGCCACGCCGATGGCGGCATGCGGGACGCGCTGTCCGTGCTCGACCAGTGCCTCAGCTTCGGCGAGGGCGCCGTGACCGCCGACCGTGTGCGCGAGGTGCTCGGCCTGGTGGGCGACGAGGTCTATGCTGCGCTCCTCGAGGCGGTGGCCGGCCGCACGCCGGCCGCCATCTTTCCCCTGGTGGAGCGGCTCATGGAGGCGGGGGCCGATCTCGGGGAGTTCATGGCGGGGGCAGGGGAAATGCTCCGGGCCCTCCTCATGGTGCAGGTCCATGCCGAGCCGGACGGCCTCACCGAGTCGATGCGTGAGCTGCTCCAGCGTCACGCCACCCGGCTGCAGCCGGGCGACGTGCTCCGCATGCTCCGTCTCCTCACCGACAATGAGCCGGCCATGCGACGGAGTGCCAACGCGCGGCTCGTGGTGGAGACGGTGCTGCTCCGCTGGACCATGCTCGACCGCATGGTGGACCTCGAGCGGGTGCTGGCCACCGGCGTCGGCGGCGTCTCGCCCGCTCCTCGCGCCCCGCGGACCACGCCGGTGGGCGGCGTAGCCGCGGCGACCGGCGGCGCAGTGCCCGCCCGCCGCGCAACCGACCAGCCGCCCGCCGGACCGGCGTCCCCCGCGCCCGCCGCATCGGCCCCGGCCGCGCCGGCGCCCATCGCCGCGATTGCCTTCAACCGCGACTCGCTGCAGGAACACTGGGCCGACGTCATTGCCGCCGTCCGCTCCGAGAGCCGGTTTCTGGCGGAGGCGCTCGCGGGCACGGTGGTGGCCGAGGTGGCCCCGCCGGCGCTCTCGCTCGAGCTGACGGAGCCCAACCCGCTCTTCCTCGAGCGGCTGGAGCAGCAGGCCGGCGTGATCGAGGCCGTGATCGGCCGGGCGGTCGCGGCACCGGTGCGACTCCGGCTTGCCGGCGCGCCGGTGGCGGTGGCGGCCGATCCGCGGACGCGGCGCATCTCGGATGCGAGCATCCGGGCCGATCGGCTCAAGGGCTTCCGGGCGAAGGACCCGACCCTCGACGCGGCAGCGGATGAGTTAGATTTGGAGATCGTCGAATGACACCGCGGCGCGATGCGCCGCCTGACCATAAGTCGGAAGACCGGATCGTCATGGCGGATTTTCAGCAGCTGTTCCAGCTGGGCCAGCAGGTGCAGGGCAAGCTGGCGCAGATCCAGAGTGATCTCGCCGGCCAGGTGATCGAGACCTCGGCGGGCGGCGGCCTGGTGCGCGTCACCGCCGATGGCCGCGGCACTGTGCGGTCCATCGCCATCGACCCCGCCGCGTTCGAGGGGCGGGACGCCGAGCTCCTGGGCGACCTCGTCCTGGCCGCCGTGGCCGAAGCCCAGCGGCGCGCGGGCGAGCTGATGCAGAGCGAGATGCGGAAGATGCCCCCCCTCCCGTTCCCGCCCGCCCTCTGACGGTGGGCGCCATCGAGGAGCTGGTCACCGAGCTCGCCAGGCTGCCCGGCATCGGCCGGAAGACGGCGCAGCGGCTCACCTACCATCTCCTGCAGCAGCCGGCCGGACAGACGTCCCGGCTGGCGCGGGCCCTCGATGCGGTGGCCGAGCGCGTGGGACCCTGCGAGAGCTGCGGCAATCTGACCGAGGAGCAGCCCTGCGCCATCTGCCGCGATCCGCGGCGGGACCCGGCCCTCATGTGCGTCGTCGAGGAAGCCTCGGCCGTCGCGGTGGTGGACCGGGCGACCGAATTCCGCGGGCGGTATCACGTGCTGGGGGGACGGCTCTCGCCCCTCGACGGCATCGGCCCGGAGGCGCTCCGCATCGAGGCGCTGGTACGGCGTGTGCGGGAGGACGGGGTTCGCGAGGTCATACTCGCCACCAACCCATCCATGGAGGGCGAGGTGACGGCCACCTACATCCAGCAGCTGCTGTCGGCCATGGCCGTCCGGGTCACCCGGCTCGCCCGCGGGCTCCCCATGGGCGGCGACCTCGAGTACGTGGACGGCGTGACCCTCGCGCACGCCCTCGTCGCGCGGCAGGAGCTCCGCTGATGGGCGCCCGCACCCGGGTCTTCGTCGGCGCGGCGGCGGCGGGCGTCGTGGGTGGATGGGTCTTCGCCCAGCGGCGGCTGGTGCACCACCGGCGCGACCTCTTCAGTCCCCGGCCGCTCCGCCGCCTCGCGGCGCTGGGCTTTCTCGCCGGGCAGACCGGGATCGAGACCGTCCGGCTGCTCCGCGACTACCTGGCGTGGGAGACGCGCCCCATGCTCCGCCGCCGCGCGCTCGGCATCGTGCGCCGGATGGAAGCCAGTCTCGGCTGACCGGATGACATCGGGCGCTTCGAGCTGGTCGTTCGGCGAGGAGGACGCCCGCCGGATCGACGGCATCCTGACCGGCTTCCTGCGGGAATCCAGCGCGCGCACCGCGCTGATCGTGGATCGCACCGGCCAGCTCGTCGCCACCGCGGGCGAGCCGCCGGCGTTCGATCCGACCGCCTTCGCGTCGCTCACCGCCGCCGACTTCAGCGCCAACGACCAGCTGGCCCGCATGCTGGGCGAGCCCGAGTTCGGGGCGCTCTTCCACCAGGGTGAGCGGGAGTCGATGTATCTCGCCGACATCGCGCGGCGGGTGATCCTGGTGGTGCTGTTCGACAACCGGACCACGCTCGGACTGGTCAAGCTGCGCGTCCGCGCGACGGTGCAGGATCTCACCAAGGTGTTTACCGAGATGTTCGGCAGGACCCGGACCGACGCGCCCCGGGTGGAAAGCGGTTTTCTGGGCGACGCGGAAGACGAAATCGACAAACTCTTCGGAGCCTGAGGAACCCCCCGCCCATGTCGATGATCAACTACGCGTCCCGCGAGATCAACTGCAAGCTCGTGTACTACGGGCCCGGCCTCGGCGGCAAGACGACCAACCTCGAGTTCGTCTACAACAAGGTGGCGCCCGGCTCCCGGGGGAAGATGATCTCCCTCGCGACCGAGACGGAGCGCACCCTCTTCTTCGACTTCCTGCCGGTGGATCTGGGCACCATCCGCGGCTTCAAGGTCAAGTTCCACCTCTACACGGTGCCGGGGCAGGTGTATTACAACGCCTCGCGGAAGCTGATCCTCAAGGGCGTGGACGGCGTCGTGTTCGTGGCCGACAGCCAGCTCGAGCGGATGGAAGCCAACATCGAGGCGATGCAGAACCTGTACGACAACATGGCCCAGCATGGCTACGACCTGACCCGCCTCCCGTTCGCCATCCAGTACAACAAGCGCGACCTCCCGAACGCGGCCCCCATCGCGGAGCTGCAGGCCGCGCTCAATCCCGGCTGGGTGGTGGAGGATCCGGCGCGCCAGCGCGTGCTGGCCGATGCCGAGCATCCCGGGGAGTTCCTGGTGAGCCAGCAGGACGGGCAGTGGATCGAGCGCGCTCCCTACTACGAGGCAGTCGCGGTGACGGGCGAAGGCGTGTTCGACACCCTCAAGGCCATCAGCAAGACCGTCGTCAAGACGCTGGGATAGGACGCGGCGCCGATGTGGACGCTGCCCAACATCATCACCCTGGTCCGGATCAGCTTCACGCCGGTCATCGCCCTCCTCCCGTTCATCGAAGGCTACTGGCCCAAGCTCATCTGCTTCGTGATCTTCGTCGCGGCCGCCGTGAGCGACGTCTTCGACGGCTATCTCGCCCGCCGGCACAACCAGGTCACCGACCTCGGCAAGCTGCTCGATCCCATCGCCGACAAGCTCCTCCTCTTCGCCACGCTGGTGCCGATCTACTGGATCTCCCGCACGCGCCACGACCTCTACGACATCCCGGTGTGGGGGAGCATCCCCCTGTGGGTCTGCGCCCTCCTCATCGGGCGCGAGATCGCCATGACGCTCTTTCGCTGGTGGGCCCAGCGGCACGGCGTGGTGATTCCGGCCGGCGGGGCGGGGAAGCTCAAGACGGTCCTGCAGAACATCTTCGTCGGGGCGATCATGCTCTGGTTCGCCTTCCGGGATGCCCGCACGCCGATGGGCTGGACCCACGGGCGGTTCGCGAGCTTCTGGAACACCTTCCACGGGAGCTTCGTCGCCGTCACGCTCGCCATCGCGACGGTGCTCACCATCTACTCGTTCGTGCTCTACATCTATCGCTACCGGCGCCTGTTCATCGAGCGCGTGCGCTGAGGCGCCGATGAACCTCGAGGTCGTCACCATCGGCACCGAGCTGCTGCTGGGGTTCACCCTGGACACCAACGGCGCCGAGATCGGGCGCGAGCTCGCGGCGCTGGGGATCCGCGTGGTGCGGCGCACCTCGGTGGCCGACCGGCCGGACGAGATTCGCGACGCGGTCGAGAGCGCCCTCCGGCGCTCCGGTGCCGTCCTCACCACCGGCGGGCTCGGCCCCACCCGCGACGACATCACCAAGCGGATCGTGGCCGAGCTCTACGGGTGGCCGCTCGACTTCGACGAGGGCTTGTGGCAGGCGCTCGTCGAGCGCTACCGTCGTCGTGGACGGATCCCGGCCGAGAGCAACCGGTCGCAGGCCGAGGTGCCGCGTGGGGCCACCGTGCTGCCGAATCAGTGGGGCAGCGCACCCGGGCTCTGGCTCGAGGGGCCGCCCGGCCTCACGGTGATGTTGCCGGGCGTCCCGCTCGAGATGCATCATCTGCTGGCGGAGGAAGTGGCGCCGCGGCTCGCGACCCGGGGCGGAGGGTCGGTGATCCGGTCGCGCACGGTGCGCGTCACGGGCATCCCCGAGAGCACGCTGGCGGAGCGGCTGGGCGAGATCGAGACCGCGATCGCGCCGCTCACCCTTGCCTACCTGCCGGGGCTCGACGGCGTGGACCTCCGCGTCACGGCCTGGGGTCTCGCCGCCGCCGAGGCAACGCGACGCCTCGACGCCGCTGCGGCCGAGCTCCGCGTGCGCGCGGGCGACGTGGTGTACGGCGAGGACTCCGACGACCTGGCGGCGCTGGTGCTCGAAGTCGCCCGCGAGGCGGGCGCGACGATCGCGGCTGCCGAGTCGTGCACCGGCGGGATGCTGGGGGCGCGGCTGACGGAGATCCCCGGCAGCTCGGACGTCTTCGTGGGCGGGGCCGTGAGCTACGCCGACCATGCGAAGACGGCGCTGGCCGGCGTTCCGCCCGCGCTCCTCGCCGCCCACGGTGCCGTGAGCGAGCCGGTCGCCGTCGCGATGGCCGAGGGGATCCGCGAGCGGCTGGGCGCCGATCTCGCGGTGGCGGTCACCGGGATCGCGGGCCCCGGGGGCGGTACCGCGGACAAGCCCGTGGGCACCGTCTGCTTCGCGCTGTCGGGTGGAGGCGAAACCGTGTCGTCCCGCGCGATCCTGATCGGCACCCGCGCGGAGATCCGCTACCGCGCCGCGCAGGCGGCGCTCTTCCTTCTCCTGAAGCGGCTCCGGTTATCTTTCCCGGGACCCGAGCAGGGGAGAACCCGCAAGTGAAACACGATCAGCGCGTTACCGACACCGACGACGCCCCCGCCGCGCCGCTCCACACCGCCGCGGGGATGGCGGAACCGGCATCGCAGGGCGGGCGGAGCGCCGACGGCGCCGATCTCGCGTCCACCGATATGTCGCAGCGTCCTTCGTCACGCGACGAAGCCACGCAGCCTGTCTTCGGCGAGGGGCGTGATCCGAGGGTCGAGCAGGACCTCGCGGAGCTGAAGGACCGCCATCTCCGGCTTGCCGCGGAATTCGATAACTACCGCAAGCGCGTGGCCCGGGAGCGGATCGAGCTGAGCGACCGCGCGCAGGCCACCTTCATTGCACGCCTCCTCGACGTGCTGGATGATCTCGACCGCCTGGTGGCGAGCGACCCGGGCACGGCGGCCGATACGCTGCGCGGCGGACTGTCGCTGGTTGACCGCAAGCTGCAGAAGGAGCTCGAGGCCGCCGGCGTCGAGCGCATCGATCCCGCGGGACAGCCGTTCGATCCCGCGGAGGCGGAAGCCGTGTCGATCGTGCCGCCGCCCGACCCGTCGAAGGACCACATCGTGGCGGCCACCTTCCAGGTGGGGTACCGGTTCAAGGGAACGCTGGTGCGCCCCGCGCGGGTGCAGGTCTACTCGGAAGGCCAGGCGTAGCATGGCGGCGAAGGACTTCTACCAGGTTCTCGGCGTCCCCGACTCCGCGAGCCAGGACGAGATCAAGAAGGCCTACCGCCGCCTCGCCAAGCAGTACCATCCCGACGCCAATCCCAACAACGCCGCGGCGGCGGAGCGCTTCAAGGAAATCTCCGAGGCGCACGCCACCCTCTCCGACGCGGACAAGCGGAAGCAGTACGACCAGATGCGGCGGCTGGGCGCCTTCGACGGGCTGGGGCGGCGGCCCGCCGGCGCGCCCGGCCGGGGCCCCATGGGCGGCGCGCCCGGCGCCGAGGAGATCGACCTCGGCGACCTGAGCGGGTTCGGGCTGGGCGACATCTTCTCGTCGATCTTCGGCCGGGGCCGCCGCGAGGAACCCCGCGGCGAAAGCCTCGAAGCCGTGGTCGAGGTTCCCTTTCGCGTCGCGATGCTCGGCGGGAAGGTGCCCGTGACCATGCCCGTGGTCGAGGCCTGCCCGACCTGCGCGGGGAGCGGCGCCGCACCGGGTGCGACGATCACGACCTGCCCGGAGTGCGACGGCCGGGGCACCATCTCGTTCGGGCAGGGAAGCTTTGCCGTCAACCGCCCTTGTCCCCGCTGCCGGGGCCGCGGGAAGATACCGTCACAACCATGCCCCACCTGTCAGGGCGCGGGCGAGGTGCGGACCGAACGACGGGTGATGATCACCGTGCCGCCGGCGACGGAGTCCGGCAGCAAGGTGCGGCTCAAGGGGCAGGGCCAGCCGGGCCGCGCGGGCGCGCCGGCGGGCGATCTCGTGATCACCTTCCAGGTGCAGCCCGACCGGTTCTTCCACCGCGAGGGACTCGACATCGTGTGCGAGGTGCCGATCAACCTGGCGCAGGCGGTGCTGGGGACGCGCCTCCGCGTGAAGACGCTGGACAACAAGAAGGTGGTGCTCCGGATCCCGCCCGGCACGCAGCCGGGGCGCAAGTTCCGCATCAAGGGGCAGGGGCTGGAGAAGAACGGACGGAAGGGGGACCAGCTCGTGGGCGTCCAGGTCACGCTCCCGGCCAAGCTGAGTCCGGAGCAGGAGGAGCTCATGAAGCAGTTTGCGAGCTCCGCCGGCATGGCCTACTGAGGCGCTGGCTACCCCGCGGCAGCCGGGCTCGCCGCGCGGGCCAGCTCCATCAGGATCTTCTGCGCCGACCGCTCGGGCTCGCCCGCCAGTGGCCGGCGCTGTTCGTAGGTGCCGTCGGGGCGGAGATCCCAGGCCTGGCGGTTGTCCTGCAGCATGAGCTCCAGGATCCCGATGATCGTCTGCCGGTGCGTCGGGTCCTCCACCGGAGCGGCCGCCTCGATGCGGCGATCGAAGTTGCGCGGCATCCAGTCGGCCGAGCCGATGAAGACCTCCGTCTCGCCGCCGTTGTGAAAGCAGAAGGCGCGCGAGTGCTCCAGGAAGCGGCCCACCACGCTCATCACCCGGATGCGCTCGCTCACCCCCGGCAGGCCGGGGCGGAGGCAGCAGATCCCGCGCACGATCAGGTCGATGGTGACGCCCGCCTGCGAGGCCTGGTAGAGCGCGACGATGATCTCCGGGTCCACCAGCGCGTTCATCTTCGCGAGGATGCGCGCGGGCCGCCCGGCCTGCGCGTGCTCCATCTCGCGCCCGATGAGGGTGATGAATCGCTCGCGCATCCCCTTCGGCGCCACGACGAGCTTCCGGAATGCGGCCGGCGTGCCGAAGCCCGTGAGGACGTTGAAGAGGTCGGTGAGGTCGGAGGCGAGCTCGGGGTCCGCGGAGAAGATCCCGAAGTCGGTGTAGACCCGCGACGTCTTGAGGTTGTAGTTCCCCGTGCCCACGTGCACGTAGCGGCGCATCGCGTCCCCCTCGCGCCGGACCACCAGCATCACCTTGCTGTGGGTCTTGAGGCCCACCACGCCGTAGCTCACGTGCACGCCGACGTCCTCCAGGCGCTGGGCCCAGCGGATGTTGTTCTCCTCGTCGAAGCGGGCCTGCAGCTCGATCAGCACCGCGACCTGCTTGCCCCGCTCGGCCGCGTGCGCCAGCTGGCGGGCGATGCTGGAATCGCCCCCGGTGCGGTAGAGGGTGAGCTTGATCGCCACCACGTCGGGATCCGCCGCCGCGGCCTCGATGAAGCACTCGACGGTCTTCCCGAAGCTGTCGTACGGGTGGTGCACGAAGACGTCGCCTTCGCGGATGACCTCGAAGATGTTGCGCCCTCCGGCAAGCCGGGCCGGCGTGGCGGGATGGAAGGGCGGGTCCCGCAGCGCCGGGATCTCGAGCTGCGAGAGCGACATGAGGTCCGCCGTGTCGAGCGGGCCCAGTACCTCGTACACGTCGTCGTCCGTCAGTGCGAGCGCCGGCGACTCCTGCTCCTCGTTGAACTCGGCGAGGAGGAGCTGGCGGAGCGACACCGGCATCGACGTGTGCACCTCGAGCCGCACCACCTCACCGAAGCGCCGGTTCCGGACCTCCTCCTGGATGTGGCTCAGCAGGTCGTCGGCCTCGTCCTCGTCGAGCTCGAGCTCGGTGTTCCGGGTGATCCGGAAGGTGTACCACCCGAGGATCTCGACGCCGGGGAAGAGGAGGTCGAGATTGGCGCCGATGATGTACTCGAGGGGCACGTAGCGGTACGGCGTCGGCAGGGGAATCCAGCGGGGCAGGATCTTGGGGACCTTGACCCGCGCGAACCGTTCCTCGCCGTCTGCGTCGCGCAGCACCACCGCGAGCGAGAGGCTCAGGTTCGAGATGTAGGGGAAGGGATGGCCCGGATCGACCGCCAGGGGCGTGAGGACCGGGAAGACGTTGGCCCGGAAGTAGCGCTCCAGGTGCTCGCGATCCGCGCTGGGGAGCTCGTCGAATTCCGTGATCAGCTGGACCCCGTGCGTGGCGAGGCCGGGCAGCACATCCTCCAGCAGGCACCGGCGGTGCCGGGCCGTCTGGTCCGCGACGGTGAGCCCGATGATCCGGAGCTGCTCCTCCGGGGTGAGCCCGTCCGCGGTGAGCTCGCTCACGCCGGCGGCCACCTGCCGCTTGAGTCCCGCCACGCGGATCTGGTAGAACTCGTCGAGGTTGTTGCTGAAGATCGCAAGGAACTTCACGCGCTCCAGGAGCGGAGTGCGCGGGTCGAGCGCCTCGTGCAGCACGCGGCCGTTGAACTCGAGCCACGACAGCTCGCGGTTGAGGTAGAGCGACGGGTGGCGGAGGTCCACCTGGACCGGCGGAGTTTCGACATCGAGGTGCAGGTCGGTCATCGGGCGGGCCGCTCCCTGATGGTGATCGCAAGCAGGGTGCTGGCGATGCTGACGATGATGCCGCCCAGCAGCGCCGACCCGAAGCCGCTCACCGAAAAGCCGAGCCCGAGGTGGCGGGAGAGCGCGCCGGTGGCGAGGAGCAGGACGGCATTGATGACGAGCACGAACAGCCCCAGGGTGAGGACCACCAGCGGACAGGTGAGGATCATGAGCAGCGGCCGGAGCACCATGTTGACGAGCCCGAAGACGACGGCCAGGAGCGCGAACCCCGCCGGCGTGCCGGTGTAGCTGAGGCCCGGCACCAGCCAGACGGCGATGCAGAGCGCCAGCGCATTGATGACGAATCGAAGCACGTGGCCGCGCATCCCGCTAGGCCCCCGGGCTCCGCAGGCCGTCGTCGATCCAGTCGAGCACGGTGTCCCACCAGAGGCGGCGGTTTCGCGGCTTGGTCACGAAGTGATCCTCGTCGGGGAAGTAGAGCAGCTTGGCGGGCACGCCCCGCAGCTTCGCCGCGGTGAACGCCTGCAGCCCCTCCGACAGGTCGACCCGGTAGTCCAGTTGGCTGTGCACGACCAGGAGCGGCGTGGCCCACTGGCTCGTGAAGTTCGCGGGCGACCACTTCTCCATGGTCGCGCGGGCGGCCGGCGAGGTCGCCGCGCCGCCGAACTCCCAGGCCGGAAACCACTGCTCGTCGGTGCTGCCGGCCATCGACAGCGGGTTGAAGATTCCGTCGTGCGCCACCAGCGTGCGGAAGCGGCTGGTGTGGCCCGCCATCCAGTAGATCATGTAGCCGCCGTAGGACGCCCCGGCCGCCGCCACGCGTTGCCGGTCGATGTAGGGCCGCGCGCTGAGGGCGTCCAGGCCCTTCATCAGGTCGTCGTACGGCAGTCCGCCCCAGTTGCGGGAAATGCTGGCCGTGAATCGCCGGCCGTAGCCGGTCGAGCCGTGGAAATTGACGCCGGCCACCACGTAGCCCCGCGCCGCGAACATCGCGAAGTTCCAGCGCGCGTGCCACTCGTCGAGCCACGCCCCCTGCGGGCCGCCGTGGATGAGGTAGACCAGCGGATAGGTCCGGCGGCGGTCGAAGTTCGGGGGGCGCATCAGCCACCCGAAGACAGAGTCCCCGCCCGCTCCGGCGAAGGCGAACGGCTCGAGCGGCGTCAGGGCGAGCTGCCCCGTCACGGCCGCGTTGAGCCGCGTGAGCGGCCGGAGCGCGCGTCCGGTGGCGTCCGATCGGTAGAGCTCCGCCGGCGAGGCGGCACTCTGGCGAATGAAGACCGCGAAATCGCCCCGCGGCGACACCTGCACCGACGTGTTGCTCCCGCCACTCACGACGCGTGTCACGCGCCCCGTCGGCACGGCCACCGCTTCAATCACCCGCTGCCCGCGTTCCTCCACCTCGGCCAGCAGGGAGCGGCTGTCGGGCGCCCAGACGAAGGCGAGCACGCTCGCGTCCCAGCCCGGGGCGAGCGCGGCCCGGCGGCCCGTGGCGCGCTCGTAGAGCATGAGCTGCTGGCGATCCGACTCGAAGCCGGGGGTCTCGGCGGCCAGGTACGCGATGAAGCGGCTGTCGGGCGAGTAGGCCGGGCTGTGGTCGTTCGCCCGGCTGGTGGTGATGGGCTGGCGGCCGGAGCCGTCCGGCGCCATCACGAAGATGTCGTTGTTGGTCGAGGTCGCGACGTCCGTGTCGGGATTGTAGGTGACCGCCACCTCGGTGCCGACCGCGGAGAGCGCAAGGTCGCGGCCACCCAGCGCCAGGGTGGGGACGTCGCGGTCGATCGGCGTGAGGTCCGTCGCGCGGGAATCGGCCAGGGTCAGGCGGAAGAGGTGCTGGCGGCGGCCGGCCCGCCACTCGTCCCAGTGGCGGTAGAACAGCGAGGTCGTGATCCGCGCATTGGTGGCGAAGTCGCCGTTCCGGCGGTCCACCTCCTGCGTGGCCGGCCACTTTACGTCCGCCGTCAGGTAGAGCGACTTGCCGTCGGGCGCCCAGGCGAAGTCGTTCACCCCGCCTGAGAGCGCCGTGAGCCGCGCCGGCTCGCCGCCGGCCGCCGGCACCTGCCATACCTGCGACCCGCCCTCGCGCGTGGAGATGAATCCGAGGGACTTGCCGTCGGGCGCCCACCGCGGCGTGCGGTCGCTTCCGCTCGGGCCGGCGGTCAGGGGACGGGCATCCCCGCCCCCCGCCGGCACGATCCAGATGCGGGAGGCGTTCACGTTGTCGTCGAGCGACGGCGTGGAGACGCTGAAGGCGACCAGCGCCCCGTCGGGCGAGATGGCCGGCTCCGACGGCGTGCGGACCGCAATGAAATCGTCGAAGGTGAGCGCGTGGCGCTGCTGGGCCGTGGCGGGGGCCGCGAGCGCCGCCGCGGCCAGGACGAGCGTGGCCGCGCGTCTACGCAATCACGCCCCCGCCCAGGACCTGCTGGTCCGCCGCGTACACCACGCCGGACTGGCCCGGCGCGATGGCGCGGACCGGGACGCCGAGGGCAAGGTCGAGCGCGTCATCCGAGCGGCCCAGCACGGTCGCGGGGACCGCGCGCGCACGGTAGCGGAGCTGGACCAGGCAGGTGTCACCCGGCCCGAGCGGCGAAGCCAGCCAGTTGACCTCCTCGAGCCGCACGCGGTGGCCCGCGAGGTCGGCCTCCGACCCGATGACCACCTCGCGAGTGTCCGGGCGGATGGCCACCACGTAGCGCGCGCTCCCGGCGCCCCCGGGAAGGCCGCGCCGCTGGCCGATCGTATAGCGCGCGTACCCGCGGTGCTCCCCGATGCGCTCCCCGCCCACCGTCACGAGCGGCCCAGGCTGGAGCGCCGGCGCGCCCGCCGGCAGGTTCCGCTCGAGGACGCCGACGTAGTCGTCGTCCGGCACGAAGCAGATCTCGACCGACTCCGGCTTCTCCGCGGTGGTGAGCCCGAGCCGGCGGGCCACGGCGCGCGTCTCCTCCTTGGTCATCTCGCCGACCGGCGTGAGCATCCGGGCCACCACGGCACGGTCCACCCCCCACAGGAAGTAGCTCTGGTCCTTTGCCGGATCGGCGCCGCGGTAGAGGCGGCCATCACGCGCCCGCGCGTAGTGACCCGTCGCGATGGCATCGCAGCCCAGCGCGTCGGCGTGGGCCAGGAGGTCGCGGAACTTGGTGAAGGAGTTGCAGCGCACGCAGGGAATCGGGGTCCGTCCCCGGCTGTATTCGGAGACGAAGTTCTCGATGACGTGGAGGGCGAAGCGGTCCTCGAGGTTGAGGACGTAGTGCGGGATGCCGATCGCCGCCGCGACGTCGCGGGCGTCATTGATCGAGTCGAGCGAGCAGCAGGGCCGGTCGGGGACGTCGTCGCCGTAGCAGAAGAGCTTCATCGTGGCGCCGACCACCTCGTGGCCCTCTTCGACCAGCCGCGCCGCCGCCACCGAGCTGTCGACGCCGCCGGACATGGCGACGAGCACCCTCCTACGCACGCCCGAGCACTCCCGCGAGCTTCCGCACCTTGGCCACGACGCCCGGGAAGACCTCGGCCGCACGGTCGATGTCGGCGGGAGTCGTCTCGTGGCCCAGGCTGAAGCGGATCGCGCCGAGGGCGAGCTCGCGCGGCACGCCCATCGCCGTGAGCACGTGCGATGGCTCCATCGCCCCGGTGGAGCAGGCGGAGCCGCCCGACACGGCGACGCCCGCGAGGTCGAAGTGCATGAGCAGCGCCTCGCTGTCGGTGCCCGCCACCGCCACGCTCAGGATGTGCGGCGCGCGCTCGGCGCCCTTCGCATTCACGTGCACGTCCGCCGCGAGGGCGACGAGCCGCGCCTCGAGGTCGTCGCGCAGCGCGCGGAGCCGCGCCGCTTCGGCGGCCTGCTCCGCCGCCGCGAGCCGCGCCGCCGCGCCGAGGGCCACGGCACCCGCCACGTTCTCGGTGCCGGGGCGGATCCCGAACTGCTGGCCACCGCCGTGGATGATCGCCTCGACCGCCTTCCGGTCGCGCACGATGAGCGCGCCGATGCCCTTGGGCGCGCCGATCTTGTGGCCGGAGATGGTGAGCAGCGTGCAGGGGAGGCCGTCCAGCGACACCGGCACCTTGCCGAACGCCTGCACCGCGTCGCTGTGGAAGAGGACGCCGGCCGCCGCGCAGCGGCCCGCGATCTCCGCCACGGGCTGCACTACCCCGACCTCGTTGTTCACCCACATGGTGGATACGACGGCGGGCCGCTCCGCCAGGGCGGCGTCGAGGGCGTCCAGCTCGATCACCCCGTCCCCGTCCACCGGCAGGATGACCTCGCGGCCGCCGAGGTGGCAGACGGCGTGGGCGGCCGCGAGGATCGCCTTGTGCTCGATGGCGGAGACCACGGCGCACATCGGAGCGCCGCGGTCGCGGGCGGCGAGCGCCGCCCCCACGATCCCCAGGTTGTCCGCCTCGGTGCCGCCCGACGTGAAGATCACCTGGCTCGGCTCGGCGCCCACCGCCTGGGCCACCTCCCGCCGGGCCTGCTCGAGACCGGCGCGCGCGGCCCGGCCGAACCGGTGGCCGCTCGAGGGATTGCCGAAGGCCGCGTCGGTGAGGTACGGCAGCATCGCCTCGAGCACCTCCGGGCGGACCGGAGTCGTGGCCGAGTGGTCGAGGTACACTGGCGAGGGCATGGCGCTAAAGATAACGCCGGCTACATCGATTGCACGCCCAGCGCCACCACGTCGTCCACCGCCATGGTCTCGTGCGTGAAGAAGGGCTCCCCGTAGCGGGTCCTGATCAGGGAGCCGTAGTGGGCGCTCTGGATCTCGACCAGGGAGTACAGGTCCTGCCCCGTGGGAAAGATCTCTCCCGCGTTCTGCGCGCCATCGAACTGGCTCGCGTAGCAGCGGATGGCCTGCATCTTCCGCTCGAACTGGGCACTCACGTCCACCACGAACGTCGGCTTGACCGGGTCTTCCCGGTAGGCGAGCGCGTAGAGGATCTTGCGCGGCCGCCACGGCTCGCCCGGCGCATCGTATCGCCGGAGGCCGGCCAGGAAGCAGGCGTCGCGCCCCAGCTCCGAGGCAAGCCGGTGGTCGGGGTGGCGGCCGATGGGGAAGGGGAGGATGACGACCTGCGGCTGGAAGTGGCGGATCTCGCCCGCCACGATGCGGCGCGCCTCGTCGGTGTTGTGGATGTGGGCGTCGGGCAGCCCGGCGTTGCGGCGTTCGGTCACGCCCAGGATCGCCGCCGCGCGGGCGGCCTCCTCGCCCCGGAGCGCCGCGCTGCCCCGGGTGCCGCTCTCGCCCGCCGTCAGATCCAGGATGCCGGTCCGGTGGCCGGCGTCCGCGGCCCGGAGGAGGGTGCCGGCACAGGTCAGCTCGACGTCGTCCCGATGCGCGGCGATGGCAAGCAGGTCAACGGCCACGAGGTCCCCCTATTCGTACCGGAGGGCCTCCACCGGGTCCATGCGGGAGGCCTTGTTGGCGGGATAGAGGCCGAAGAGTACTCCGGTCACGGTCGAGGCCGCCACCGCCGCGATGACCGCGTTGAGCGGCACCGCGGCCTGCAGCGGGGTCGCGGACCGGATGGCGAAGGCGATCAGCGCTCCGAGCGCCATCCCGATGAGGCAGCCGACGAGGGTGAGCGTGGCCGCCTCCACGAGGAACTGGAACATGATCTCCCGCCGCGTGGCGCCCAGCGCCTTGCGCACGCCGATCTCCCGGGTGCGCTCGGTGACCGAGATCATCATGATCGCGACGACGCCCACGCCGCCCACCATGAGGCCCACGCTCGACAGCGCGATCATGACGATGAAGAAGGCACCGGTGACGTTGTTGAACGTCTCCAGCAGCTTGTCCTGCGTCACGATCGCGAAATTGTTGTCCTGGCTCGGCTTGAGCCCGCGCTTGATGCGGAGCGCGGCGGTCACCTCGTCCATGGCGTCGGCCACGCTCGCGGTTTCGGTGGGCCGGACGGCGAACATGAGCCAGCCCTTCTCGTAGTCCGCCACCTTGGTGAACGTCGAGTGCGGCACGACCACCAGGGGGTCCTCGTGGCCGCCGAAGAGCCCCTGCGGCTGCAGCCAGACCCCCACCACCGTGAACGGCACGCCGAACACCTTGATGCGCCGGCCGATCGGGTCGAGCCCGGGAAAGAGCTGGTCGGCCATCTTGGCGTTGATGACCGCCGTGTACGACTTCGCCGCCTCCTCGAGCTCGGTGAAGTTCCGGCCCTCTGCCAGGGAGCCGCCGACGCTCAGGATCCAGGCGGGACTGAACCCGATCACTTCGACGCTGTTGAGGCGCGTGTCCTCGTAGCTCACCGGGCCGTTGGTGCTCTCCCGCCAGGTCACGTTCCGGATGGTCGGCAGGCGGCTCAGGAGCTCCGCCTCCTCCACCGTCAGGGCAGGATAGCGCCGCCAGGGGCTCATCTCATCTGAGCCGTCGCTGATGTCGAGCCCGCCCTGGAAGTACTTCTGCACGAAGAACGTCTTGGGGCCGAGCGTCTCGATCTGCTCCTGCACGCCGCGATTGATCCCGGTGATGGCCGAGGCCATCGCGATCACCACCATGACGCCGACGGCCACGCCGAGGATCGTGAGGAAGGCGCGCACCTTGTTGGCGCGGATCGAATCCAGCGCGATGGTGACGCCCTCGAAGAGCCGGCCGACGGTCATGGCGCCTCCGCTATTCCGCGCGCAGCGCGGCGATGGGGTCGAGCCGCGCCGCCCGGGTCGCGGGATAGACGCCGGCGATCATGCCGACGCTCACCCCGAGGATCACCGCGACCACGATGGACCAGGGGGCGACGGCCGCCGGCATCGGGGTGACCGCCTTCACCAGGAAGGCGAGCCCGATGCCGGTCGCGATGCCGAGGGCCGCGCCGACCAGCGAGAGCGTGGCGGACTCGACCACGAACTGGGACAGGATGTCGCGCCGGCGGGCGCCGAGCGCCTTCCGGATCCCGATCTCACGGGTCCGCTCGCTCACCGCCATCAGCATGATGTTCATGATCACGATACCGCCGACGACCAGCGAGATCGCCACGAGACCGGGCAGGGCGGTCATCAAGATGCCCGAGATCTTCTTCCACCCGTCGAGCGCGGCTTCGGGCGTCTGGAGGAAGAAGTTGTTCGCCTCGTCCGGCCGCAGCTTCCGGCGGCTCCGCATGAGCGCCTCCACCTGGCCCATCGCCACCTGGACGTCGGCCGGGTTGGTCGCACGGATCTCCAGCTCGTCGAGGACGTTGTGCGGGCAGATCCAGCGCCGGGCGGGAGCGGTATAGGGCATCACGGCGAACTTGTCCATCGAGATCCCGAAGAGCGTGCCCTGCTTGGCCGCGACGCCGATCACGCGATAGGGCAGCCCGGCGATGACGACCGACTTCCCCAGTGGGTCCACCCCGGCATAGAGCTTCTCGGCGATCAGGTCGCCGATCACGACCACCGCCTGCCCGGTCCGGACCTCCTGCTCGCTGAACGCGCGTCCGGAGGCGATGTCCACGTTCTTGATGCGGAAGTAGCTGTCCTCGGTACCGCGAAGCTCGATGTCCTTGGCCTGCTTGCCTTCGAAGCTGAGGGTCTGCCGGTCGGAGCAGAACATCGCGAACGTGGCGGGGACGGTGACGTGCTCCTTCACGTAGCGGGCATCGGCGTAGGTGATCCGCGGCCGCCGGAACCAGCTCCGCCACTCCTCCTCCTTCACCGCGCCGGTGACGATGTCGGGGCGCTGCCGGAGCGAGAAGGTGTTGAGGCCCACCAGCCGATTGGCGAACTGGTCCTCCATGTACACGTTCATGCCCTGGATGATGGACACGACCGCGATGAGGAAGGTCACGCCGATCAGCACGCCGATCAGGGAGAAGAAGCTCTTGAGCTTCTGCGACCGGATGGTGCGGAGCGCCATCCGCACCGCCTCGAGGAGCGGCACCTACGCCGCCGCCCCGCGGTTGAGCCGGTCGCTCTCGACGCGCCCGTCGCGGAGCACCACCACCCGTTCGGCATGCGCCGCGATATCGGGCTCGTGCGTCACCATGACCACCGTCTGGCCCTGGCCGTGCAGCTCCGAGAAGACGCGCATGATCTCCTCGCTGGTGGTGCTGTCGAGATTGCCGGTGGGCTCGTCGGCCAGGAGGATGCTGGGCTCGTTCACCAGCGCCCGCGCGATCGCGACCCGCTGGCGCTGGCCGCCGGAGAGCTCGTTGGGCCGGTGGTCCATCCGGTTCGCGAGCCCGACCCGGGTCAGCGCAGCGATCGCCCGCGACCGGCGGTCCCGCGCGGGGACGCCGGAATAGACCAGCGGCAGCTCCACGTTGTGGAGCGCGCTGGCGCGGGCCAGCAGGTTGAAGGTCTGGAAGACGAAGCCGATCTCCTTGTTCCGCACCCGGGCCAGTGCGTCGTCGGTCAGGCGCGACACCTCCTGCCCGTTCAGCCAGTACTCGCCGCCGGACGGCGTATCGAGGCATCCGAGCATGTTCATCATCGTGCTCTTGCCGGAGCCCGACGGTCCCATGATGGCGACGTATTCGTTGGCATGGATCGAGAGCGTGACGCCGCGGAGGGCGTGGATGGTCTCGCCGCCCATGTCGTAGTGCCGGGTCAGGTCCCGGATCTCGATGATCGCCCGGTTCATGACTTCTTCACCTCCGCCCCCTTCGGCGCTTCGGCCGCGGCCTTCACCTTCGCGCCGTCCTTGAGGTCGCGGATCGCCTGGTAGGTGCCGGCGACGATCGTCTCGCCCTCACGCACGCCCTCGGCCACCTCGAAGTACTCGTCGCCCGCGATGCCCACCTTCACCGGCCGGAAGGTCGCGATGCCGTCGCGGACCACGAACACCCCCTCGCGGTCGCTCTTCCGCTTCGCCAGCGTGTCCCGCTTCGCCGCCGCGGCGGAGACCGGCGGCGCCGCGCCCGCGGCGGCCGACTCGTTGGGGACCGGCTGATGGTCGCGCACCGTGAGCGCGATGATGGGGATGCTCAGGGCGTTCTTCCGCGTATCGGTCACGATGCGCGCGGTGCAGCTCAGGTCCGGCCGGATCTCGCGCGGCGGGTTGGTGAGCGTGATCTCCACGTCGAAGTCCACCGCGCGGTCGGTCGACCCGCCCGACGTCTGCGTGGGCGTCAGCTGCGCGCTGTTGCTGATCTTGCTCACCCGCCCCACGAACGCCGAGTCGGGGAAGGCGTCGATCGCCACCTCCACCGAGTCGCCGACGGCGAGGCGCACGACGTCGGTCTCGTCCACCTGGACCTTGGCCAGGATCACGGAGAGGTCGGCGATCGTCATGAGCAGGCCGGTCTCGCGGGAGAAGGTGCCCGGCACGGCCACCTCGCCCTCCTCGACCGCGAGGCGGACGACGCGCCCCGCCATCGGGGAGATGAGCCGCGTCTTGGAGAGCTGGTCCTGCGCTTCGCGCAGTCCTGCGCGCGCCTGGTCGAGCTGGGCCTGGGTGGCCCGCAGGTTCGCGTCGGCCACCGCGAGCGCCGTCTGGGCCTGCTCGACGGCCTCCGGCGAGATCAGGTTGCCGCCCGACTTGGCCATCGCACCGGCGCGCGTCATGGCGCGCTCCGCCTGGTCGCGGTTGGCCCGGGCCTGCACGGCGGAGGCCTGCGCGGAAGCCACGAGGCCCTGCGCCCGCGCGACGCCGGCCTCGTACTGCGACGGGTCGATCTGCAGCAGGAACTGTCCCTTGGTGACGAGGTCGCCCTCCTTCACGCCGATCCGGATGATGCGGCCGGTGATGTCGGCGCTGATGTCCACCTTGGTCTTCGCGTCGATCTTGCCGCTCGCGGTCACGGCGCTCACGAGGTCGTGGCGGGCGACCTTCTCCAGCCGCACCTCCGTCGCCGCGTTGCGCTTCTTGGCGCGCCCCGCCATGACGAGGCCGGCGATGCCGGCGAGGACGACGGCGAGGAAGAGGCCCAGCTTCATACCGCGGGACATGATCGCTCCTGGTCAGCGAAGGGGTCGGCCGACCGCGAGCTCGAGGTCGGCGATGGCGATGTGGTAGCTGTACACGGCATTCACGTAGTCACCTTCGGCCCGCTGGATCGCGTTCTGCGCGTCCGAGAGCTCCAGGGCGGTCCCGCTGCCGAGGCGGTACCGGTCCTGCGCCAGCCGGAGCTGCTCCCGCGCGGCATCCCGGCTGGCCTGCTGGACCGCGATCGTGCGGTACGCGGTCTCGAGCGCGAGGAAGCGGCCCTGCACGTCGGTCCGCACCTGCAGCCCCCGCGCGCGCACGCTCTCCTCCGCATCCTCTTCCTGCGCCCGGGCCTGGGCCAGCTGGAGGTGCCGGCTGAAGCCGGTGAAGATCGGCAGCGAGATGGTGAGCCGCGCGCTGAACGGCTGGCGCGTGAAATTGAACGGGAACACGTTGTTCGAGCTGCGGATTCCGCTGACGACATCCGGCTGCAGCTCGCTCGAGCTCAGCAGGCCGGCCGAGCCCAGGCAGTCGGGATTCGTGCTGAGTCCGGCGGAGCTCCGGATGGTGTTGTTGTCGAGGCAGCTCTGATACTGGCTCTGGGCACCGCTCAGCGCCTGGCCCATGAGCAGCGACTCGTTGGTGAACTGCTGGGTGTACCCGTTCCATCCGGCGCTGATCGAGAGCGTCGGGAAGAACTGCGACTTCGCGCCGCTCACCGCGGCGCTGGCGGCCGACTGTCGTGCCTGCACCGCGCGGAGGGCCGGGTTCTGCTCCGCCGCCATCGCGAGCAGCTCATCGAGCTTGAAGTCGGGCGCCGTCACCGGGAACGAGTCGGTGAGCCGCACCTGGTCCACCGCCACCGGCGACGCGACGCCCATCCGCCGGAAGAGCTCCAGCTTCGCTTCGCTCTCCGTCTGGATCGCGCGGAGCAGGGTCACCTCCGACGTGCCCTTCGTGACCTCCGCCTGCCGCACGTCCAGCAGCGTCGCCTGGCCCACCTGATAGCGCGCCTGCGCCAGCTTCAGGAAGTCCTCGTTGCGGCTCACCTGCTGGCGCGCCACGTCCACCTGCGCCCCGGCCTGCAGCGTCTGGAGGTACTGCGTGGTGATCGACCGGCGGAGATCGGCGGCGGCGGCGCCCATGTCGGCGTCGGTCGCGCGGGCGAGCGCCTTCGCCTGGCCCAGGCCGCTCAGTACGCGGCCGCTGATCTGCATCTGGAGCCCGATGCCGTAGCTCGAGTTGTAAGAGGGAGACGTCTGGCTGAACGTGGTGCCGCCGAAGTTCGAGTTGCCGGATCCGGTGTAGCCGAGGCCCAGACTCACGTCGGCCTGGGGCAGCAGCGCCCCGTAGGCGCTCCGCACGCCCCAGCGGGCCGGGCCGGCGTCGTTGAGGGTCTGGCGGTACGTCGGGCTGTTGGCCTTGGCCGTGGAGAGCGCCTCCGCCAGTGAAAGGCCGGCGCCGGCGGGAGGGCGCGCCGTTGTCGTATCCTGCGCGGCGGCCACGACGGGGAGGCCGGCCGTGCACGCGAGCCAGAGGTACCAGCGATTCATGTGCGATCCATGATTGAGGTAGGCGCGACAGGAGCTTGTACGGCCGCAGCGTCCCGAAGGTTTCACCTTGGGACGCTGCGCCGCAATGGAGTTCCGGAGTTCAACCTGGAAGGGGCCGGGCGGCTACTCGCTGAGGGACGCCGTGACGCCGCCCGGGAGCTCGGCCCGAGTCAGCCGGCCCGACTCATCCACGGTCAGCGAGCCAGCGATGCCGCCTGAGAGGGTGACGCGGGTGCCGTCCTTGCGGGCCGTGAACGAGGCGCGCCGTCCCGTCCGGGGGTAGAAGCCGGTGAGCCGGACTCCCGCGGGTGTGGCCAGGTCGGCCACGGCCGTGAAGAGGGCGACGGCGTTGTCATCGAGGAGCACGACGTCGGGTCCGCCCGGCATCTCCTGCGCCGCGTCGGAGCCCTTCGCAATCGTCTTGAGCACGATGCGCGCGCCCGCGCCGGCGGCGAGGAAGGTCACCGGGTCGGGCTTTTCGACGTCGAGCTGGAAGACGGCGAGCTGACCATCGGGCGTGCGCTCCAGTCGGGCGCCGAGCTGGCTCGCCGCCGCCGTGGCGGGATACCGGGATGCCACGGTCAGCGTCGTCCCGCTCATGCCGCGGCGCCGGCCCTGTTCGAGGGTCACCTGCTCGCGGCCGATTTCGGCGCCGTTCCGCCGCACGACGAGTGTCCCGCTCGACTGCGCAACGAGCGGCCCCGCCTGCAGGAGCATGAGACCGGCGACAAGCGTGCGCATGGTGACTCCTTCCGGGGTCAGCAATGAGTCAGGCAACGGGACACCCGCTCGAGAATCAGGGAATATACCCGTTCGCCCTTCTGGGCGGAGGCGAGACTGGGATACCCTACCGAACCCGGGGAGCCGGCCGGGAGTTCCCGGCCGAGCGACGGATCGTAGCGGCGGCCGCCGCGCCCCGGCGGCAGCGCAAAGTCCTGTGCCAGCTCCATGTGGACCAGGTCGGGCGCGATGTACAGCATGAGCGACGTGTCCAGCTCGCCGCCATGCACCGGCCCGCCGGGGCGTTCCATCACCGTAGAGAAATCCATCGCGAACACGTCGACCGCGAGGACGCTGGCCTGGTCGGCCCGGATGGTGCTCAGCGCCTCCTGGTGCGCGTCATTGTTCTGGGCCGTGAGGATGAGGAAGTGGCCGACGCCTGCCCCCTCCTCCCATGACTCGATAAGTTCGTTCATCGTCCGATGCAGGGTCTTGCGGCGGAGGGCGGCGCCGCCGGGGAACGAGCGGGTCGGCGTATGCACGCCGTACTCGACCGTCGGCGCGCGCAGCACGCCCGACCGGGCGGAGAGGTCGTCCGCCAGCCGCTCCACGATGATGGTGTCGCATCCGAGGGGCAGGTGCGGGCCGTGCTGCTCGGTCGTTCCCACCGGCACGATCAGCGCCGAATGCTCCAGCAGCCGCTCGCGCACCGCGAGAGGGGTCATCTCCTTCATGCGCCAGGGACGTCCGTCTTGAGCCATCGGGATCGCTGGTGGTGGGTGATGGTCTCGGCGGTCGCGGTCACCGCGGCCGAGTGGCTGCGCGCGCCGGGGCCGGCCGGGGCGGGCCTCACGGTCGTCGTCTGCGCGCTGGGGGCACTCCTCCTGAGGCCCTGGCACGGCTGGATCCGCCTGATCACGCTCGCCGTACTCGCCGGCGTCGCCGGCGCCGTGGGCCTCACCCAGCGGCGTCTCACGCTCATCGAGGACGCGTGGCCCGCGCAGCGCGAGGCCCGGGTGGAGGCGGCTTCGGGCCGCCTGCGGGGCGACCTTCACGAGGCGTTCCAGCTCGCGGAGCGGCTCGCCGCACGAGCCGTGGAGGTGGCGGACGGGGCCCAAGAAGTCGCCTTCTCCCGCCTCCACGGCCTCATCCCGCAATCCGGCGTCGAGAGCGGAGTGGCGATCCTCGATCCGAACGGTTCACCCCGCGCATGGGCGGGGCGCCAGCGGCTTCGGCCGCTCGCCACCGGCGACTCGCTCGCCGTCCGTACCACCGGATATTACCTCGTGCTGGAGACGCGCCGCCACTCGCCGGGCGGCCGCCTGGCCGTCGCGGGAGTGCTCATCTGGGCGCACCCGGCCGTGGCGGATCGGAGCCGCAGCCTGGCCGAGCTGTTCCGCCAGCGCACGGAAGTCGGGCTGGAGGTCTATGCGCCCGGCGCCGCGCCTGATTCGCGCAACGTCTTCGACTACACCGAGCCGACCACCGCCGGGGACCGGCTCCTGTTCAGCACCGAGCCCGTGCCGCCCACCCAGGCGGAGGCGCGCGACATTGCGGCGGCGTCGGGCGCGCGCGTGCTCGTCTGGCTGCTGCTTCTCCTCGTCGGGCTCGGGGTTGCCCTGGGGCAGTCGCCGTCGACCCGGCTCCTGGCCCTCCCCGCGGGCGCCTGGCTCGCGGTCCGCGCGCCGATCCGCGCCGCGCTCGGCGTGCATTCCCCGTTCTCGTCGACCACGTACTTCCTGCCGCTGCTCGGCCCGGTCACCAGCTCCGCTGCCGCGCTTGGCCTCACCGGCGCGCTCGTCGTGGTCGCGGCGCTGCTGTGGCGGCCGCGCGGTCGCTGGCGCGTGCCGCGCGCCGCCGCGGGCTGGCTGCTTGCCGCGCTCATGCCGCCCACGGTGGTGCTCCTCGGCCGGGGCATCACGCCGGTTGCCGCCGGGGCATCCCTCTCACTGTGGATCGCGTGGCAGCTCGCGCTCTTTCTCCCGGCCGCCGGCATGCTGCTGATGGGCCGGGCGATGCAGGAGGGTGAGGCTGCCGGACGAATCCTGACGCCGGTCATCGCCGGAGCGGCGGCGGCACTGGCCGGCGCCGGAGCATTGGTGCTCTGGACTCCGGCGGACGGACTGCCCGCCTGGTACCCGCTCCTCTGGATCCCCCTCGCCATTGCGGTCACGCTGCCCGCATCACGTCGCCGGGCGTTCGCGGCGATTGCCCTCGTGGCGGGTACCCTGACCGCGGCCGTCACCTGGAGTGAAGCAGTCGAGGGCCGGCTCCGCCTGGCGGAGCGGGACGTCGCCCATCTCGGCCGGGTGGAGGATGCGGCCGTGCCGCCGCTCCTCGCGAGTTTCGAGACCCGCGTCGCGGCCATACCGCGGGTCTCCCTTCAGTCGCGCATGTACACGCTCTGGGTACGCTCTCCGCTTGCCGCCGAGCGATACCCGGCACGGCTCACGCTGTGGACCCCGGCGGGCGCGCAGCTCGCGGAGCTGCCCCTCGATCAGATCGGCGTGCCCGACTCGGCCCTCGCCCGCATGGTGCGCGAGCTGCCGCCGGCCGAGGAGCGGGCGGTGGAGCGCTTTGACGGGGTCCCCGGCGTCCACTACGTGCTCGTCGCCCGGCTCGATACGGCGTCGGTCCTCACGGTGGCGATCGGACCGCGCTCCACGCTCGTGGCGCCCGGGCGCCTCGGGCGGCTGCTGCATCCCTCAGTCGCGCGGGTCTCGCCCCAGTACCGGCTCGAGCTGCCGCCGCCCGCGCTGGATGCGGGCGCGCGCGTGTTGCCATGGCAGTGGCGCCGCGACGGCTGGAGCGTGCGGGCGGAGCGGACGCTGCCGCTGCCCGGTGGCCGGCGCCAGGTGCGCGCCTTCGTCGAGCTGCAGGACCCTGGTCCCGCGCTGGTGCGCGCCGCCCTGGTGATGGTCCTCGACCTTGCCGTGCTCCTCCTCCTCTGGATCGTGACGGCGTTCGCCGCCGGAGGTATCACGCGCCGCCTCCGCTGGCGGCAGCTCCTGCACTCGTTCCGGGTGCAGCTGACCGCGGCGCTCGCCGCGTTCTTCATCATTCCGACCGTCGCCTTCACCGCGTGGACCTTCTCGCATTTCCAGGAGGAGGCAGAGCGCGGGCGGGACCTGCTGATCGCCCAGTCGCTGCGGGACCCCGCGCTCGCGGCCGCCAGCCTGGACTCCCTGAACGCCTCCGTGGACTCGACGCTGCGGCTCCTCGGCGACCGGATCAATGCCGACCTGGCGTTCTACCGGGGCGGCTCGTTCGTGTCCGCGAGCGCGCCGATCCTGCGCGAGCTGGGCGTGCTGGGTCCCCTCATGGACCCCGAGGCGTACCAGGCGCTCGCGCTGGAGGGCGATCTCGAAGCCACACGGGATGGTGCCATCCCGAGCCTCGCCGAACGGGTCGGGTATCGGGTGATCCAGCCGGGGCCGCCGGAGGAGGTCGGCGTGCTCGCGTCGCCGCAGGTGGCGGAGGTGGCCGGACTCGGAGCGCCGGCGCGGCAGATGGACCTCGCGCTGGTGCTGCTGCTCGCCACGCTCGCGGGGATCGGCGCGGCGGTGCTCGCGGCGGGCCGGGCCGGTCGCGCCCTCTCGCGGCCGGTGGCGGAGCTCCGCCGCTCGGCGCTCGCGCTGGGGCGGGGTCTGCCCATGCCCGACGACATCACGCCGCCGCCCTACGAATTCGAGCCGGTGTTCGGCGCGTTCAGCCGGATGGCCGCCGACATCAGCGCGAGCCGGGCGGCTCTCGAAGCCGCCCGCCGGCGTACGGCCGCCGTGCTGGCGACGGTTGCGACGGGCGTCGTCGGCCTCGATCCCGAGGGCCGGGTGCTGATCGCCAACCGCCAGGCCGTGGAACTCCTGGGCACGCCGCTGGAGGAAGGGTCGGTGCTCGGCGATGTGCTGGCCGACCCGTGGGGACCGCTCCTCGATGCGGTGCGCGAATTCCTCGGGCATCCCCTCCGCGCTCCCCCGGCGGCCGAGTTCACGGTGGACCGGCGGCGCATCGCCCTGCAGATCGCGCCACTCGGTACCGACGTAAGCGGCGTGGTCCTGGCCCTCAACGACGTGACCGACCTGTCGCGCGCGGAGCGGGTGCTCGCGTGGGGCGAGATGGCGCGGCAGGTGGCGCACGAGATCAAGAACCCGCTGACGCCGCTCCGGCTCGGCATCCAGCACCTCCAGCGCGCCCACCGCGACCGGCGGCCGGACTTCGACCGCACGCTGGAGGAAACCTCGGAGCGCATTCTCTCCGAGATCGATCGACTGGACACGATCGCGCGCGCCTTCAGCCGCTTTGCCGCGCCCGGCGCCGAGGCGCCGCCGCTCGAGCGGCTCGATCTCGTCGCGGTCGCGACCGAGGTGATCCAGCTCTACCGGCTTGCCGGGGAAGGCGCCGTGGTGGAGCTCGATGCCCCGGCCCACTTCTGGGCGCGGGCCCGCCGGGATGAAGTGAAGGAGGTCCTCGTGAACCTGCTGGAGAACGCCCGCAACGCGGGCGCACGGCGGATTTCCGTGGCGATCCGGGGGCGCGTCATCCGGGTCGCGGACGATGGCGTCGGGGTTCCAGCCGATCAGCTGCCCAGGATCTTCGAGCCGCGGTTTTCCACCACCACGAGTGGCTCGGGCCTTGGGCTTCCCATCGTGCGGCGATTGGTAGAGGGGTGGGGCGGGACGATCGACGTCGAAAGCGAGGCAGGGAGGGGAACCGTCGCGACCGTCACGCTCCCGGAGTGAGCGCGGCCGGGGCTCAGCGCGCCGCCAGCGGGCTCGCCGCCACGGCAACGAGAGCGCCCATGGTGCGGGCCCGACTGGTGAGCGCGAGCGCGGCTCGCATGGCAGCATCATCGGCGGCGCGACGCTCGATCTCCGCCGCCTCGCCCCACCGCTGGCGCGCGAGGGCGTAGCCGAGCTCGCGGTCCACCACCGAGTGGGCGCCTTCGAACACCCACCGCCGGAGCGGCACGCGTCGCTCGACCAGCTCGTCCCAGAAGGCCTCGCGCATCGCCGGCGTCACCGCGAACCCGCGGCTGCGCACGCCACCGCTCTCAACGATCCCCGCGGCAGCCACGCTCAGCGATGCGCGGTAGGCGTTGGGCGCGAGCCGGGTCTCCCGGCCGTAGAATGCCTCCGCGCTGCCGTGCCAGCGCGGGCGGACGGCGACGTCGGGCACGATGCCGCGGTGGGAGGCCAGCGGCCGACCACCGACCGACCGGTGCACGGCGGTGTCCGCCGCCGCTGAATCGGCGCTCCGCTGGATCGTCCGGCCGCTCGGCGCGTACCACCGCGCGGTCGTGAACTTGACGGCGACATCCTGGCGCAGCGGGAAGGTCGTCTGGATCACGCCTTTCCCGTAGGTCGGCGTTCCCACGACGATCGCGCGGTCATGGTCCTGCAGCGCCGCCGCGATCACCTCGGCGGAGCTGGCCGTCTGCCGGTTCACCAGCAGGACGAGCGGCATGTCGGGCCAGGGCTGCGGCATGCGGGCCACGTGCGCGGTGAGCGGGGAACGGCCGCGGCCGCGCATGACGGCGATGGTGTCACCCGGATCCAGGAAGAGCTCCGCGATGCCGACACCCTGCGCGATGAGCCCGCCCGGGTTGCGCCGCAGGTCCAGCACGAGCGTGTGCATTCCGCGGCGTCGGAGGTCGGTGATCGCGTCGAAGAGCTCGCGGGCCGCGGCCTGCGTCACGATGTGGAGGGCCACGTAGCCGGTGCCGTGGGCCAGCATCACCCCCGGCGACACCGCGGGGATGTGCACGGCCGTCCGCTCCACGCGGCGGATCACCGCGGTGGTGCTGCCCCGCGGGCGCACCAGAAGGGTGACGGTGCGCGACGTATCGGCGGCGATGAGCTCGGCGGCGTCGGCGTCGGTCATCCCGCGGGTGGAACGTCCGTCCACCGCGAGGATCTCGTCGCCCGGCCCGATCGCCTGACCGGGGTCGGTGAATCCGAGGCCCCAGCCGGACACGCTGCCGCCCTCCCGCGGCATGCGCGGCGGGGCGAGCTCGATGCGGGTGCCGGCCATCTGCTGGTTGAAGCGGCGATACGCGTCCGCCAGGAGGAGCTCGGCGTACGGGTCGTCGAGCGAGCGCACGAGTCCTTCGGTCGCGCTCAGGTAGAGCGAGTCGGGGGGAAGGGAGTCTACGTAGTTGCGGCGGATCGTTTCGACCGCCCGGGCCAGGAGCCGGGCCTCCCGGGTGCGTTCGCCGGCCTGGCGCGCCGCCGTCCAGCGCGCCGCCGCGCCGCCGCCCCCGAAGGAGGCGGCGGCGATCAGCGCGAGGCCGATCCAGCGCCGAGCCATGGCCTCAGGCGGCGACCTCCGCCGCCGGGAGGCCGTGGGCCTGCAGGAGACGGATGGCATCGGGACCATCGATCGTCTCGTGCGCCAGGAGCGCCTCGCCCAGCGCCTCGAGCGCGGCGCGGTGCGTCTCCATGAGCGCGACGGTGCGGCTGTAGAGCCCGTCAATGATGGCGCGGACCTCGCGATCCATCGCCGCGTGGAGCTCGCCGCTCACCGGCCCGTTCTGGTTGTCGTAGATCATGAGGCCCGTGGACTCGCCCATGCCGAGGTTGTAGACCATTTCCTTGGCGATGCGCGTGACGTGCTGAAGGTCGCTGCGGGCGCCGCTGGTGATCGCATCCGGCCCGAAGACGACCTGCTCCGCAGCTCGGCCGCCCAGGCCCTTCACGATCTGGCCCTCGAGATAGCGGCGGGAGTGCAGGTGCTGGTCGCTGTCGGGCGAGAAGAAGGCGACGCCCATCGCCTGCCCGCGCGGCTGGATGGTGACCTTGTGCAGCCCGTCCTCGGGGCAGCAGGTCACGCCGGCGAGGGCGTGTCCCGCCTCGTGCATCGCGACGATCCGCCACTCGCGGTCCGACGCGCGGAAGCCGGTGCGCTCCTTCCCCAGCAGGAGCCGGTCGCGAGCACACTCGATGTCGGACCACGCCACCTGCTCGGTGCCGTTCCGCGCCGCGACGATCGCGGCTTCGTTGAGGAGGTTGGCGAGGTCGGCGCCGCTTGACTGGGGCATGAGCCGCGCCAGCCGGCCGAGATCCACGCCGGCGTCGAGCGGAACCTTGCGCTGGGCGGCGTGAAGCCGCAGGATCGCCTCGCGCTCCAGCGCGCTCGGCAGGGCCACCGAGACCGACCGGTCGAAGCGGCCCGGCCGGAGCAGGGCGGGGTCGAGATCCTCGGCCCGGTTGGTGGCAGCGATGACGATCACGCCATCGCTCGGCGAGAAGCCGTCGAGCTCGATCAGCAGCTGATTGAGCGTGCGATCATCCTCGTTGTGCGACTGGTTGCGGCCGCGGCGGCCGCCCAGGGCGTCGAGCTCGTCGATGAAGATGACGCCGCCCCGCTTCCGGGCCTTCTTGAAGAGCGACTTGAGGCGCATGACACCGAGCCCGACGATGAAGCCGGTGACCTCCGACCCCGAGATGCTCCAGAACGGCACGCCGGCTTCCCCTGCGACGGCCCGTGCCATGAGCGTCTTGCCGGTGCCGGGGGGGCCGAACATGAGCAGCCCCTTGGGTGTGCGCGCGCCGATCCGGTCGAAGCGGGCCGGCGACCTGAGAAACTCCACGATCTCCCTGAGCTCGGCCACCGCGCCCTCGTTGCCGGCGACGCTCGCGAAGGTCGTGTCCGAGCCCGTCGTCCGGCCCAGATCGGTGCCGCCGCCCTGGCCTCCGCCCATGTGCCGGCGCACCACGATCGCGAGCACCAGGACGAGGACCACGCTCACCGCCACGTTCAGGTAGTCGAGGCCGCGGCCCGCCGATTCGCGGAAGGTGATGCTCACGCCGTCGCGCTCAGCCCGCTGGACCAGCCCGTCCACATTCGCGCTCGAGTACACCACGCGGAACGGCTCGCTCGTCGCGCGGCCGGCCCACCAGCCGAGCACCTGCTTGCCCGGCACGATCGCGATGGAGTCCACCCGTCCCTCCGTCATGGCCGAGAGGAGGGCGGTGTAGGTGAGCGCGGCCGGGGCGGGCCGGAGGGCGGCATGGCGCGCGCCCCACGCAAAGGCGCCGGCGAAGAGAATCAGGAGGCCCACCGCCGCGGAGATCCAGCGGATCCGGCGGCGGGTGCGGGCTGCGTTCTGCGGGAGCGACGGCTCGGGGTTGGAGAGCTGCATCAGAAGACGTCCACGTTCTCGGCGTGTTCATCGCCACGGGCAGCGACGCTCCGGGCGGGGGCGAGCAGCGTGCTCGCGAGTGGGTGATAGCGGTACAGCGGTTGTGCCACGAGCCGGCGCGCCATGACCCGGGTCCCGGGGACAAGGCGCTCGTAGGCCTGCAGGAGGTCCAGCGCGGCATCGGTCGGAAGATCCGGGGCAGCGGTCGTCTGCAGGAAGTGAACCGCAAACGCCACAGCCTCGGCCTGATGTTCCTGCTCGTTCCCAAAACCATAACGGAGCGAGTCCTCGATCGGACCCACCCCCTCCCAGAGCGTCCGGAATTCACCCGGCATCGCCTTCTGCCACCGGTGCGCCAGCTCGTGCGCCAGGGCGTGGCGAAGCTGCGCTGCCTGGGTCATTCGGGACGGCGACAGCGAGATCGAATCCCGCGACGCGATATACTCGCCCAGCCGGCCGGCCCGCTGGCCCCGGTCGCCGACCAGGCCGAGCGGGCGGCTCGGCGTGCCGAAGAGCCGGAACATGGAGTCGGCGAAGGTGGTGGCGGCCCGCGCCTGCAGGGTCTCGAGCTGGGCTGCCGTGTCCGCCGGATCCACCAGGGCGAACCGGTTGGTGGCCCATGCGTCACCCAGGCTGTCCAGGCGCGGGGCGCCAGTGACCACATCACGAAGGACGCCCGGGGTGGCCGTCTCCAGCACGCCGCCGTCGAGATGGAACAGGAAGATCGAATCGCGGGCCCCCGGATCGACCCCCAGCAGCGTCACCGAGGAGTGCCGCACCGCCCGGCCTCCGTCAACCTGCACCCGGTACAGCGGGTAGGCGATGGCGGCGTCGCCCTCGGCGGGCTGGAAGATGAGCGAGCCGCCCGCGATGGAGAGCGTGCCCGGCACCGGCGGGAGGCCGCCGATGGAGAGGAGGCCTTGCCGCGAGCCGGCCGCGCGCCAGCCGATCTTGAGCCGCGTCGCGATCGAGTCTGCGGTACGCGTTGCCGTCGGTGCGGTCGCGCCCGGCGCGCGATACCCCGCCGTCGCCCCGTCCGCCGCCCGCCGGGACACGGCCAGCGCAATCAGCGCAGCGAGGCCGGCGACGAGGAATGCGGGGCGCGGCATGGGGCGACGTCAGTGCGGAGCGGGGCCGGCGTGCGCCAGCGTCGCTTCGGCGACCGCCGTCCCCTGGTTCCCATCGAACCAGGTGATGTCCACCAGATGGACGGTCAGCGAGAGGATCGTGAACAGCAGGGTGGCCATGACGGCGCGGGGCCAGAGGGCGCGGTCGGTGCGGGTCGCGTGCATGCGGGTACCGGTTACGGGCGGATGGGGCGTGGACGATGCGGGGAGTGTCAAATTCTTCGACACAACTCTCGCGCGCGTTCCGGAATTGCACATTTCAGGCCGCGCGTTAAGCTCTCTCGAAGCAATTGTTAGCGAATGATTTATAAGATATGAAAGAGCCGTTCGTCGTCAAGATGCCGGTTTCAGGGCATCGAATCGCCTGAAAATCGGCAAAAAGTTGGCAGGGGCGACGGCGCCGGCAGGGCGCTGGATTGGTCCCCCCGGCGGGATTCCGGCCCCCGGCGCCTCGCTCATTCGCGTTAGCGTCGGTCATGCTCGCCCGGGTCCGATCCGCAGCCGTGCTCGGCGTGGACGCCTATCTGGTGGATGTCGAAGTGGACATCGCCAACGGCCTGCCCTCGTTCTCCACCGTCGGCTTGCCGCACGGCGCGGTGCGCGAGGGGAGGGAACGGGTGGGCGCCGCGCTCGCGAACGCCGGCTACCAGCTGCCCCTCAAGCGGATCACGGTGAACCTCGCGCCGGCGGACATCAGGAAGGAGGGCACCGCACTGGACCTGCCGATCGCGCTCGCCATCCTCGTCGCGAGCGGGCAGCTGCCGGCCGATGCGCTCGATGCCTGCGTAGCCCTGGGAGAGGTGGGCCTGGAGGGAGACCTGCGGCCGGTGCGCGGTGCCCTTGCCATGGCGCTGGCTGCGCGCGCCGGCGGCGTCGCCACCTTGTTCCTGCCGGCCGCCAACGTGCCCGAGGCAGCCGTGGTGGACGGGCTCGCGGTCTGCGGTGCGTCCTCACTGCAGCAGGTCTGCGCGCACCTGATCGGCGTCGAGCTGATCGTGCCGGTCCGGGTGGACCCGCATCGCCTGATGGCGGAGCGGACCAGGGATACCGCCGACCTGGCGGATGTGCGCGGCCAGGCGGCGGCCAAGCGCGCGCTCGAGGTCGCGGCGGCCGGCTCGCACAATCTCCTGATGGTCGGCCCGCCGGGCGCCGGCAAGACGATGCTCGCCCGGCGCCTGCCGGGGATCCTGCCGGCCATGACGCTCGACGAGGCGCTCGAAACCACCAAGGTGCACAGCGTGGCGGGGGTCCTCGGGGCGGGGCAGTCCCTCACCACCGAGCGGCCGTTCCGGGCACCGCATCACACGATCAGCGACGCGGGGCTGATTGGCGGCGGATCCTGGCCGCGGCCCGGCGAGGTGAGCCTCGCGCACGGCGGTGTCCTCTTCCTCGACGAGCTGCCCGAGTTCCGGAAGAACGTGCTCGAGGTCATGCGGCAGCCGATGGAGGATGGCACCGTCACGCTGAGCCGGGCAGCGATGACGCTCACCTTTCCCGCGCGCTTCATGCTGGCCGCGGCGATGAACCCCTGCCCCTGCGGCCACCACGGGGATGTGCAGCACGCCTGTCGCTGCGACGCGCCGACCGTCGAGCGCTACCTCTCCCGCGTGTCGGGCCCGCTGCTCGACCGGATCGACCTGCACCTCAGCGTGCCGGCCGTGCCATACCGCGAGCTCACCGGCGAACAGCGGGAGGAGCCGAGCGCGGCGGTGCGCGCGCGAGTGGAGCGTGCGCGCAGGGTGCAGCAGGCGCGGTTCCGCCATCGTCCGGGCATCCACGCCAACGCGCACATGCTGCCGCGGGATCTGCGGACGCACTGCCGCCTGTCGCCTGCCGCCGAGCAGCTGCTGCGCGCGGCCATCCAGCGCCTGGGGCTCTCCGCGCGCGCGTATCATCGGGTGCTCAAGATCGCGCGCACGATTGCCGATCTCGACGGCGTCGAGGAGCTGAGCGCGGGCCACGTCGGGGAGGCGGTGCAGTACCGCACGCTCGATCGCCGGCGCCTGCCGGTGGCGGCGAGCGCCTAGCTCAGTCGTCCGGCGCGACCGGCCGCCGGCGTGCCTTGGTCTCGCCGCGGCGCCGCTTGGCATCGAGGCGGGCCGCCCTGGCCGCGGGGCCCGGCCGCGTCTTCCGCCGCGCCTTCCGGACCCGGAGCGCCGCCGCCACCAGCGCGCGCAGCCGC